>NZ_JDSS02000001.1:0-697 GCF_000584955.1 Candidatus Accumulibacter vicinus
TAGGAGCGAGAAGCGATGAGTGAAGCAACTACCCGGAAGGTACATAGTGCGTGACCGAAACCCCTTCATCCCAACAGTAGCAAGGGATTGGACGGATTTCCGAGCGATGAAGAATTGATAGCCGCAGGGTGATTTGTGGTGAAAACATCGCAATTCGGGCTTCTGAGGACAAATGGGTAGAGATCTTCGTGCCCGAACGGGTCATCAATCCGGCAGCGGAAATAATCTTCGCTCTTGTTTGAAAGGCCGTCACGCGTAGACCAAAGGCATTATAATTGCCATTACCGAAGAGCACGAACAGGCGAGTTTTTGGAGGCAAGCGATGCGAGTTGTCCAGAACACCCAGATGCACATTGGCGAAGTCGATGTTTCTCATATTGTTCTTGACGCCAAGTCGCGCGACGACATCCCGCAGATTCTGCGAGGTTTGCAGTACCTCTACCAAGATCCAGACAAGCGGGCAAAGCTCTTCCAGTTGCTTGAGTCAGACATGGCCCCGAAGGTCGACAAGCGGACGGGGCGTCCCGGGATGACACTCTGGTCGATCTTCGTCTGCGGAGTGATCCGGCTTGACCTGAACATCGACTACGACCGTCTGCATGAGTTGGTCAATCAGCACAACACCCTTCGGCAGATGCTCGGGCATGGGTTGTTCGACCCGACGTCGTACCACTACCAAACACTGAAGGACAATGTC
>NZ_JDSS02000001.1:1089-2019 GCF_000584955.1 Candidatus Accumulibacter vicinus
GGATGCGGGTCATGAACTGGTCAAAAAAAGAGTGGAAGGCGAAGTCCTGCATGGGCGTTGCGACTCCTTCGTGGTTGAGACTGATGTGCATTACCCGACCGATATCAACCTGCTCTTTGACGCCACGCGCAAGGTGATCGAACTGAGGGCGCGCCTGAGCGCCGATCAAGGGATGAGCGACTGGCGGCAGCACGCCTACAACGTCAAGCCCCTCAAGCGGCACCTGCGCACTGCGCAGAGCACAAAGCACCGCAAGGCCCGTAGCGAAGCGCAGAAACAGGCCAATGACAATCGCCTTATCGAGGCCTACCAAACCTACTTGGCGGTCGCCCAAGCCTACCTGGACAAGGCACAGGAGACGCTGAGCAAGACCCCCGCGTCTAGCGGTGCTGGCGGCATTGAGCATCTGGCCGCCAAAATCGAGATCGAACAGTTCATCGAACATGCCGTACGGCAGATTGACCAGACCCGGCGGCGCGTCATTCTGGGAGAAACCATTCCGCATGCCGAGAAGGTCTTTTCGGTATTCGAGACGCACACGGAATGGATCAGCAAAGGCAAAGCCGGCGTACCGGTCGAACTGGGTTTACGGGTCTGCGTTATGGAAGACCAGCACCGCTTCATCCTGCATCATCAGGTCATGGAAAAGCAAACGGACGACCAGGTCGCCGTGGCCATGGTCAAAGAGACCAAGCAGCATTTTGCCAACTTGGAGGCCTGTAGTTTTGACAAAGGATTTCACTCACCAGAAAACCAGCAGGAACTACAGGCGCATCTGAAACGGGTGGTGTTGCCGCGAAAAGGTAAGCTGTCGCAACAGGCACAAGCGGTGGAAGGCGCGGAGGATTTCGTCAAAGCTCGACGTCAGCACTCGGCGGTCGAGTCAGCGATCAACGCACTGGAGGTCCATGGTCTTGATTACTGTCCGGA
>NZ_JDSS02000001.1:2044-3132 GCF_000584955.1 Candidatus Accumulibacter vicinus
ACGTGGCTGTTCCGAGGTCAACTAGGCGAGCGAACGGCCCCTGACTGTCGTCAAGCGGTTGAAAGGTGATGAGTTGTCGGCTGCTTACCTCGTAGTCCGAGGAGACACGCAGGTTCAGCTCTGTAAGGGCCTTTCGAATCAACTGTCGCTCGTTACGTCTACGCTTGACTTTCTCTAGCCGGATATCCTCGCGCAGATCCGCGATATAGAGCCACAGCGGGAAGTAAACCTCAACCAGATTCAAGTTCGCACGCTCGACCGTCAACGTGGGTGGGTCAAAATCTGGGTTTAGGTCGTTTCGTGTGGAACGGGCAAGAACGGGGCGAAGGGCGAGGCGGGCAAATGAGTGAGCTTTCCAGCGATGAGGTAGGCCATGGCGATGAAGTTTTCGACGCGGCGATAGCCGCGCGCCCGTGCGCGCGCCTCCTGGAGGGATCGATTCATCGCTTCGACGCGGCCGTTGTGTTTGCCGGCGTTAAAACCGTTGAGTACGCCAGGAAGATGCTTGGTGATCGTCCTGCCGAGGCGCTTGAAGGGTTCGAGTCGGCAGCGGCTGGCCCAGCTGAGCCAGCGCTTGAGCAAGGGCTTGGCCTCGTCAGGTGTCTTGGCAGTGGCGTAGATGGAGCGCAGCGCCTGCTTGATCCGCCAGGCCCGTGCGGTCTTGAGGTTCGAGCGCTGCAACCAGTACATGGTGTCGGTTTGCTTGACGGTCCAGTCGGCGGGTTTCTTGTGCAGGCCCCAGCGGGTGCCTTTGAGTTCGGGCGCGGTCTTTACCTCGGCGCGTCGCACCTCGTCCAGCGCCGTGCTGCTCAGAGCGACCACGTGGAAGCGGTCGAAACAGACCTCGGCTGCTGGAAAGTGCTCGGCGGCGCCGGCCTGGAACGAACCGCTCATGTCCATGCTGACATGGGTGATCGCGGTGGGCTGGCCACCATGCGCCCTGAGGTCGCTGGCGAACTTCCCGAGCGTGGCCTTGTCCCGGCCCGGCGTCGCAAACAGCAGACGCTGTGCGTCGAGGTCATAAAAAACAGAGATGTACGTCTGACCACGCTTGCTTGCGGTCTCATCGACGCCGATCGCGCGAACCC
>NZ_JDSS02000001.1:3142-4070 GCF_000584955.1 Candidatus Accumulibacter vicinus
GCCAGTGCATGGTCTCCGTTTGTTTGACGGTCCAGTCGGCGGGCTTCTTGTGCAGGCCCCAGCGAGTGCCCTTCAGTTGGGGTTCGCTCTTGACCTCGGCCCGTCGCACCTCGTCCAGCGCCGTGCTGCTCAGAGCAACGACGTGGAAGCGGTCGAAACAGACCTCGGCGTCTGGAAAGTGCTCGGCGGCGCCGGCCTGGAACGAGCCGCTCATGTCCATGCTGACATGGGTAATCGCGGTCGGCTCGCCACCATGCTCGGCAAGGTCGCTGGCGAACGTGCCGAGCGTGGCCTTGTCCCGGCCCGGCGTCGCAAACAGCAAGCGCTGCTTATCAAGATCATAAAAAACAGAGATGTACGTCTGGCCGCGCTTACTGGCGGTCTCATCGACGCCGATCGCGCGAACCCCGGCATGACTTTCCTGGGCGCGCGCTTGGCCGACATGATGATTGATCACGCGCCACAGTCTGCGACTGCGCACGCGCAGCAGTCGACCGGCCGCCAGGACCGACATGGTCGGCGCCAGCATCAGCGTCAAAGCCTCGAACAGCAGGGTGAAGCGACTGCCTTCACGCGCCCAGGGTACGGCGATCTGCGTCACCTTGCCGCAAGCGGCACAGGCCACTCGCGGCACCTCGGCATGCAGATTGGCTTCGTACTGGAAGAAATCCAGATGGCGCCACGAGCGCGCCAAGCGGTCGTGGAGCGGCTGCGCCGCCGCACCGCAAGCCGGGCAAGCATGAATGGCGGCGCCAAACCGGACCTGGAAATCGATCCGTCCGGACTCTGGCTTGAAGATGACTTCTTCTACCTGCCAAGGAGCAACGAGGCCCAGAGCCTGGGTGAACAGCGTTTCAATCATGAGGAAGCGGCCGCGAGAGGAAAGGCCGCTATTGTCCTCCATGCCGAGGGCGGCAGACTGCCTTCC
>NZ_JDSS02000001.1:4359-5155 GCF_000584955.1 Candidatus Accumulibacter vicinus
CCAGTCGCAAGGGAAAAGGCCGCTATTGTCCTCCATGCCGAGGGCGGCAGACTGCCTTCCTCGGCCCAGAGGAAGCGTAAGCGAGCGGGCAGCGATGTAAAGGGTTCGGCTGCGCCCGGACTGCGTCCGCCCTTGACATCACCGCCCCCTCAAACCGCCAAAACCAGCGCCCGTTCCACACGAAACGACATAGACCCAGCGATCAACGCACTGGAGGTCCATGGTCTTGATTACTGTCCGGATCATGGCCTTCACGGGTTCCAACGCTACGTGGCGCTGGCTGTAGTGGCCAGGAACATCCATCGCATCGGCGCCATCCTGAGGGAACGGGAAAACCGGCGTGCGAAGCGCAAAACCCGATACGCTGATCGCGACATGCCCCACAAACTGGCGGCATAGCCCGCCAAGCGTCTTTCCATGCAGTAACGCCGGCGCAGCCCGAACGGCTTGCTTAAACACCATGACATTCGGGCATTTTGGCTCGCATTCGACAGAAGTCGACCAGCGCAACTCGGGACGAACGAGAAATTCAATGCCAACCGATATTTTCAAGGCGGCGCGCTCGCCAAAAACCGGAGTTTTCGGTCAGGCACTAGCTATGAGCGACCTTCTTGATCAGGCCGAACGTGCGCAAGCGCCAAGGTATCGGGTGATACTCGACACGGAGAGATGGGGCAAGAAGCGCGTCAGATCGGCACGGCAGATGCCCCGGATGTTGAACTCCGCCCGCTGCAGGGCGCGCAGGAGAGTTTGCTGCGTCGAGTCGAAGAAGTTGAAACCCTTGAGCGTATGGCCG
>NZ_JDSS02000001.1:5180-6155 GCF_000584955.1 Candidatus Accumulibacter vicinus
ACTGGGCAGGGTGGCCAGGGCGTCGGCCTCGATGCGGTCGGCCGCACCCGTACCGGTGATCACGTCGGCGCCGGGTGTCCCGTTGAGGTCGAATCCCTTGGCCAGGACCTGCTGGTAGCTGCGCACGCCGTCGTCGAACTGGAAGCTCTCGATGCCGCTGCCCGCCTGCAGATCGCTGGCGTTAAAGCCATCCACATGGATCTCGCCACCCGGCACACCGGTATCGATCAGCAGCGATCCCAGGCGCAAAGAAATGGCGGAAAAGTTCACGCCCTCGATCCACAGCGTATCGTTGCCGTCGCCGCCACTGATGTGTTTGGTGCCGCTGCCGGCGCGCACGACGATGATGTCGTCACCATCGCCACCGTCCAGGTCGTCGTCGCCGTCGCCGCCGTCGAGAGTGTCGTTGCCGGCGCCGCCGAGAAGCGTGTCGCTGCCGTCCCCGCCATAGAGCTGGTCGTCGCCCGCGCCAGCGTCGAGCAGGTCGTTGCCATGGAAGACACTCGCGAGGCCATCGGCATCGCCAGCCAGAACGTCATGGCCGTCGCCGCCGATCAGAACATCATCGCCGCCGTTGCCGACGAGCGTGTCGTCGCCGACGCCGCCATCGAGAACGTCGGCGCCGTGCAGCTCGCCGGCCACGTTGATCGCGTCGCCGTCCAGGCGGTCGTTGTCGGCGCCGCCGAGCAGCACGTCCGCCCCACCGCCACCGACGAGGGTGTCGTCGCCTTCGCCACCATCGAGGGTGTCGTCGCCCATGGCGGCATCCGGGGTATCGCTGCTGTCGCCGTAGAGCGCGTCGGCGCCGGCGCCACCGATCAGCATGTCGGCGCCGCCGTCACCGTAAAGCGTGTCGTCGCCTTCACCAGCGTCGAGAACGTCGTCGCCCAGAACTGACTCGGCAAGCCCGCTGCCGTCGCCGGCAAGAACGTCGTTGCCGGCGCCGCCGATCAGCGTGTCGGCGCCGCCCGCACC
>NZ_JDSS02000001.1:6527-7168 GCF_000584955.1 Candidatus Accumulibacter vicinus
GGTGTCGTTGCCTTCGCCACCGTCGAGGGTGTCGTCGCCCATGGCGGCTTCCGGGGTGTTGCTGCTGTCGCCGTAGAGTGCGTCGTCGCCGGCGCCACCGATCAGCATGTCGGCGCCACCACCGCCTTGCAGTTGGTCGTCGCCGGCGCCGCCGTCGAGGGTGTCGTCGCCTTGTTGCTCGGCGGGCGCGCTGCCGTCGTCGCCGTAGAGCGTGTCGTTGCCTTCGCCGCCGAAGAGGGTGTCGGCACCACCACCGCCGTACAATGTGTCGTCGCCGTCTTCGCCGTCGAGATAGTCGTCGCCGAGCGCTTCCGCGGGGGTGTCGCTGTTGTCGCCAGCCAGCAGGTCGGCACCGGCGCCACCGTAGAGTTGGTCGGCACCCCCCATCCCGTACAGACTGTCGTCGCCGTCTTCGCCGTCCAGATAGTCGTCGCCTTGCTTGTCGGATGCCGTTTGGCTGTCGTCGCCGAACAGCGTGTCGTTGCCGGCACCGCCGTAGAGAACGTCGGCCAGGGCGCCGCCAGCGAGTTGGTCGTCGCCATCTTCGCCATCGAGGTAGTCCGCGCCGGCGTTCTCGTCGCCACTGTCGGCGGTCAGGGTGTCGTTGCCGGCGCCGCCGTAGAGGACATCCGATCCACCCA
>NZ_JDSS02000001.1:7518-8020 GCF_000584955.1 Candidatus Accumulibacter vicinus
CGGAGCTGGTCGTCGCCTTCGCCGCCGTCGAGGAAGTCGTCGCCATGGGCCGCCGGGGGAAGACCCCCATTGTCGCCGTTGATGATGTCGTTGCCGGAATTGCCAAGCAGGACGTCGTTGCCTTCCTCGCCGAAGAGAACGTCGTCGTCGGCGCCGCCGTCGGCGAAATCGTCGCCGGCACCGGCGATGACCCAGTCGCTGCCACCGCCGCCATACAGGGCGTCGTCGCCGGGGTTGGCCGATTGGCTGATCCAGGCCTGGCCGAAGGGGTACTGGTAGAGGTTGCCGGCTGGCTGCGGGATCACTTGCCGGGTGACGCTCCAGTCGCGATACACGAGGTCACGCTGGGTGTCACCGAGCAGGAGGTCGTCACCGCCGCCGCCGATCAGTTGGTCGCTGCCGCCACCGCCGGCGAGGACGTCGTTGCCGGCACCGCCGATGGCGAGGTCGCGGCCTTCGCCGCCGTCGAGCCAGTCGCCCTTCTCGCCGCTGCCGGGCTGGC
>NZ_JDSS02000002.1:0-19148 GCF_000584955.1 Candidatus Accumulibacter vicinus
GGCAACGCCAAAGCGTGAAGTGCGGCGGAGAACAAATTTACCGTGCAGCCGCCTTCAGGCAAATTGCCTTCTGCATCGATTGCTAGCAGTGATGCGCCAGCGCCAGAGGCGACCGCTTCCGCCATTCGTTGGGTGTGTCCATAACCCGAGTGATATACGACCGTGATCCGTGTCATCTTTGATCTCCTGTAGTGATTTGGTAGGTATTGATTGGGAATGTTCACGCTTTGAGGTCAAAGACCAAGACTTCTGCGTCTTTACCGTTCGTGATTTCAATGCGACTTTCCGCGCTGATCAGGGCGGCGTCGCCACCCGACAAGTGCTGGCCGTTGACCTCGACTGCACCACGCACCACGTGGACATAGGCCTTGCGCTCGGAGTTGATGTTCAGGGTGGCGGATTCCGTGCCGTTGAACAGGCCGGCGAACAAATACGCATCGGCATTAATCGTGACTGAATCTCCTGCTCCATCGGGCGACGCCACCAGGCACAACTCACCTCGCTTTTGTTCTGCCGGAACATGCCGTTGCTCGTAACTCGGCGCAATGCCGGTCACGTTGGGCATAATCCAGATCTGCAATAAATGCGTGGTCTCGCCCTCGGCGTGGTTGAACTCGCTGTGCGTCACGCCGGTGCCGGCACTCATGCGCTGCACGTCGCCGGGTGGAATACCCTTGATATTGCCCATGCTGTCCTGATGCGCGAGATTTCCCGACAGAACGTAACTGATGATTTCCATGTCGCGGTGGCTGTGCTTGCCAAAGCCGGTGCCGGGGGCCACCCGGTCCTCGTTGATGACCCGCAAGTTGCCCCAGCCCATGTGCGCCGGGTCGTGATAACCGGCAAATGAAAACGAATGGTAGCTCTCGAGCCAGCCATGGTTTGCGTAACCGCGATCCTGAGACTTACGAACTGTGAGCATGTGACCCTCCTTGTTGATGAGGTGCATTGTGCGTTTTTCAGGATGCTTGCAGGTGCTGCCAATTTGATGGCATCATTCAAAATAATTGAATGAATTACGCCCTGATGCCGACTGCCCGCGATGTGTTAACACCCGATGCCCTGGCCATGCTTGAGACCATTGCAAAGGCCGGCAGCTTTGCTGCGGCTGCCCGTGCAAGTCATATGGTGCCGAGCGCACTGACGTATCGCGTGCGGCAGATCGAAGACGCGCTGGATGTCCTGCTGTTTGATCGCAGCTCGCGGCAGGCCCGCTTGACTGAAGCTGGGCAGGAACTACTGCGCGAGGGTGCGCGACTGTTGGCCGATATCGATGCCGTGGCCAACCGCATCAAGCGGGTGGCGACCGGTTGGGAGCCACAGTTCACGATTGCGGTGGATAGCATCATCGTTCGTGCGACGGTGATGGAGCTTTGCCAGTCATTTTTTGCGTTGAAACCGCCGACCAGTCTCAAGCTGCGCAGCGAGACGCTGTCTGGCACGCTCGAAGCGCTTGCATCGGGCCAGGCCGATCTGGCGCTGGGCGTGGCCGTACAGGCCGGTAGCCGGGCTGACCTACAGCGGGAGTCGCTCGGTTCGGTTCGTTTTGTCTTCGCCGTATCGCCTCACCACCCGCTCGCACAGGCGCCTGAACCCTTGACCGATGAGACTATCCGCCCGTATCGCGCGGTGGCGCTTGCCGACTCGACACAACGCGGCGGCGGCCTGACGATCAGACTATTGCCCGGGCAAGAGGTGATGACCGTTCCGGACGTGCCAGCGAAGCTTGACGCGCAGCTTAGAGGGCTGGGGGTTGGCTTCCTGCCGACATGCCTGGCACAGCCCTACATTGATACCGGACGCTTGGTGGTCAAACAAATCGAACAGGGGGAACACCAGCTGCAGTTTTGTTACGCGTGGCGCAAGAGCGGAAGGGGTGGCCAAGGGCGGGCACTGCGATGGTGGCTTGAGCAATTGCAAAGCCCGGTGACGCGGGCTACGCTATTGGCAGAGAGGCGCTCTTGAGCTTCATTCAGTTCAGTAGTAGTCCACAGGAATTCCCGACATGAAGAATGTTTTCCGCGACAACCCGACCATCGCTTTCGGTCTCGGTTTGCCGCTTTTGCTGGTCGTGCTGTTCCTGGTGATTTCCGGCATTCCGACCCTGCTGGTCGCACCGGCGCAGCATGACGTGCTGTACGCCACCAATTACAGCTATTACAACAACACCCAGAACACGCTTCAGATTGCCGTCGTCGACGACCGGGTCCAGGTCAATTACATTGGCAGCAATCAGCCCTACCAGAATCCGCGACTCTGGCGCTTCAATCCTAGAACCGGCGCGGTGAAGGAAATCGCCCTGCTCCTCCCGCCGGGTCTCGCGCCGAATACCGGGAGCACCGTCGAAGCGCCGAAGATTCCCACGGTGACGCCGATCGAGGTGCCTGATCTCGCAGGAGTGAAAGTTGATTCGTCGAGTCTGGCACCCGATGGCTACGCATTTAGCGCCGGCCCCGACGGCCATTCGGGGCGCATCTTTACCGACCTGTTCTATTCCTCCCGCTACCGTTCGCAGGCCGAGCTGGTAAAAAGCGGGCGCAGCATCCGCCTGCCCAATACCGACGGCGCCTACTACGGCAACACGGTTCGCTTCATCGGCTGGGTGGTTTCGCCATGAGCGCTCGGACTGAGACGCCACCATGTCGCTCGACGACAGGAGCATAGTTTGATGATGAGCTGGCTGATACTGCTGCTGGTGCTGCTGTTCGTCATCGGCGGTGGTTGGTGGGGCTGGCCGCTGGTCGCCGCCCTGTTCGGCGTCAGGCACGTCACCGACAAACCCGGTGCACTCGGCAAAATCACCGAACTGATGCGAACCTATGACATCACGCCGGATGAAGTGGCCGTGGCCTATCGCGACCCGTCACTGATGCAGGCGGCGCCCGCCCGGCGTAGTGGCGGCGAAATCGCCAAGACGCTGTTCACCTATCTCGGTGCGATCTTCATTCTTGCCGGCATCAGCACCTACATCGGCATGTTCTGGAATCGGATGGGCAGTGTGATGCGCGTCCTGGTCACGCTGGGCGTTGGCTACACGCTGCTGATCGTGCTGATCTCGGCGCTGCACGAGAAAAAGTTTCCGAAACTGATCCTGCCGCTCGCCTTGGCCTCCGTGATCATGCTGACCAGCGGTTGGTTCGTCTTCATCCATGAGGTCTTTCCACGCGGCGACAACTGGCGCCTGGCGGCGCTCAGCGTTTTCGGACTGATGGCGCTGCATCAGGGTGTGCTGTTCCGCCAATATGCACAGACCGTACTGGCCTTTACCGCCCTGCTGTTCGTATACGCCTTCCTGCAAGTCGGTCTCGACATGCTCGATGTCTCACCGGGTTTGAGCGCCATCATTCTTGGCGGCTCGCTGTTTCTGGTGGCGACCGAACTGGAGAAATCCCCCCATCGCAGCCTGTCCGAGTTCGCCTTCCTGATCGCCCTGTGCTGGCTCAACGCCGGCATCTTCGATCGGGTGGCCATCGCATCGACCCCCAACTGGGCCGTGTTTCTCACCGGCATGTCGATCATGTCAGCCGCCTACGGTCTGGAAAAAGGCGGACGACAGAACCGTCTGGCCGGGCTGGGCACGCTGATCGGTTCGGCCATGGCCTACACCGGCCTTTTCGATCTGGTGTACAAGACCGTTGTCGAACCGGCTTTCTTTGCCGTCACGGCCTCGATGCTTTACGCCTGCGTCCTGCTGCAAAGCCGCGCCCTGCTGCTAACGACGGTGATCGCCATGCTGAGCTACATCGGCTATTTCACCACCCAGCATTTCGTCGATTCACTGGGCTGGCCGATCTCGCTGGTCCTGATGGGTGTTGCCTTTATGGGCGTCAGCGCGCTGGCCATGCGGGTGAAGCGACAGATGTAAAGCTGCGAAGAGCGGGGTTCTTTGCGGGCGACTCAATGCCGCTCTCCTCCCTCTCCACGACTGTGAGTGCGCGCTGGAAATTGGCGCAGGCGTCATCTGAATACAATTACAGATGCCTCATAGTGAGAGGGCGAACAGTGCATGGGGAGGACGTGTATGACAAAATCAAGGTAACTACTCAGGTCAAAATGTTATGCAAAAACAATTGGTTAGAAACAGGCGAACAATGGCATAAACTTGCAACCATTTGATTCTAAAGCAATCCCATTCGTCATTATGCTATTTAAATATTCGCAACGTGTTGATTTTTAACGAGATGTAGTACCTGAGTAGTTACAAATCAAGTATCATTTCGCGGCATCACAACAAAGGTCGGGAGCCTAGGGAATGGAGGAAGAATTTCTGTTGAAATTTCTTGAGATTGGAGCTATCGACCTCAAAGGTGATGACACCAAGCTCGAAAAGCTTCGGTCCACGGCCAAAGACCTGTCGGCCACTCTTCGAAAGGCGCCCTCGAGGACTGCCTGTTTCACGATGGTGGCGGCTGACCCCAATGTTGCAGCCACAGACCCAACCGTAGAGGAGGCGATGGCCTCTCTCCGCAAACAATGGGAGACTGTTGCAAACGCCTTTGCCGGGCGTCCCGTTGGCATTTTGCGGGCCATCCTGCTGGACGCGATAGTGCAGGCGGCTCGTTCGGACGATGCGATTGCTGTCGCCTTCGTCAACACGGCGCGCAATGCATTGGCCCACACCGAAACGTCTGACGAAGCTGATATTTGGCGCGAAGCAGTTAGCGAAATTGAGACGAAGGTCGATGCGCGCGCCGAGGCAGAGTGGGCAACGCCGGACATGATTACGGTCGATCCGTTGCAGTACACGCCGCCAACCCCAGTGTCTACGGACTATGAGGCACCTACTGTCAATCAGAGTGAGCTTAAGGCGAAAATTCATTCCGCCGCGGGGCCTTGGGGGCCTAACAACCCGAATCCCCATCAGCCCAATGCCAATTCCCAGCAGTGGGCGCAAGACTTTGCAAACAGGATGAGCATCGCCATCGCAGAGGAGTTGGACGGGATGGCCGAGAAGCTTGCGCCAGCTCCCGTCGATCTCTCGGGCCCGCTGTCTACGCTGGCGCAGGCGGTCACCGCTCACGTTGACAAGGCGTTAGCGAGCTTCAGCGGCGCGACGGCAGGTCTGCAACGCCGCACGAACCTGCTTTGGTGGAAGGAAGCGCTGTATTCCCCGAGCGCTCATGCGAGCTACCTTGACCTGCCGCCGTTCGAGGCCTCCGCTTTGATGGCGCTCGACCTACACGAACAGGTACCAACCTATTCACCAGCGAGCGTGTCGGCCTTCCTGCGGGAGGCCATTCGCTGTCTTCCGGTTGAAAAAGGTGATCAAGGCAATGACAGGCGCGACGTCGCTAACCTTTTGAACGACGCCAGGACTACCGCATTCATGCAGCCTTTCCGCGCGCTGGCTGCTCAGTACGCGCCTGAACCAGTTGGCCGAGGCCCGCTGCTGTCGTTGATTGGGCACCCGCGGGATTCAGGTGCAATCGAAGCGACAACTCTGCGTACCCTCGGTGGCTTGGACGCTTCCACCAAGATGACCCCATCCGAGTGGGGAACATACCTATTCCGTGAGCTCCAGACCGCACGCGCCACCAGCGACAGCCCAACCAAGCGGGCTAAGAAGTAAGACGCCCATGAACCGGTGCCCCCACCCCAACTGTTTCGCTGACGACAACACCACCTGCACGCTGGGTCACATCCGGCTCGATATGTGCCCCGAGTGGAAGCGTGTTAGTAAAGGCGAAGTAGCCGCTTCGGCTGACTCCGACCAGATGCTGCTGCCATGGAGCGGCTTGGCGATGGGAGAGTCTGACCTCAACTTCGTCAGCGGTAAGGTCAAGCCCATCACTGTCGGGATCGTCGGCCCGGAAAGCGCAGGTAAGACGACCATTCTCGGTGCGTTCTATCTGCTGCTGGGTCGAGGTGCTCTGACTACTGACGCCAATTTATTCAGCAACTCTTACACGCTGGCAGGTTGGGAGGCGGTGGCGACCTATCTGCGCTGGAAGCCGGGGCAGCCCCCAAGCTTTCCGCCCCACACGCCCAGCGGAGCGGCTCGAGCCCCCGGCATGCTTCACCTTGGCTTTCGCCGTGAGGACGGGTCGCTGCGCGACCTTCTTTTTGCCGATGCACCCGGAGAGTGGTTTCAGAAATGGGCGATCAACGAGCAGGCAGCCGACGCGGAAGGGGCCCGTTGGATTGCTCGGCACGCAGACGTCACGCTACTGATTGCTGACCGTCAGGCACTTGGTGGGCCCAAGATGGGGGCCGCTCGAAACGACTTTCAGCTGCTTGCTCAGCGTGCAGTGACCCAGGCCCGCGGACGGCGCCTGGCACTCGTCTGGACGAAGGGGGACGTAGACGTGGCGCCAGCCATGGAGGCCCAGATCAGAAAAGCGGTGGCGTCGGACTCATCTAGCGTCCAGGAGTTCACAGTCAGCGTATCTCCTCGTGGCGAGGTCGACGCTGCAGAAGGCTTCCGCGAGCTATTTGGCTGGGTTCTTGGCACCAAGCGCGCGGGGGTGGATTTGCCCACGACAAAAGCGTGTGGTCACGACCCGCTTTTTCGATTTGGTAGGAAATAGTTGATGGCTGCTCAACACACCATCTTGTTGGTCGGCGAGTCGAACGTCGGAAAGACTCACTATGGGGCCCAGTTTTTGAAGCGGCTCATGGTCAAGGCGTGCGCACTCAAGATGTCCAGCGCTCCAACGAACCTGGAGGCGTTCAATACAGCGCTCAGTTGCCTGACTGAGGGAAAATCGACCGACCACACACCGGCCAACACCTACGTCGAGAGCGTCTGGCCCATTACGGACGAGGCAGGCCGCTACGCCGAACTGGTTTGGCCGGACTACGGCGGCGAACAGGTTCGTAACCTTGTCACGCAACGCCGGATCCCGGCCGCCTGGCGCGATCGCGTCCTTGAAGCCACGGATTGGGTCTTGCTCATCAGACTGCATTCACTTCGGTCCGAAGATGACTTGTTCTCGCGCCCGCTGCAGTCATTCGCTGCCGCTGAGCCCCAGGGAGAGGAGGCGGCATACGAGCCGTCAGATCAAGCAAGGACAGTGGAACTCCTTCAAATGCTGCTCTACTTGGCGCAGTTCCACTTGGACCGACCGCTTCGCAAGCCTCGCTTGACCATCTTACTGAGCTGCTGGGATGAGCTTGAAACGACGGCGCCGCCGGCTGGCCTCTTGGCGTCTCGACTGCCGATGTTGTGGTCGTTCGTGCGCAGTAATTGGACGTCGCCTACTGTCATTGGCCTGTCGGCCCTCGAACGCGCGCTCAGCAAGACGAATGCGGATCAGGAATACGCAACCCGCGGCCCCGAAGAGTTCGGCTACGTGGTGCTACCCTCCGGTGTGAAGGACAACGACATTACCCTGCCGATCCAACTCTTGATGGCCGACGGGACCTGAGCGAATGCGAGTCGAGCAGGCCATCTATGGCGAGATCCCAGGCCGCGGTCACGGACTCAGAACATCGAGTCCGAATGCGCTCATAGCCGCTGCCATCGCATCAAAGCTCGACTTGCCAGATTCAGTGCCCCCAGGCGTCCAAGCTTGGTCGCCGTTCGTTCGCGGCTTTCCTATCGACGGCCACTACGTTCTCGCTCGCACGTTCCTGGATTCGAGCGCGTCGCGTGGCGGCATGGTGCTGACTCACGCGCTAATCGTCAGCTTGGACGATATGTGCGAGGTTGGGAGCCTAGCCGCGCTGTTTGGGTGGCTGGCACCCTCGGTCACAGACTGCCCCGGTTCAGTGGCAACGCTTGAGCTTGACACTGCCGGCAGCAGCCACGCGCCGGCCGCTGACCTGATCGGTACGGCCAACGCATTAACAACCCAAGGACTCGTTCCAGTTGTCCGACTGGGTGTCGAGAGATTCGAGCACCTCGTCGATTCACTATGGAGGAACCTCTGGCCGGCCTTAAGACGAACCTTCGCGTTCCGGCTGAGCTTCGGGCCGAACGACGTGGTAGACCAACCCACGCCGGTGCTCGTATGCACGCCCGAGCAGCTCCAAGCTCGCTGGACGAAGCACCGCATAGTCAAGCCAGACGATCAAACCCCGGAATCTGAATCCGCAGGAATTCTCTGCGGCCAGCGTGACGTGCAGCCAATCCTGGCTCTCGCTGATGACCTAGGCCTTGAAGTTCGTACGCTGAAGGAACTGATCAGGCTTGAACGGCTGCACACCCTCCTCTCTGGCGGGGAAAGCTTCGATGATTTGCTGGCTGCCATACGCTTGGCGGACAGCCTCTCAAATCAGCCGACGCACGCTGCAAACGCCAAGGATAAGCTCATCGGTCGGTTCACGGCCTTGATTCCAGGCGCGGGATGCAAGCAGTTGCTGCCAATGAGGAATCTGGCGCTCTCCGGTTTTGCCAACACGCGGTCGCTGTGGTTGGCCGTTGAACTTCTCGTCAGCGACCTCGGATTTTCGCCAGCGGACGACAGCGACTTAATGGAGATGGTCGCGGCGTCGGTTAATGAAGATCTCGCATTGCCGCCGTGGCGCGCTGCGGTGACGGCCGGCTTATTGTCTGCCGCTCGTCGAGACAGACCTGACGTTTCCCAAGCAATCTGGAGATGGGCCGAGCGTAGCCATGTCGCGTTCACCGCGGCCGTAGGCACCCTACCGGCTGAACCGGCAGTTGAGCAGCGGTTGGCAGGGGAAGTGCCCAGAAAGCTTCACGTTACCACTCCGGCCACCCTGCTCTCGCCGCTGCTGAAGAAGCGCTGGCTGATCGCGTACGGCGCCGTACTGGCGTCAACGCTGCCCCCCCTTGATGCCATAGGTCAGCAGCTCAAGGTTGACAAAGACCCAGAGCACAGCGCCGGTTTGCGGTCAGCCCTTCGGTATGCTAGCCCTGCACAAACGTTGGAATGCGCACTAGCGCACAAGGACTTGCGCTTGGTCGGATTGTGCGCAGACCTAGCCGCTGCCCACCCTGAGATCCTGTCTAACATCCGCTGCGACGACATCACCGAGCAAAAGGTGTGGGGCGCCGCGATTGGCAAGGATTCTTCCCTGTGGAACGCACCCAGCAATGCCATCGCTGTGCGCGATACCGTTGTGGCTCAACTCGCCGGAAGACTGCCCGTCGACGCTGGCTTACTTGAGGCGCTGGCACAGACACCCTTGGCTGACCTCAGCGCCACCTCGGAGCGGGCGGGGTTGTGGTCGCTTCTGCCCGCTTCGCAGCGTGACCATTACCTGCAGGCGACCGCAACCGGCTGGCTGGAACTTGCTGCGAAAGGCACGGTGGTGACTCCTCCTGAAGTCCCACTTGAACGCGCAATCATCGCGAGTTCGAACTTGCAGTCTGTGCTCGAAAGGTCATCGGTGACGGTTGATGCCCGTCTAGCAATCGTCAGTGCTCTGCCGTCGTTCATCGAAGAGGTGTTCATCACATGGCTGAACAACCTTTTGAGGAGCGTTCGCAATCTTTCTCATACGGATTCCGAGCGGCTGGGTACGCTTGTGGCATCCCGACGTTGGGACCGCGCGGCCAAATATCTTTCGGACCGGCTTGCCGACCATCGTGCAGATCTCATGCCGGGGCTACGGCTGTGCGCAGACTTGCTCAACTTTCATACGCGTTGGATGCTTGGAATCTCGAAACCAACCGTAGCCGACAAGTGGGACGCATTCGAGAAAGAGGCTTGTCAACTCTATCCAAGTGGCCCGGACAGCCTCGAGCTCTGGTCACGCGCCGGAGGCAATAATTCCGACCTACCGGGACGCTCTCAAAACGGGGCGACACGTTGGCACACTGCATTACATTCAATCCGTTACGGCGCCCGTCCGACTACGCGTGAGCTCCTTGCAGTGATGTGCCAGGACTTCCCTGGGAACGAGAAGCTGCGCCTGTATACCAGCGATACGGACATCGTCGGCCGGCGTTAGCATTTCTACATACCCACCGTTGAAACATGAACCCAACTGGATACCCGCAAGGCCACGCCCTTCTTATCGGCGTGGCGAACTATCAGCAAATCTCTAGCCTACCTACGGCGATCCTGAACGACGTCAACGACGTCGCCGCGACGCTCGCATCTCCGACGTACTGTGCCTATGCCCCCGCCAACGTCGTCACTCTCTTGGACGCAAACGCTACTCGGGCAGCTGTGTTGAAGGGTCTAGAAGAACTGGCTGCTCGGACGGGCCCTGATGACACGGCCTGCGTGTTCTTCTCCGGCCACGGTGGTGTCGTCGGCAGCCCAGGTAATGAGGACAGCGTGCTGGTGACCGTGGATAGCGACCTCGCTGACATTGAGAACACGTCGATTAGCTCGGATGAGTTAGCGGCGGCATTTGCGCAGATCAAGACGAAGCGACTGCTGGTCTTTGTCGACGCCTGTCATGCTGGGGGTGCTGCAATCTCGAAGAGTTTGACCGATGGCAAAGGTCACGAGCTCAAGTCTGGCTATACCCAAAACACTTTCGCGAAGTTGGCAGTCGGGAGCGGACGCGCTCTGATGGCATCGTGTCGTGCTGACGAAGTGTCGGCCGTGTTTGTCGGCGCGAGGAACAGCGTTTTCACGACTGCACTGCTGGCAGGTTTGCGCGGAGCTGCCGACAGGAGCGCCAGCGGCTTCATCAAAATATTTGACCTTTTCAACTACATCTCAGAAGAAGTACCTAAGCTGATCCCAAACGGCCAGCACCCAATTTTTAAGGCAGACAACCTTGAAGTGAACTTCGCTGTCGCGCTGAGCCAAGGCGGGAGGAAGTCGCCGTACAATCCCGAGACCATGCCCGCAGCGCAAGAGGAGGACCCCTGGTCGGTGTTAGAGCAGGTCTTGATCGAGCTCTACCCATTCGGACCTCGGGACCAAGAAGTATGGAGCCGCGCCGGTGGTGATCTGTCCCGTCTCCAGTTTCATCCCACTGGTCAGGCTGCTTGGCATGCAGCACTTCGCACGCTGAAACAGGGCGGCGGAGGCAGGAGTATCAACTTCGGCAGCTTGCTTAGGACAGCGAAGGAAGACTTTTCGAACCATCCGCAGTTGGCGATGCTGCGGGCGCCTTGAGCGCGACCGTTTTAGCATACTCTCCCTGACGCGAAAGGATCTGGCGGCAGCCAAAGCTCAAGATGAAAAGTACTGCTCTAGTCCTTGTCAGGCTCACAGAAAACAGCCGACATTTTATGCTCCCCAGGTTCGTCGTCGGCTTTCGGCAGCCGCTGACATTCGTAGAGAAACGTCGAACGTCTCAGATCAGCCTATTCCTGCCATTCGACTGGGCCAAAGCGGTCGTTCGCGTTTCGCAAGGAGCCAATGTCCGGTTTCGTATGCACACCAGACTTGATCTGTTGAAACGCGAGTGTCGCCTTTGGCCGAGAAGCCGACCGTCGACACGGTTGGCATGAAGGTCGTTTCCTGGCCGGTTCCCGACCGAGGTGGTGTTCCTCAAGTGGATATGCTAATCTCTAATATATTGATTATAAAATACTATATGAGGCTGATATCCACGTCTGGACCACTACCCCGACCGACACCATCCTACACCTGCTGACTGCTTTCCGGAGCATACCGCTCGGTCATGAGCGGAAATTGACATCCCCCCTGCCGACTGACCGGTTATGGTTGATTGCTCAGGGTCAGCGTCGGCTTTGGAGAAGAATCTCCGCCGTCGGCTCCTGGCCGAAAGTTGCCATCCAGCCATTTTGGCCCACCGTCGACCTGGCTGGCGCGCCGTATTTACCATGACATTTTCCAACCACGGATTGCACGGAACGGGCTATCCGCACTCTGATCCAGCCAACCGTGGATTGCACAAGACCCAGGACCATCACGTTGGTTTGCGATGGGCCAACGTGCATGCCTTCCGCGCCGCACTCAAAACCCGCTGGTGCGTTGGTGATACCATCAAGAACCCGCACCCCGCGTTTCGCAACTGGAAGATGCCCTCCATACCGCCAGCACGCTGGAAACCCAGCGCCTCACCTATATTCTCTCGACCATCGTCTTGTTGCTAGGGTGCTTCGATGAAAGACCGCTATGCTCGCGAAGTCATCAACGGATTCCCGTATCCCGTGGCGGCCATGTTCGTCAAATTGCGTACCGACGAATGTCTGGACCCCGGGCCGAACCGGCTGCGCTATCTGTTGAGCACCGGCGAAGCCATCACGCGTTTCCTTGGAGTCGTGAACCTGTGCCAGGCGCGGGACTTTGCCGAAACGGCCAGGCGCGTTCCGCCGCACGCGCTGCGCGCGGATTTCAAGCCGCGCTTCGAGCGCATCGCCTGGGGAACCTGGCTGCACCTGGCTCGGGAAAGTCTGCGCTGGCTGCTGACGGAACCACAGGCAACGGTTCTGATCCCTGAAATGGGACGCTTCTTTTTCGATCCCCCATCGACCGACAGCCGAGCGCTGAAGGCGCTCGGCGAACTGCTCACCTTGCGCAACGGACTCAGCCACGACAAGATCAAGGTCATGCACGCCCATGAATTTCAGGACCTGTGCGGCCGCGCCCAGGAACTCCTGGAAAGCGTGCTGGAAGCGCTGGAGTTTCTGCTGGATTATGAATTGACCTTCATCAGCGAAATCGACGTCGAGAAACGCCGCCGCCACGAGCCTGTCTTCCGCCACCGCCTGATGAGGCTGATTGGCAATTCGGGCGATTTCGAAGGCGACCGCCACAACCAGGCCCTCCCCCTCGATTCTCATGCGGTGATCCTCAGTCATCCGGAAAGCGGCCGCCATCTCAACCTGGACCCGCTGCTGGTGTATGAAGCGAAGGCCGGCAAGGCGCCCGACATTTTCTTCTACAACGGGATGAAGAACCCCGAGCAGGCCGATTACACGGCCTGCAAGCATGGCGGAAATTTTCGGGGCAGCGAGTCCGAAAGGGCCGCCAATCTGGCGGAAGAACTGACCGTCCTGTTGCAGATGTTTGGCGACACCGCAGCCATCCCACCGATGCTGGACTGAGGAGTCGCCATGGATGACCATGAGAGCCTGGATACCCTGTTTGCCGGAGTGGGTTCGGCAACGGACCAGCACCGTTCCCCCTTCAAGTTTCTCGATGCCTACGGCGTCGGGGACCGCAGCCTCTTTTTCGGGCGCGACAACGAAATCCGCGATTTGTATGCCCGCTTCTATCGCAGCCGGGTACTGCTGGTGTATGGAGAGTCGGGGACCGGCAAGACCTCGCTGATCGAATGCGGCCTGCGCAGTGAAATCCCCGCCGAAGAGGCGCTGTTCGTCACGGTGCGCACCGCACAGGATCCGTTCGAGGCCGTGCGGCGGGCCTTGCAGCGGGTGTTGGGGAACGCACCGGAACAGGAACTCGACGCCCTGCTGCGCGCGGTCATCGAGCAAAAGAACAAGATCCTGGTCCTGGTATTCGATCAGTTCGAGGAATTCTTCCTGTTCCAGCCCGCCAGTGTGCGCCAGGCCTTCGCCCGTATGGTGCAGGGCTGGCTGGAACAGGAAGGGAACTGCCGCCTGGTGATCGGCCTGCGCGAAGAATATCTGGCGCGGGCGAGCGAACTGGAACCTTACTGGCCAGGCCTGTTCCACAATCGCTTATGGATTCGCCACCTGGCCAGAAGCGACGCCGAAGCCGCGATCGTCGGGCCTTGTGAGGTCTGCGGCGTGGCCCTTGAAAAGGGCCTGGTGCCGCACATCCTCAGCGACCTGAGCGGCGGCGGCAGCGAGGTGGAATTGCCGATTTTCCAGGTGGTTTTCGATTCGCTCTATCGCAAGGCGCTGCTCGAAACCCCGGAACATCCCCGCCTGACGCTCGACGCTTACCGGGAATTGGGCCAGATTCAGACCATCCTGGGCCGCTTTCTCGAAGAGCGTGTCCAGAGTTATGGGGAAGGCAGCGAGCTTGCCCGCCAGATTCTCAAAGTCCTGGTGACCGCCGAGGGAACCCGCCAGTTCGGGAACCGCCAGAATATCGCCATCCGGGCCCGGCAGTTCGGCCCGGAACTGAGCGATGCCCAGGTCGACGAGTCCTTGCAACGCCTGATCGGCGACCGTCTGGTCCGCGAAGACCCGGACCAGCACTGGTACGAACTGCGTCACGACGCCCTCGCCCGGCAGATCCGCCAGTGGATGAGCGGTCTGGAACAGGAACTGGTGGACCTGCGCCAGACCCTGGAAAACCGGCTGCTCGAATACCAGCGACATGGGCGGCTGCTGGAAACCGATCTGCTGGCCACCCTCCCCCCGTTTGAAAACCGCCTGGCCCTGCGTGGCGAACTGGCCGAACTGGTGGAACTCAGCAAGCGCCGGGCACGGCAACACAAACGCCTGCGTTTCCTGGCGGCCGCCACCGTGTTCACCGTCGTCATGGCCTTCGGCGTGTTCAGTTTCGTCCAGTGGCAGGAAGCGAAACGCCAGAAGACCCAGGCCGAGGCCAACTTCAGACGGGCCAGCGAAGCCGTGGACCACTTCTTCACCCAGGTCAGCGAATCGACCCTGCTCAACCAGCGTGGATCGGAGCCCCTGCGCCGGCAGCTCCTGGAAAAGGCGCTGAATTTCTACCAGGACCTCGCCAACCAGCGAGCGGAAGATCCGCAGATGCGGGCGGAACTGGCGGCGGCCACTTTCCGGACGGCAAAAATCCGGAACCTGTTGGGCGACCATCGCCAGGCCGAAGCCGCTTATCGCCAGGCCATCGCCGACTTTGCGGTGCTGGCCCGCGACCATCCCGAGGTACCGGAGCATCAGAGCTATCTGGCGAGGAGCTACAACAACCTCGGTCTCCTGCTCGGCGACGGCGGTGATGCCGCGGCGGCACGGACAGCCTACCAGCATGCCCTGGACCTGCTGGAACGGCTGGCACGAGACCATCCCGAGGTGCCGGCGTACCAGAGCAGACGGGCGTTGAGCGAGCACAACCTGGGCATTCTGCTCAGCGACGGTGGCGATGCGGCAGGCGCGCGCGCGGCCTACCAGAATGCCCTGGACCTGCAGGAACGGCTGGTGCAGAACCATCCCGGCGTGCCGGAGTATCAGAACAACCTGGCGATGAGCTACAGCAGTCTCGGTGTCCTGCTCAGCGACGGCGGCGATGCGGCGGCGGCGCGGGGGGCCTACCAGAAAGCCCTGGATCTGCGGGAACGACTGGCGCGAGACCATCCCGAGGTGGTCGAATACCGGCACAAGCTGGCGATGAGCTACAACAACCTGGGCCTCCTGCTCAACGAAGGCAGCGATACGAAGGCGGCGCGCGCGGCCTACCAGAAAGCCCTGGACCTGCAGGAAGGGCTGACGCGAGACCATCCCGAAGTGCCGGAATATCGGAGCTACCTAGCGGAGAGCTACAACAATCTCGGCATCCTGCTCGGCGGCCGCGGCGGTGACCCGGCCGAAGCGCGGGTGCTGATCCTGAAAGCCGCCGAGATCTTTGCCCGCCTGAGCCGCGAATTTCCCCAGCAGGTGGCTTACCGGGCAGGCTGGGCCAGAGCGGAAGGAAATCTCGCCTGGACCGAACTGATTGCCCGGCAGCCACGGGAAGCCATTGCCAGTGCCAGTCGCGGCCTGGAGGCCGACCCGCAGCAGCTCTGGATACGGATCAATCTTGCGCATGGCTATCTGTTCGACAACCACACAGCGCAGGCGCTGGCCCTCTATACGGAAAACAAGGACAGGACGCTGCCCGAAGGCAAGACCTTCGCCGAAGCCGTCCTGGCGGACTTCAAGGCATTTCGGGCCAGGGGACTCCAGCATCGGGAGATGGCCAGGATCGAACGACTGCTGCGGGAGACCGGTGCGGGAAATCCGTGACCACGGTCATGACAGGAAATTCGGGCCGAATCTATAGAAGCTGGTCGGCGCACAACGCCCGGGCAGCGCGTTCGCGGCGGGGAAAAGGCATTCGTTCCATCAGGTAGCACAGACAGTCCTGGCGAACGACCCGCTCATCGAGGGTCAGCATCGCCGGCATGGCCGCGCGCCGCAAGCGGATCGTCCCCCTGCGGCAATCAAAGAATTCCGCCGTCACGTCGCGGCCGCCCTCGTCGCGAACCTCGACTGGCAGGGGCAGGCGCGTTCGCCCGAAGACCGTGCCGGGATCGAGTTGCCGGAAGTTCATGTGGTCGAGCTGGGGATCGAAATCAATGTCGGCTTGCGCCTTGCCAAAGCCGAACGATGCCGTGCTCGGCACCCGCACTGTCGCGACCGTATGGTAGAGATCGATGTCGTGCTCGTGCACGTCGTGTGACGGGAACTGAGCAAGATGCAGGCAGGCTTCGACGAAACGGGCAGCGTGTGCCTCGTTGGCCGCGATTCCGGGCTTGCCGCACTCGATCGTCAGGGCCGGACAAAGGGGCGAAAACGCCATCGTCTGTGTCCCTGCCAGGCCGCGGAAGCAGACGACGGTGCGGGAAAACAGCAAGGCCAGGTGCAGGACCGTCTGGTCGACCTGATTGACCACGCAGTAATGCGGATTGAGACCGGTGTTGTTGTGAATGTCGATGCTGGCGAACAGGCCGCGCGCCTGCATCAGGCGATGCACCTCGCTCATCGTCGCGTGCTCGGGCGAATCCGTGTGGGCAATCGCTCCGGGCCAGACGCGATTGTAGTCGGGTTGCTGGTCGAGCCGGCGCATTCCCACCCGCGCTGCCGTGACGTTGCCGATCAGAATCGACAGTGCTCGTGGCAGCCGCCGTCCGGCGTAGGCGCGCAGAACACTCTGCAGCGCGACGACACCACTGTCTTCGTTGCCATGCAGCAGCACCGAGACGAACAGCGGCGTCGAGCGGCGTCCAGACAGATGGATCAATGTCGGTCCGGGCAGGATGCGATGCAGTTCGCAGGCAGGAGTGTCAAGAAAACGTTCGGGCAGGGTGTCGAGGATGGTCAGCATGAAGTACTCATATCGGCCACTCATGCACGGGCAGCAGGTGGCGCTGGTGGTTGAGAGAATCGGCGGTCAGCCGGAAAAGTGGTGATTCGGGCGGAAGGTCCTGTCTTGCAAGCATTCGTACGGCGCCGTAATAAAAGGCCGCATTGGCGATCATGTCGATGATGCTGGGCCCGGCGGGCATCACCCGTTGTTCAACGCGCAAGTGCGGCAACCCCTTGTCGTCAAAGCCGATGAGCAGGCGATTCCAGCGCCAGATGGTGCCGTTGTGCAGCCGCAGGTGAGCATACGCTTCGACCGGGCCCGGGAGGTCGACCGGCAGCAGCACCGCATAATTCGCCAGATTCTCGGCGAAACATGCCGTCGGGTCGGCACCGAGGTAGCCCGAACCGAAAGTCACCCGCCTATGCTGCGGATGTCCGGGGTCACAGCAATCGACGGCCTGCTCGAAGAGCGGCACACGCGTTTCGTGCCAGAGGGCGCGCTCGAACAGGAACGGCGAATTGGCGGACAGCGCCAGCAGCGGCGCAGCAAGCATCAGCGATGCGTTGTAGGTACGCGCCGCCTCGCTGGCCGGCGTCTGCAGGTGCACCTGAAAAGAGGTGGTCGCCGCCTCGAGCATCACGTCGGCGTGCGTCGTGGACAGGTTTTCGATGCCGGCAATATCGAGCGTCAGCGGCCGGCCGTCGCGGAGCAGCAGAATCTGCTCGTTGAGCATCGCGTAACGCCGGTAGGGCGACATGCTGGCCAGCGACAGATCGGCCTCGCGGAGGGTCGGCAGCGTGCCAATGGCGATCAGGGCCGCATCTTCCAGCGCTGCGACGCGCAGGCATTCCTGCCAGGTGGCAACGAGTTCGTTCTCCAGCAGCGACAGTGCCGGGCCGTCCAGTGGCTGTGGGGTACCGTTGAGTTCGACGTTGAAGCGCGACAACTCGGGTACCACCAGCGGGTTGGCCATGCGTGCCAGGAATGAGACATTGCGTGGCACCGGAAAGAGGTTCTCGTCGATCAGCCAGGCTTCGAGTTCAAAACCTGCCACCAGATCGGTGTTGGCGAAGTCGCCGCGTGCGTAGGCATCCTGGGCGTGCCGCGTTTCCAGCGCCAGTCGCTGGCTGAAACGTGCAAAGTCGTCAGCGGTGAAACCGTTGTTGCCAATCTCCTGACCCATCGGCGATGCCCCTCCCAATCCAGTGCGCGATTACCGCCGCCAGCGGAGAAGCCGCGCGTCACGCCATTTGAGAACCTCGGCCAACAGCGCGCGGCCGAGGTTTCCACCCGGAAGGGATCGCGACCCGGCGCCCCGCCAGTCGCGACTTCTCCTGCAAGGCGGTTGCGACCGCCGCCGCCCTTACCCCTCGGCAGCATTGTGGGTGCACTTGAGTGCGGCCTGAGCGACTCACCCACCATCCCTCTTCCTCAGGCGGGAAAAGGGGGGCTGGGGGTGAGCGTGGAAATTCTCCGGACATTATAGGCGATGATTCCCTGCAGCAGGCGCACCTGGTCAGCATCCTGCCGAACTCACGAGCATCAGGAAATCGGCTCGCAAAACGCCAGGCAACAGGTCGTGCTGGCCGAATTCAGCGGTCCAGCCCCCTGCCCTGCTCGGCTGGTAGAATGACGGTCATGAGAGTCCAGGGCAAACCAACGCGAACGATCACCCCCGTACCCCAGGCCGGTGCCATCGACATCATCGACCAGACGGCACTGCCGCAGGCCTGCCGGGTGTTGAGACTGGACAGCCTGGAGGCGGTGGTGGAGGCGATCTGCAGCATGCAGGTACGCGGCGCACCGCTGATCGGGGTCACCGCCGCTTATGGGGTCGCGCTGGCGCTCACCTCTCGTGCCGATGACGCCACCCTGCTCGCCGCGATCAGGAGGCTCGGGGCGACGCGGCCGACGGCGGTCAATCTGCACTGGGCGCTGGCGCGCCTGCAAGCCTGCCTGATGCCGCTGCCGCCGCCACTGCGCGCCGAGGCGGCGTGGCTCGAAGCGGGCAGGATCGCCGAGGAGGATGTGCAGCAATGCCGCCGCATCGGCGAGCACGGCCTGCAATGGCTGCGCGCACAGGTCGGCGAGCGCGGGCGCATCGAGATCATGACCCACTGCAACGCCGGCTGGCTGGCGACCGTCGACCACGGGACGGCGCTGGCACCGGTCTATGCCGCGTTCGACCAGGGAATCGACCTCCATGTCTGGGTTTCCGAGACGCGCCCGCGCAACCAGGGCCTGCTGACCGCCTGGGAACTTCACGAGCACGGCGTACCCCATACGCTGTTCGCCGACAACGCTGCCGGCCTGCTGCTGGCACGCGGCAGCATCGACGCGGTGATCGTCGGCGCCGACCGCATCGCCGCCAACGGCGATGTCGCCAAC
>NZ_JDSS02000002.1:19509-19619 GCF_000584955.1 Candidatus Accumulibacter vicinus
GATCGGCACCTACCTCAAGGCGCTGGCGGCGCGCGCCGCCAGCGTCCCGTTCTATGTGGCCGCACCGGGATCGACGATCGACTTCGCCTGCGCAAACGGCACCGACATCC
>NZ_JDSS02000002.1:19987-21039 GCF_000584955.1 Candidatus Accumulibacter vicinus
GAGCGCGCTGCCGACGAGTTGCGGCTGCTGCAGGGATGCGATGCCGCCGGCCGGCCCGCCCAGCTCCGGCAACTCGCGGCCGAGACCGCGGTCGCCAACCCGGCTTTCGACATCACGCCGGCGAGTCTGATCAGCGCCGTGATCAGCGAACGCGGCGTCTGTTCGGCGAGCAGCGACGGCTTGCGCACCCTCTACCCAGAGGCCACGCATGACTGATCCGCGCCAACAACTGATCGACAGCGCGCGCTGCATGCAGGCCGCCGGCCTGAACCGCGGCACTGCTGGCAACCTCAGCGTGCGTGTCGAGGGCACCGGCGCGGACGCTGGCGGCGACTTCCTGATCACACCGACCGGCATGGCTTACGACAGTCTGCTCACCGCCGACATCGTGCACATGCGCCGCGACGGCAGTTGCCGGGGTCACCGCCGGCCCTCATCCGAGTGGCGCTTCCACCGCGACCTCTACGCGGCCCGCGCCGACGCCGGCGCCATCCTGCACGCGCATTCGCCGTTCGCCACCAGCATCGCCTGCCTGCGCCGCGATATCCCGCCGTTCCACTACATGATCGCGCGCTTTGGCGGCGACAATGTTCGCTGTGCCGCTTATGCGACCTTCGGTACACAGGCACTCTCCGACGCGGTCCTGCTGGCGATCGTGAACCGCCGCGCCTGCCTGCTCGCGAACCACGGCATGCTGGTGCTCGGCGACGATCTGCAACAGGCGATCGACCTCGGCATCGAACTCGAAACACTCTGCGAACAATACTGGCGCGCCTGCCAGCTCGGTCAACCGGTGCTGCTCGATGCCGCCGAAATGGCAACGGTGCTCGACAAGTTCGCCAGCTACGGCCAGCAGCCTTGAGCGCGACGACCCTGTTGCGGATCAGCGACATTCGCCTTCCCATCGAGCATCCGCCGGCAGCGCTGGCTGCCGCGGTCGCTGCTCGCCTCGGCATGGCCGAGGCCGACCTCGGCGAGATCAGCGTCTTCCGGCGCAGTTGCGACGCGCGCAAGGCGAGTGCGCCGACCTTTCTCTACAGTGTCGACGTGGC
>NZ_JDSS02000002.1:21064-24934 GCF_000584955.1 Candidatus Accumulibacter vicinus
GACCGGCAGGTGCAGCCGACACCGGACATGCGCTACCACTTCGTCGGGCAGGCGCCGGCGCAGCTCACGACGCGACCGATCGTCGTCGGTTTCGGCCCGGCCGGCATCTTTGCCGCCCTGATCCTGGCGCAGAGCGGATTCCGGCCGATCGTTCTCGAGCGTGGCAAGGCAGTGCGCGAGCGTACCCAGGATACCTGGAGACTGTGGCGGAAGAAGCAGCTCAACCCGGAATCGAACGTGCAGTTCGGCGAAGGCGGCGCCGGCACCTTTTCCGACGGCAAGCTCTACAGCCAGATCAAGGACCCCAGGCACTACGGGCGCAAGGTGTTGATGGAATTCGTCAAGGCCGGTGCCCCGGCGGAGATTCTCTACGTCAGCAAACCGCACATCGGTACCTTCCGGCTGGTCGGCATGGTCGAACAGATGCGCCGCGAGATCGAACAGCTCGGCGGCGAGATCCGTTTTCAGCAGCGCGTCAGCGGCCTGCACATCGAACACGGTCGAGTGCGTGGCGTGACCCTGGCGAGCGGCGAGGAACTGCGCACCGACCACGTGATCCTGGCGCTCGGCCACAGCGCCCGCGACACCTTCGCGATGTTGCACGCCGCCGGCGTGTTCATGGAGGCCAAGCCCTTCTCGATCGGCTTTCGCATCGAACACCCGCAAGCGCTGATCGACCAGGCGCGTTTCGGGCCCTACGCCGGCAACCCGCTGCTCGGTGCCGCCGACTACAAGCTGGTGCATCATTGCCGCAACGGCCGCAGCGTTTACAGTTTCTGCATGTGTCCCGGCGGCACCGTGGTCGCCGCCACTTCCGAAGCGAACGGCGTGGTCACCAACGGCATGAGCCAGTATTCGCGCAACGAGCGCAACGCCAATGCCGGCATCGTCGTCGGCATCACCCCGCTCGACTACCCCGGCGGACCGCTGGCCGGCATCGCACTGCAGCGGCAACTCGAAGCGCACGCATTCGAGCTCGGCGGCGGCACCTATGAGGCGCCCGGACAGCTCGTCGGCGATTTTCTTGCTGGCCGCCCGTCGACGCAGCTTGGAACGGTGCTGCCCTCGTATCAGCCCGGCGTGCGTCTGACCAGTCTCGCTAGCGCCTTGCCCGACTACGCCATCGCCGCCCTGCGCGAAGCCTTACCCGTCTTCGACCGTCAGATTCGCGGCTTTGCGATGCCGGACGCGGTACTCACCGGCGTCGAGACGCGCACCTCTTCGCCGCTGCGCATCACCCGCGGCGACGATTGCCAGAGCCTGAACGTCAAGGGTCTCTATCCGGCAGGCGAAGGCGCCGGTTACGCCGGCGGCATCCTCTCGGCCGGCGTCGACGGGATCCGGGTCGCCGAAGCGGTGACGCGGGATTTGCTCGGGCAGGCAACCCGGCAAAAGGTGTAAACCCGTCCGCATTCGCCCCCCCATACTTCACGCGGCACAGTTTTCGGTTTTTCAATCGAGCAGGCACCCGTATCGGTCGGGAAACTCTCCATCCGTTTGCTGCAACGGGTGCTACGGGTGTTTCCGGCCGGAATCGGGCCAACGCGGCAAACTGTGGATAGCGCGTCAGCTGATCGATTCGGTCAGGGAGGCACGTCAAGGAGATGCGCTTGCTGATCGATGCCTGGTTCATCCGCCGGAGTCTGATGCTGCCTTTGATCGCGCAGGGCGTGCGAATCATCGGACAGATACGGCGGGGTACAGCCTTGTATCTGCCGCCAGAAGCGGCGCCAAAACGTCGTGGACCGAAATGCAAGTATGGTCCGCGGATTGATGCGGCCATGCTTGAGGCCCTGCCGGCCACCGTCATGGAACTGCCCTTGTACGGCAAGGTGCGGACAGTTCGGCTGCGCTCGGTCATTGCCGTGGCAAGATTTCTGAGGGGACTGCCGGCGCGGGCGGTGTGGTGCGAGAGGCTTCAGCCCGACCATATTGGGTCGCGCGCCCGCCTGATTCTGGCGACGGAGACCAGTTTGTTGTGTTGACTCGCGTCGCTTGGCTCCAGGCCGTATCCGAACATCGCCTTTTCTTATTTGTCATTGACCGTCGCCAGCGAAATCACGGTCGGCGCGATCCGGGTATGTCTAAGCTTCTGACTCCTGGTGCCTTTCGAGGAAAATATTCATGTCGCCTCCATTGCCATTCGGTGGTCTACCTCCTACGCAGGGTTGAGGATATTGTCCTCGAAAATTCAATCCGCCGGCAACGTGAGGCGACGCCTTTTTGGGTTGCAGCCATCGGCCGCGCTACGCTATAGTGCTTGGCATAAATGCGGTCGCTGAGCTGTTCAAACAGCCACCTGGGGGGTCGAGCAGCGCCGCCGGCATTGACGCAATTGCCCGAACTTTTAGTGAACGTGTCCATTGGGCACCTCCTTGTTTGGGTTGGAAATTTACCTATACCTGTTCATGAATACAGTATAATGACGCAAAGTAAATCGTCAAGTAGGATGTCCACTTCACGTTAGAGCGCAGATCGCCTCCGCCATGGACGAAATTGAGTACATCTCGACCTACGTGCCCCAATGGGCACAGCCAACGTTGGACATCAAAGGTATCGAGGCACTCAAGTACGTTACGCCGGTAACGCCACCTGACTATCTCCGATATGCCGAGGCCGATCTATCAACTGGCGGAAATCATGGTTTGGTGAATGCTCTGTCGAATGCCAAACGAGCAATCGATTGTCAGGTGACCAATACCCTTCAAGGGTTCGGATTGTCCGTTCCCAAGCAGTTTCCCACCAAACTTGAGAAGATCGCGGCCCTCGGTCTGGTAGCGCCGCGAATAGTCAAGAAAATTGTTCGCCTGCGAAACCTCCTGGAACACGAATTTCATAGCCCACAGCTTGCCGAGGTTGAAGATGCTGTCGATGTTGCAACGCTTTTCATTGAAGCCACTCGCCGGGTCTATTCAAACGGTATCGTCACCGAGTTTTGGGTTGCCGACGAAAAGTCAGCCAATCATCGGAACGTCAAACGGACGAAAACAAAGACCATCATTGACAACGACTCTCCCGAGTTCACTTACGCTCGCGGAATCTTTACCGGGTTTGAAATGGAGACCCGACAACTATCTGTGGTACTTGTCCACGAAAACGTGCAGATCGGGGAGTTCCCGATCTCCAAGACCGATAAGCGTACTGTCCCCCTGCTTGGCTTCCTAGGAACTATCGATGGTGCGGATGGAAAAGCATATTCCATTGAGGGGGCGAGGGAGTTTCTTGCACTTCTGCACGCAAAATGAATCTGCGCTCTAACCCATCATTCCACCGGACGCTGCGCGATGAAGCCGCGCAGCGCCGGTGAATTCAGACGTTAGGCGGCACGAACACCCCACTCCTATGCACATCCGTCCAGCCACTGTCAATGACTCCGCTATCCTTGCCAATCTCATCTCAGAGTCCAACAAGGACGTTGCCGCACTGTTCGGCCTGAACCGTGAGAACTGCCCGAAGCACCCTTCCTTCTGTGAGGCCGGGTGGATTGAAAGTGACATCGCGAGGGGCGAGCTCTACTTCATCGCTGAACTGGAAGCTGGACCCGTCGGCTGCGTTGCGACCGAGTACCCAAGCCCTCACATTGCATACCTCAACCGGCTGGCCGTGCTTCCAACGCATCGCCGCCAAGGGATAGGCGCTGCTCTCACCGAGTTTGTACTGCAACTCGCTCGTCAACACGGCGTCCAGTCTGTCAGCATTGGCGTCATCGGTGAGCACGTGGCGTTGCAGCGCTGGTATCAGACCTTTGGGTTTGTGGCGGGCGAACTAAAGCAGTTCGAACACCTTCCGTTCTCCGTCAGGTACATGGCATATGTCGTCAGTGCCGCCTAACGAATAAGGATAGATCGTGCGAAGCCACGATCTGATCCG
>NZ_JDSS02000003.1:0-1481 GCF_000584955.1 Candidatus Accumulibacter vicinus
TCTTCCAGCTCACCGGTTTGCCGCGAGGCTGCTCGCGCAGCCTTGCGGTGCACCGGCCATGGGTGACGCTCCTGCGTGCCGCTGTGCACTCTACTCACAGGAGCATCGTGATGGAAGGTTTGTCGCCTCTGCACCGGCGTGTGGCCGGTATCGATGTACACCGCATGCTGCATGTGGTGACCGTGCTGATCGAGCAGCCCGACGGCTCGATGACCAAGCACAGTCGGGAGTTCGGTGGCTTCAAGCGCGACTGCCGCGCCCTGGCCGCCTGGCTGGGCGAGCTGCAGGTACAGCTGGTGGTCATGGAGAGCACCGGCATCTACTGGAAGAGCGTCTATTCGCACCTGGAGAACGCGGGGCTGATTGCCTGGGTGGTCAACGCGCACTTCATCAAGCATGTGCCCGGTCGCAAGACCGACATGCTCGATTCGGAGTGGCTGGCCGTGCTGGCGCGCTTCGGCCTGGTGCGCGGCAGCTTCATCCCGCCGAAGGACCTGCGCGAGCTGCGCCTGGTCTCGCGCTACCGGCGCAAGCTCAGCGCCACCTGCGCCAGCCAGGTCAACCGGCTGCACAAGATGCTCGACGACGGTGGCATCAAGCTGGGCGCGGTGGTCGCCGATGTCAACGGCGTGTCTGCGCGCGCCATGGTGCGCGGCCTCATCGATGGCCAGAGCCCGGCGCTGCTGCTGTCGCATGCCCGCGGTGCGCTCAAGCGCAAGACCGAGGAACTGGCCGCCAGCCTGGACGGTGACCTCAGCGAGCGGCACCTGTTCGTGCTGCGCCACCTCAGCGACAGCATCGAGCAGATGCAGCGCCAACTGGCCGACATCGACGCCTACCTGATGCGCGCCATGCAGCCCTATGCCTGGGCGCACAGCCTGCTGCAGACCATCCCCGGCATCGACGAGGTGGCAGCCGCGCTGATCCTCATCGAGATTGGCGACGACATGGCCCGCTTCGCCTCGCCCGAACGTCTGGCCTGCTGGGCCGCGCTGAGCCCGGGCAACCACGAGAGCGCGGGCAAGCGCAAGTCCGGGCGCACGCGCCACGGCAACAACGTCATCCGCCACATCCTGTGCGAGTGCGCCAATGCCGCGCGCATGACCAAGAGCACCCTGGCGGCAAAGTACAAGAGCCTGATGGTGCGCAAGTCGCACAAGAAAGCGATCGTTGCCGTGGCGCACAAGATGATCCGGCTGATCTACATCCTGCTGTCGCGCCGACAGCCCTATCTCGACCAGGCCATCGACTACGCGGCCATGTCGGCCAGGAAGAACGCCCCGCGCTGGATCAAGCAACTCAAGGCCATCGGCAAGTGGCCTGCACCCCGCGCATCGGCGGCCGCTGCCGCCACCTGATTCGCCGCTGAACTCCTGGGGTCGGGCCCAGCGGTTCTCAAATTGATGCTGCATGGCGGCAGACACCGCCTCGTCCTTATAGGGGGAGGCTTTCACGGTAACGTTCGAGCTAAGCGGGCGCCA
>NZ_JDSS02000003.1:1506-3359 GCF_000584955.1 Candidatus Accumulibacter vicinus
CCGTTGGCCGCGAATCGGGCCGAGGAAACTTGGTGCTGTGGCGTGTTGTGGCAAGGTTGGAGTGCCGCGCGGGCCAAGACCGACTCGCCACTGACGCGTGAAGCTCGACAGTTAGGATGGTTTCGGGTGTCGTCATCGACATTGGCGAATCGACAGGCGGGGTGATGAACCTCGCTGGCGATATCCCGTTTGAGAGAGTGAGCAAAGACGACGACTCCCACAGCCTGCGGCGGCATTCCTAAGCTGATGATGGAGCATGGCATGGCACAGCGCAACCGCAGGTACACACGCAAGGGGCTGGAAGTGACCAACCCGGATGCAGCGGGCATCGACGTAGGGGGCGCAATGCACTACGTGGCAGTACGGGAGGACGTGGCGGAGCAGCCGGTGAGGCAGTTTGGCTGCGTGACGGGGCAGTTGCAGCAGATGATCGAGTGGCTGCACTCGTGCGGGGTGAAGGTGGTGGCGATGGAGTCCACGGGGGTGTACTGGATCCCTGTGTACGAGATGCTGGAGCGAGCGGGGTTCGAAGTGCTGCTGGTCAACGCGCGGCACGTCAAGGGGCTGCCCGGCAGGAAGAGCGACGTACAGGACTGCCAGTGGCTGCAGCAGTTGCTGATGTACGGGCTGCTCAAGGGCGCGTTCAGGCCGTCGGATGCGGTGTGCGGCTGGCGCTCGCTGTGCCGGCAAAGGGCCAGGCGGATCAAGGAGCAGGCGCGCTACGTGCAGCACATGCAAAAGGCGCTGGTGCAGATGAACATCCAGCTTGGCACGGTGATCAGCGACGTGGCTGGGGTGACGGGGCAGAAGATTGTGCGGGCGATCGTGCAGGGTGAGCGCGACCCGCATGAGCTGGCCGCGTACCGGGACTGCCGCATCAAGGCCAGCGAGGAGGAGATTGCGGCCAGTTTGCTGGGCAATTGGAGGGACGAGCACCTGTTCGAATTGAAGCAGGCACTGCAGGCATATGACTTCTGCGGGCAACTGCTGGCCGAGTGCGACCAGGAGATTGAGCGAGTGATGCTGGGGCTGGCCGAACACGAAGGCCGACTCGACAAAGGCCCCAGGCGGAGCAAGAACCGCAATGCGCCGAAGTTCGACGTGCGGCAAAGGCTCTACGAGATCTGCGGCGTGGACTTGACGCGAATCGACGGGATCGATGCGTCGACGGCGCTGGTGGTCCTCAGCGAGATCGGAGCCGACATGAGCCGCTTCAAGACGGTCAAGCACTTCACGTCGTGGCTGGGACTGTGTCCGGGCACCAAGATCAGCGGAGGCAAGGAGTTGGGCTCGGCGACCAAGAGAAGCGCCAACCGGGCGCGTCAGGCGCTGAAGCTGGCAGCCGCGGCGCTGCGCAGCAGCAAGTCCTCGCTGGGCGCGTACTACCGGCGCATGTGCGCGCGAATGGACAAAGGCAAGGCGGTGACGGCGGCGGCGCACAAGCTTGCGCGCTACATCTACACGATGCTGACCCGAGGACAGGAGTACGTCGATCAGGGGCAGCAGTACTACGAAGAGCGATACCGTGAGCGGGTACTGAGGCAAATGACAAGGCGCGCCGGTGAGCTCGGCTTCAGGCTTGTGCCGGCCGAGGCAGGAGCATGAAAGCAGCCTTGCAAATCAACTACTTGGAGTGAGTTTCTTGAGAGGCGTCTCGATGGTACGGTGCGAGGCTGAGCTTGTGGAAGCCTGTGACCTTCGCGATGCGGGCCGGAGCGAGACTGCTGAAGCCGAGGCCACTGGGTACCCATGGATTTCGTCCTGGCCGACGATGCCGGAGCGATCTGTGGCGTCCATCATCAGGATGACAGCGAGCGTGTCCGTCATCGGCGCGTCCGATGCCTAGCTGCAAG
>NZ_JDSS02000004.1:0-4654 GCF_000584955.1 Candidatus Accumulibacter vicinus
TCCTCACTGCCCTTTTGGCATAACAGCCCGTAACGCATAAAGAGCCAACAGAAAATCTCCGGCTGCTTCAGAACCAGGAAGGGTGCCGATACCTTCTGTACCCTCCGCTCCTCTCTCGCCACCATGCACAAGCAGGGCGCCAATCTCTTCCAGGCACTTACCCTGACTTTCCAAGGCAACCCTCCTCAGCCTCGTTTCGCGTGAATTCGCCATCGGGGGGATCTGAGTAGTTACAAAGGCATATGCGAAGGCGATAGTGCGTGCTACATGCGAGGTATCGATGAAGTTTCGTACTGCGAACGCCCTGTCCCCGGTTCGCCGTTCCCGAGTGAGGCGCCGGCAGGTTCATCTGCACGTGATCTCTCGCGCGTCGGGCCAGTCACTCAGGCTCGAAAAACCAAGTAATTGTGCCTGAGCCGCCCTGCTTCGCGGAATGACAAATATATTAATCCTACCATCCGACGCTCCACATACAGCAATATGAAAATATCCATCAGTACCACAAGAAAAAGCCAGGACATCTATGCCTGCGCTCGTCAGTTCGTTCTGCATGACCTCAGGCGCTTTCCCGCCCTCCATACACTGGAGGGAGCCGCGATACTTCACTACCTTTACGCTCGGTTCGCCCGTCAACACCGACATTTGTGGTTTGTCGATACCGTCACTTCCTGGTTCGATGGAAAACATGTAGTCGCCCCACCATGGGCCAGCAGACCACCATGCCCAGCCAAGCCAGACATCGGCATTAGCTTCAACATTTGTAAGCATGTTGGAGACCGCTTGCTTACAAGTTTCATTATTTGCACCAGCGAACTCGCCTAAGAAACCGCGCTTCCTATTGATTCGTAACCACTCTGTAAAGTTTTTCAAGCGCTCAACACCGATTTCGGTACTGACACAGGTAGCCGATGTTCCTGAGCTGTCCGAATCAAGATACTGATGCACCTCAAAAACTATGTTATTACCAGAGTCAACGATTTTTTTCATTGCCTCGGCATTGGGAGTCCCATACCAATTCTGTGTCCAGCTCCAGGCACCTGTCCAAGCATTACCAGGTATCATGATTGTGTTGGTCGCTCCCGTAGCACGGATGCCCTGGATTGCCGCATTGGCCGCATTCACCCACGTTTCAGTAGGCATGTCATGTGGCTCGTTCATCAAGCCAAATAGAACCCTGGGATTATCTTTGAAAAGTGCGGACAAACGTGACCAAAAATCTGCGTAAGCAGCATACGACAGCCCACTCGACCCCAATATTTGACCCTGGTAACGTGCAAAGTTGTGGGGATCGAGCAGCACTGCGACGCCTTTGGCAGTGACCCCGGAAACAAAGCTTTGTAGACGAGCCAACTCAGCTATGTCAAAAGGCTGATTCAGGGATGGCTGCAATCGTTCCCATCGAAATGGCAAACGAACCAGATTCATTCCTTTGGCTTTAAAATAATCCACACTACTAACACTTGGATAGATGTAGTCACGACCATAGGTACCAGGCAAATGTTTCTCGCCAAACTCAGCTCCGCTCAAATTCACGCCGCGCCACTGCAAACCACGAGTTTGCCACTCTATGGGCGTGACAGACCCAGGAGTCGCGGTGGGGATCCTGGCGCCTCCCAGGAACATCGTACCGGCGGCCAGGGTGACTCTTGCCACGCCATTGGTAAAGGCGGCCTCGGTGCCCGCGCTTTGGATCGGCACCGTGAGCAGCAACTCCATCGTTCCGGAAAACACCTTCAGGGTGTTGCCGGCCTGCTGATAGAGATAAGACGATGAGGGCTCGGCCAGTTGCAGGCGCTCGACATTCTGGTCCAAGGTGATGCCGGCCACTCCGGCTCCAATCAGAACCTGCTCCGTGCCGGTGCTCCCGTACACTTTGGCGCTATTGAGCAAGGTGAACCGATTCCCTGCACTGAGAAACACCGATCCCTGGGGTATGGTGAGGACGGCATGGGAAACCGGCTTACCGACACGGGATGGATCATCCGGATCAATGATAGGGGGCCGGGTCGGCCTCGGGGTCGATGTCACGACGGCTCCCCCCAGAGTCATCACACCGGCGGCCAAGGAGATCGTGACCGCACCATCGGTAAAGGCGACCTGGGTGCCCGCGCTTCGGATCGTCACCGTGACCACCAACCCCGTCGTTCCGGAAAACACCTTCAGGGTGTTGCCGGACTGCTGATAGAGGTACGACGACGAGGACTCAGCCAGGTCTACCCGCTCGACATTCTGGTCCAGAATCACCTCGGATGCTTCTGCTTGAATCAGAACATTTTCCCTGCCAAGGCTTCCATACACTTTGGCCCTATCAGCCAGGGTGAACTGGCCCCCGGCCTGAAGATAGACCTGAGCCGAGGGGAGCAGATCGACAAGAGGGTCGCGATGCTGAGCGAAATATACCCACGCGGTGGGCGAGACACCGACCATCGTCGTGTCCCATGGAGTCAATGGACCGCCGTACCAATGATCCGCCGCGCCGGGGAAGGCCCCGGGGTATGTTCCGCCAGCCGGTATCTGCAGCAAAGAGATCTGCTGCATCACGACGTTCGCCTCTTTGATGCCGGCAGACGCTGCTTGGGCGGTAAACTCAACTGCCGGTGTATAGGGTCCTGCAATGTCGCCGTATCCGTAGGTCGAGCCGTCAAACGAGCTTACGCGCATCATTGACGCAGCATACGCTTGCGAATCCAAAGCTTCCTGGATCCGTCCGAGCGATCGAAGAAACGTGACTCCCCAGCTTCCGCTGACGTCTATCGCCGTCCCTGCGTCAGCGGGCAGGACACCCGGCTTCATGCGTCGTTGCAGGGGATCCCACCCAAACTGCAAAATGGCGCTTCCCAACAACGTGGAGTCGTGCACCTTGCCGGCGGCGAGTAAGCCGAAGTAGGCCGATATATTTCCTTCGATGCCCAGTGAAATCAGGTTTGGATAGCCGGGATTGCGGGAGAACTGACGAGACACCCAGGCTGCCCCACGATCGAGCGCAGCGGTGAGCGTAACGGGATCATCGTACAAACCGTTACGCTGCAACTTGCCGAGAGCAATGAGAACCCAACCGACATTGCCAACCCATTCGCAGGTATCGATATCTTGCGATAGAGCTTCATTCCCGTCGCACGGAATCGGCTGCGACGCTCTTCCCGGGGGACTCAGCTTGTCATTCTGTATGACGTAAGTCGAGTACCAAGCGCCTGACTGCCTGCCAGATTGAATCTGCAACGCAAGCAGCTTGGCCGCCATTCTTTGAGCCGCAGCGCGGAATGTAATATCACCGGTTCGTTCGTATTCGTATACCAAAACCAGCAGAGCTACGGCTTCCGAATAGCTGTTGAAGTTGGGGTTTTGCTCCGGAAACCACGCGGGGATCAAATCCTTGCCAGCACCAGAGCGGGCGATTTGAGTGAGTAAGGCCCGGGCCGCACTAGCACGAACGGTCGAGTTTGGTGTTACTTTTTCAAAACCCCTTTCCACCAATCGATTGACCCCTCCAGGCTTGAAGTTGACAACCGCAAACTCGTCGAGAAACAAGGTTCCGACATGCTCGTCGGGCGGTTCTTCAAGTGAGGGGTTGTCAAAGACCTCGCAGTGAGCACACCGAACGATAGCAATTTCAAGACCAACAATCTTTGCAAGATTGATCGTGCTGTTTCCCGTCAATTCACGCAAATCGATGTAGATTGCTCTCCACTCAGGAAGATCGGTCATGCTCCTTAGCACGGTGGCGACAAGACCATTGGCGTCCTTGAGTTTCACTTCCATACTGTCGTGCGACTTGAGGTTCGAGCCCCGAATTGCAAGTCTGATGTGTGTATAGGGGGTCAGATCTCTTTGTGGAGACAAGGACTTTTGCAGCACGATCCAGCTCTGTCCAGCGTTTGGACTGCCTATCAGCGCCACATTTCTCAAATCATAGTCCACTGCCAAGGCGTTGCCATTGCAGCCCGGAACCGTGCGCAGGGTTGGCTTCGGAATCAAGGGATCGGCTGTGCAGCAGTAGTCCCAAGGGGAATCAAAGTTGTCCAGGATATTGTCCACACGCCCATCAGCACAAGCAACACCCCATGGTGCGGCAGCCACGGCCATGTTTGAGACGAGCATCGCCAGCACGCAACAAACCAAGGCCAGGACGCCGTGCGAATCCATGGCTTCCTTGAATACCTTCAAGAACCTCAGTGCTTGGATCGATTTGGCGAACATTAGCATTGAGCATTCCTTCGTGGCGGACAGATGGTTTGCAGATGAGCTTTGGAGTTCGACGAAGGATAGGAAATCCAACGGTGGCAACTAGAGTATATGAGACCCCATCGTGATTCGCAACTCTCTGGGTCATCTTACCATTGAACCATTGGTCACAATTTGGACAGCAGCGTGTTATCCTCTGCTCTCGAAATTTGCCTGCCGAGTCATCAATGAGTCGTTCAAGGGGGAAATCTGCTGGTTCCTGGGCGCAGCCTGAACGGCTGCGGATTGCCTTGGCCTGGCTCGTCGGCGCTCTGCTGCTGCATCCGGCGATGGCTAGCGCGACGGGCAGCGTTTACGTCTCGTATGCTGCCGATGGTGTGCCGAGCTACGCCAGCCAGCGCCTCGATCCGAGCTACCGCTTGCTGATCCGCGGCGAGAACCCGCCCCAGGATCGTGGCACGGTTTCAAGGAA
>NZ_JDSS02000004.1:4664-5229 GCF_000584955.1 Candidatus Accumulibacter vicinus
ATGGTGTGCCGAGCTACGCCAGCCAGCGCCTCGATCCGAGCTACCGGTTGCTGATCCGCGGCGAGCATTCGCCCCAGGATCGCGGCACGGTTTCAAGGAGGCTCGCGAGGGTGGACCAGGCCGCCGGAAAACTGCAATTGACACCGCTGATCGACCACTACGCACGCCTCCACCAGGTCGCGCCAGAACTCGTGGCGGCGGTGGTCGGGGTGGAATCCGGGTATAACGCCCGGGCCGTCTCGCCGAAGGGCGCACTCGGCGCCATGCAGCTCATGCCGGGAACGGCTGCCCGCTACGGGGTCACCGATGCCGGCGATGCGGCACAGAACATCGATGCCGGCGTGCGTCATCTCAGGGATCTGCTCAACGCGCATCAGGGCAATGTCGCCCTCGCCCTGGCTGCCTACAACGCCGGCCAGGGCGCGGTGGCCAGGCACCGCGGGCGGATTCCGCCGTATCCCGAAACCATGCTGTATGTCCCGGCGGTACTTGCCGCGGCGGCGCGGGGAAACCGGCCATGATCCGACCCGCAGAGGGCAGCACCCCGGATCGGCGCCGCGCGCGT
>NZ_JDSS02000004.1:5538-5719 GCF_000584955.1 Candidatus Accumulibacter vicinus
TCCTGGCAGCCTATGTCGGCCCGAAGTATTTCTCGCAGCTGGGCAAATCGGAACAGGGCGTCGCCAAGGCACAAATCGAGGCGTTCGCGCGCGCGCTCGATACTTACCGGCTCGACGTCGGCCACTATCCGACGACCGAAGAGGGGCTCAGTGCGCTGCTGACCAGGCCGGCCAATGCCAT
>NZ_JDSS02000004.1:5729-6214 GCF_000584955.1 Candidatus Accumulibacter vicinus
CGCGCGCGCTCGATACTTACCGGCTCGACGTCGGCCACTATCCGACCACTGAAGAAGGGCTCAATGCGCTGCTGACCAGGCCGGCCAATGCCACCCGCTGGAACGGGCCGTACCTGCAGAAAGCGGTGCCGCTCGATCCCTGGGGTCGCGCGTACCTCTACCGCTCGCCAGGCACCACCGGCGACTTCGACATCGTGTCCTACGGCAAGGACGGCCAGCCCGGCGGCAGCGGGGATGCCGCCGACGTCAGCAATCAATGAGTCTGTTGCGGAGCCGGGATGCGCTTTGAGGTTCGCGCCTTATCACCCGACAATCTGATCGAGACGCACAGCGTCGATGCCCCGGATGCCGCTGAAGCGGGCCGCATGCTGCAGCAGCAGCGACTGCAACCGCTGTCGATCCAGGCTGCCGCCGCCCCGGTTATGGGAGCCGTGCCGGGTCGCGGCAACAAGGCGTTCTCGCTGCTGCTCTTCAGCGCCGAACTT
>NZ_JDSS02000004.1:6224-6326 GCF_000584955.1 Candidatus Accumulibacter vicinus
ACGTGGTACCGCGCTTCGCCGGCGTCTATCAGGGCAGCGGCCGTTCACTGCCCTGGCTGTCGCAATGGCTGCTCGACTGGGGACAGTTCGTAGGCCAGCATA
>NZ_JDSS02000004.1:6336-7134 GCF_000584955.1 Candidatus Accumulibacter vicinus
GCCGCATGCTGCAGCAGCAGCGACTGCAACCGCTGTCGATCCAGGCCGCCGCCGCCCCGGTCATGGGCGCCGTGCCGGGTCGCGGCAGCAAGGCCTTCTCGCTGCTGCTCTTCAGCGCCGAACTGCTGGCTTTGCTGGAAGCCGGACTGAGCCTGGTCGAGGCCTTCGAGGCGCTGCTCGAGAAAGAGTCTTCGCCGAGTTCGCGGTCGGTGCTCGAGCACCTGACGCGCGACCTGCGCGAGGGTCTGCGTTTTTCGGCGGCGCTGGCCCGCCAACCCGACGTCTTCCCACCGCTCTATGTCGGCATCGTCCGCGCTGCCGAGGGAACCAGCGATCTGCCGCGCGCGCTGGCGCGCTACCTCGACTACCAGACGCGTCTGGAGACGGTGCGCAACAAGATGATCAGCGCCCTCATCTACCCGGTGATCCTGCTGATCGTCGGTTGTGGCGTGACCCTGTTCCTGATGGGCTACGTGGTACCGCGCTTCGCCGGCGTCTATCAGGGCAGCGGCCGTTCGCTGCCCTGGCTGTCGCAATGGCTGCTCGACTGGGGACAGTTCGTCGGCCAGCATTCCGACCTGGTGTTCGCCAGCGTGCTGGCGCTGGCGCTGGCGGCGGCCTACGGGCTGCGTCGCTGCATCGGCAGCGGGCGCTGGATGGTCTTCCTGACGCGCCTGCCCGGCATCGGCGAACGTGTACGCATCATCGAACTGTCGCGGCTGTACCTGACCACCGGCATGTTGCTCGAAGGCGGCATTCCGATCCTGGCGGCGCTCGATATTGTCGGCCACACCGTTT
>NZ_JDSS02000004.1:7144-7843 GCF_000584955.1 Candidatus Accumulibacter vicinus
GCATCATCGAACTGTCGCGGCTGTACCTGACCACCGGCATGTTGCTTGAAGGCGGCATTCCGATCCTGGCGGCGCTCGATATTGTTGGCAACACCGTTGCACCGACGACGCGCGCGGCCCTGCTGGTCGCCCGCGGCATCATCTCCGACGGTGGCACGCTGTCGCAGGGGTTCGACCACTGCGGCCTGGCGACGCCGATCGCCTTGCGCATGCTGCGCGTCGGCGAGCGATCCGGACAGCTCGGAGCGATGCTGACACGTTCGGCGCTGTTCTACGAGGGGGAAAGCGCGCGCTGGATCGAGCGCTTCACCAAGGTCTTCGAGCCTGCGCTGATGACCGCCATCGGTCTCCTGGTCGGGCTGATCGTGGTGCTGCTGTACCTGCCGATCTTCGACCTCGCCGGGGCGCTGCAATGAACGCGCCCGCGGTCGGCGACCACCTCCTGGCCGACGACCTCCTGGCGCGGGCCAGGCGCCAGGCGCTGTTGTCGGGACGTGCGCTGCTCAGCGAACTCGAGGCGCTGACCGGCAGCGAACCCCGCCAACTGGTCGCCGATCTGGCCAGGCGCTTTCGTCTGCCGGCCCTCGATACCCCCGCGATGCTGGCCTGTGATCCGGCATTCGACCGCTTGCCGCTGGTCAAGGCCCAGACGCGCGGCTGCGTGCTGCTGCGCTCGCCGCAGGCGGCGGGTGACGGCCA
>NZ_JDSS02000004.1:8010-8182 GCF_000584955.1 Candidatus Accumulibacter vicinus
GCAGCGAACCCCGCCAACTGGTCGCCGATCTGGCCAGGCGCTTTCGCCTGCCGGCCATCGATACCCCCGCGATGCTGGCCTGTGATCCGGCATTCGACCGGTTGCCGCTGGTCAAGGCCCAGACGCGCGGCTGCCTGCTGCTGCGCTCGCCGCAGGCGGCGGGTGACGGCCC
>NZ_JDSS02000004.1:8192-8298 GCF_000584955.1 Candidatus Accumulibacter vicinus
CGACCTCGCCGGGGCGCTGCAATGAACGCGCCCGCGGTCGGCGACCGCCTCCTGGCCGACGACCTCCTGACGCAGGCCAGGCGCCAGGCGCTGTTGTCGGGACGTT
>NZ_JDSS02000004.1:8308-8626 GCF_000584955.1 Candidatus Accumulibacter vicinus
GATCATCGGCGTCATCGCCGATCCTTTCGACGCCGACAGCATGGTCTGGCTCGGCAGCCTGGCCGGCACGCCGGTGCATTTCTGCCTGGCGCTGGCGGCGGACATTCAGGCCTATCTGTCGAAGCATGAGGAGTCGCTGCACGCGGTGCATTCGCTGGTGCAGGATGGGGGCAGCGCGCCCGAGCGGCGTACCGCCGAGGTGCTCAGCTTTGCTTCGGTCAGTGGCGCGTCCAGTCCGGCGGTGAAACTCGTCAACTCGACCGTCTATGACGCGGTGCGGGCCGCCGCCAGCGACATCCACCTCGAAAGCACGCCCAC
>NZ_JDSS02000004.1:8636-10528 GCF_000584955.1 Candidatus Accumulibacter vicinus
AGCATGAGGAGTCGCTGCACGCGGTGCATTCGCTGGTGCAGGATGGCGGTAGCGCGCCCGAGCGACGTACGGCCGAGGTGCTGAGCTTCGCTTCGGTCAGTGGCGCTTCGAGTCCGGCGGTGAAACTCGTCAACTCGACCGTCTATGACGCAGTGCGGGCCGCCGCCAGCGACATCCACCTCGAAAGCACGCCCAGTGGCATCACCATCAAGTACCGTCTCGACGGCGTCCTCGATACGGTCGCCCAGATCAGCGGCGTGGCGCTCGCCGAGCAGGTGATCTCGCGCCTCAAGGTGCTGGCCGAACTCGACATCGCCGAGCGACGCATCCCGCAGGACGGCAGCTTCCGGGTCGAGGTTGCCGGCCGCGACATCGACCTGCGGGTGTCGATCATGCCGTGCATCCACGGTGAGGACGCGGTCGTGCGCATCCTCGACAAGCGCGGCGTCATCGAGGCGCATGGTTCGCTGACGCTCGACTCGCTGGGCTTTGACGAGCATGCCCTGAAGTCGCTGCGCCGGCTGGTCGAAGAACCCTACGGGATGTTGCTGGTCACCGGCCCGACCGGTTCAGGCAAGACCACGACGCTGTACGGTGCGATTTCCGAGATCAACAACGGTCGCGACAAGATCATCACCATCGAGGATCCGGTCGAATACCAGTTGCCCGGCGTCCTGCAGATTCCGGTCAACGACAAGAAAGGGCTGACCTTCGCGCGTGGCCTGCGCTCGATTCTGCGTCACGACCCCGACAAGATCATGGTGGGCGAAATCCGTGACCGCGAGACCGCCGAAATCGCCGTCCAGTCGGCGCTGACCGGGCATCTGGTGCTGACCACGGTACATGCCAACAACGTCTTCGACGTTTTCGGTCGCTTCACCCACATGGGCATCGACCCCTACGCCTTTGCCTCGGCGCTCAATGGCATCTGGGCGCAACGCCTGTTGCGCGTGAACTGCAGCCGCTGCAGCGAAGCCGACACGCCGCGCGATGCCGAACTCGAGCGCTTTCATCTGGCCGGCGACGATCTGGCGCATTTCGATTTCCGGCGCGGCCGCGGCTGCGGCGATTGTCGTGGTAGCGGTTATCGTGGGCGCAAAGCGGTTGCCGAGATCCTCAACCTGAACGACGAACTGCGCGAACTGATCATCGAGAAGCGCCCGATCCGACAACTGAAGGAACTCGCCTACCGAAACGGCACGCGCAGCCTGACCGAGGCCGCGCTGCGCCTGGTGGCGCGCGGTGAAACCACGCTCGAAGAGCTGCGTCGTGTCACGCTTTCGGGTTGAGCGCTTGCTGCTCGGCTGCGCTGCCGACAGTGCGGTGCTGCTGGCGCTGCCGGTGGCGGCAAAGTCGGCAGTCGAGACGCTGGCGGCGCTCGATTTCGACCCGGCGCAGCCGGCATCGCTTGCCGCTCTGTGCGGCGCACTGTCGGCGCTGGCACCGGCGCAGCCGGTCGCCGATGCGGCCCGTCTCCCGCTGGTGGTGACGCTCGATGACAGCCTGGCGCGCAGCTTCGTGGTCACGCCACCGCGCGGTGCGCGGGGTCTGCGCGAACTGCGGGCGAGTGCAGCGGCACGCTTTGCGGCCTTGTACGGAGAATCTGCCGAGCCCTGGCTGCTGGCGGCCGACTGGCAGGCCGCGGCGCCTTTCGTGAGCTGTGCGCTGCCGCGGGAACTCTACCAGGCGCTCGCAGGACTCGCGCGCACGCAGGGCTGGCGGCTGGATTCGGTGACCCCGGCGCTGGTTCGCGTCTGGAACCGGGTGTGCCCCGCGATTCCTGCCGACGGCTGGCTGGGGATCGGTTTCGCCCGTACCCTGACGCTGGTTTACCACCAGCATGGCGAACTCGCCGGCCTGCGTACGCTGCGGCTGCCGGCGGTGCCGGATCG
>NZ_JDSS02000004.1:10538-11182 GCF_000584955.1 Candidatus Accumulibacter vicinus
CTGCTCGAACAGGAGCGTCTGCGCAACGCGGTCGCGGCCGGCATGCAAGCAGGACAATCGCTGTTATGGACAGGCGGCGCCCAGTGGCTGCCAGCCGCGTCGACGGTGGCCGGGATCGCTTCGCGGACCCTCCCTCTGCCTGGCCCGAAGGGATCGCCGGGCGAGCGGCCAGTGGCCGAGCAACTGGCGCTGGCCGGCGGGCTGCGATGAAGCGACTCCAGGTCGATTTCGTCGTGCCGTCGCTGTGGCGTCTGCCGGTCGCGGCGCGCGCCCGGCTGCTTCTGGTCGCGCTCGCGCTGCTGACCTTTTTTGCCGGCATGGCGATCACCTGGCAATGGCTGCGACTCGATCGGCAGGTCGAGGCCGCGAATGCCGCACTCGCGCTGGCGCGGCAACAGGTGGCGTTGCAAACGCCGCCAGCGCGCGTGTCGCTGGTCCTCTCCGAGCTGGAGATCATCGCCATCAACAGCGCCATCGGGCAGCTCAATACCCCCTGGCCCGCGCTGCTCGACGCTTTCGAAAGCGTCGCGACTCCCGACACCGCCCTGCTGCAGATTGAACCGGATCACCGCAGGCGACTGGTGAAGGGTCTTGCCGAGGCGAAAGATCATCAACACCTGCTGGCTTACCTGGCGGCGCTCGGG
>NZ_JDSS02000004.1:11207-11638 GCF_000584955.1 Candidatus Accumulibacter vicinus
GCTGGCTGCCGACTGGCAGGCCGCGGCGCCTTTCGTGAGCTGCGCGCTGCCGCGGGAACTCTACCAGGCGCTCGAAGGGCTGGCGCGCACGCAGGGCTGGCGGCTGGATTCGGCGACCCCGGCGCTGGTTCGCGTCTGGAACCGGGTATGTCCTGCGATTCCTGCCGACGGCTGGCTGGGGATCGGTTTCGCTCGTACCCTGACGCTGGTTCACCACCAGCATGGCGAACTTGCCGGCCTGCGTACGCTGCAGCTGCCGGCGGCGCCGGATCTGGCCGAACTCGAAACGCTGCTCGAACAGGAGCGTCTGCGCAACGCGGTCGCGGCCGGCATGCCGCCAGGACAATCGCTGTTATGGACAGGCGGCGCCAAGTGGCTGCCGGCAGCGGCGACCGTGGCCGGGATCACTTCGCGGACCCTCCCTCTGCCTT
>NZ_JDSS02000004.1:11648-30842 GCF_000584955.1 Candidatus Accumulibacter vicinus
GAAGGGATCGCCGGGCGAGCGGCCAGTGGCCGAGCAACTGGCGCTGACCGGAGAGCCGCGATGAAGCAACTCCAGGTCGATTTCGTTGCGCCGTCGCTGTGGCGCCTGCCGGTCGCGGCGCGCCAGCGGCGGATCCTGGTCGGCGTCTCGGTAACGACCGCGCTTGCTGTGGGGGCCGTCTTCTGGCAGTGGCAGCAACTCGATCAGCAGCTCGCCGAAACGACGCAGGCGATCGCCCTGGCTCGCCAGGAGATCGTCGCGCGCACGCCACCAGCGCCGGTACCACTGCTTCTCTCCGAGCCGCAGATCGTCTCCATCAACAACGCCATCGCCCAACTGAATATCCCCTGGCCGGCGGTGCTCGACGGTTTCGAGCGCCTCGCCGGCGCCGACATCGCCCTCCTGCAGATCGAGCCGGACCATCGTCGACGTCTGGTCAAAGGCGTAGCCGAGGCCAAGGATCATCAGCGGATGCTCGGCTACCTGGAGTTGCTCGGCTCGACCGCACCGTTTGCCGGCGCGATGGTGACGCGGCAGGAGGTGAATGAAAAGGATCCCAACCGGCCGCTGCGTTTCCTGTTCGAGGCGCGGCTCGACGATTCGACCGTGGTGGCTGCGCCACTCACCGACCCGGTCGGGGAAGCCGAGTGAACAAGCTGAAGCGGTTCACCGATCACCTGCGGCTGGTGGCCGATCTCTGGCTGCACCGGCATGGTCCGTGGTGGCTGGTGCTCGCCGGCGTGCTCGCTGTGCTGCTGGGTTTCGCTGTGATCGTCATACCTGGGCTTGACGCCGAGCTGGTAGCGAAAGTCGCGACCCTGAACGCGTTGCAGGAACGCGTGGCGAACAGCCACACACCATCCACCGCCGCGACGCTTCCCGCGACCGGGTCGGCCCTCCACTACCAGGCCTTCCGCGAGACGCTGGCCGACGATGAGCAGGTTCTGCCGGGCATCAAGGCCATTCTCGACTCGGCCGTGGACCATCACTTGGTCGGCACCCGCGCCGAATACGTGCGTGCGGTCGATACGAATGCGCAGGCGGCGACGCTGCAGATGACCGTGCCGGTGAAGGGGCGCTACAGCGACATTCGATACTGGGTTGAGGAGATTCTACGTACACACACCTACGTGGCGGTGAATGAACTTGCCTTCAAACGCGAGGAAGTGGGTCTCAACCAGGTCGAAGCCAAGGTTCGCCTGACGATCTGGCACCGCCCGGCGAACCCGGACGAGCACCGCCGCCGGATGGACGCAGTTGTAGTGGACCCATGAACAACCGTCGTCTACTCTTGTTGTCGCTACTGGTGGTGGCCGCGTACCTCGCGTTTTTTGGCGACAAGACGCCGAGCGACAAATCTGCTGCCGATGTCGTCCAAGCGGTACCGGCAAGGGCTAAGGGCAGTTCCGGCGCGAACAAATCAGCGCTCACGCCGGCCGAGAACCGACCGGTCGTGTCGAGGCTTCTCACCGGCAAGGCGGCGTCGACCCTGGAGGTGGACGCCTTGATTCCGCGTGACACGTTGATTCCGGCGGCCAGCGATGACCAGGGCGATCGTGACCTGTTCCCCGCGCTGAGCTGGACGCCACCGCCACCGCCGCCGCCACCACCAGCGAAGCCACCGCCGCCGATGGCTCCACCGGTGCCCTTCGTGTACCTCGGCAAGAAACTCGAAGGCGGGCAATGGGAAGCCTATCTCGGGCGCGGCGAAGAGGTGTTCATCGTTCGCGAGGGCATGGCCCTGGACGGCACCTACCAGGTCAAGAGCATCAACCCACCGACGCTGACGCTGGTATACCTGCCGCTGAAGCAGTCGCAGACCATCCCCATTGGAGGATCGCAATAGTGAGCAAGGCCAACTCCGGCCGTTCCGGACCTGCAGGCTGGCGGCGCGGCTGCCTGAGTATGACAGTCGCGCTGTTGCTGGCCGGGTGTGCGGCCCAGAACGCCTACCGCGAAGGGCAGACGCTGCTCGCGGAAGACAAGGTCGACGCCGGGCTGGCGAAAATTCAGGAAGCGATGACCCTTGACCCGTCTTCCGCCGAATATCGCATTGCCTACATACGCGCCCAGGACCGCTACCTCAATGCCAGTCTCGCCAAGGCTGAACGCGCTCTTGCCGAGGCGCGTTACGACGAGGCCGAAGGCGCTTTCCGCCGTGCGTTGATGTTGCAGCACGGTAACGACCGGGCGCTCGCCGGCTTGCGACAGATCGAGAGCGCGCGCCGCCACGATATTCTGTTCCAGGAAGCCGAGCTTGCCTGGGCCAAGAAAGATCCCGATCTGGCTCTGGCCCGCCTGCGGGCGGTCCTTGCCGCCTACCCGAAACACGAGCGCGCGCTTGCCCTGCAGCGACTGATCGAGGAGAAAACCGCCAAGGCCGCCAAGGAGTCGGTGTTGACCGCAGCCTTCCGGAAACCGATCACCATCGAGTTCAGGGATACGCCGCTAAAGACGGTCTTCGAAGTCATTTCACGGACTTCGGGTCTCAATTTCGTCTTCGACAAAGATCTGCGCGCCGATCAGAAAACGACCATTTTTCTGCGCAACAGCACGATCGAAGCCGCGATCAACATCCTGCTGCTCACCAACCAGCTCGAGCAGCGTGTCCTCGACGGCAACTCAATCCTGATCTACCCCAGCACCCCAGCCAAGCAGAAGGAATACCAGGCTCTGGTCGTCAAAACCTACTATCTGGCGAATTCAGACGCCAAGACCGTCGGCACGACGCTCAAGACGATCCTCAAGACCCGTGACATCGTCGTCGACGACAAGCTGAACCTGCTGATGATCCGCGACAGCCCGGAAGCGATCCGGCTGGCCGACAAGCTCGTGGCTCTCCAGGACGTGCCCGAACCCGAGGTGATGCTGGAGGTGGAGATCCTTGAGGTCAAGCGCTCGCGGCTGCAGGCATTGGGGATCAACTGGCCGGACAATATCGCCCTGCGCGCATTGCCGGTCGACAAACTGACGCTGAAAGACCTCGGCAACATCACCTCGGCGACGACTGGCGTGACCGTCGGGCCGGCTGTCATCCGCGCCAATCAACTCGACACCGACGTCAATCTGCTGGCCAACCCCCGTATCCGCGCGCGCAACCGCGAGAAAGCCAAGATCCTGATTGGCGACCGCGTGCCGAACATCACGTCGACGATCACGGCAACGGGCTTTTCCTCCGAGTCGATCACTTACATCGATGTCGGCCTGAAACTCGACATCGAGCCGACGATCTATCTCGACAACGAAGTCGCGATGAAGGTGACGCTCGAAGTCAGCAACATCGTTAACCGGATCGAGACCAAGTCCGGCACGGTGGCCTACCAGATCGGCACGCGCACGGCGACCAGCGTCCTGCGCCTGAAGGACGGCGAGAACCAGTTGCTGGCAGGTCTGATCAGCGACGAGGACCGGCGGACGGCCAACAAGGTCCCTTTCATCGGCGAGATTCCGATCCTCGGCCGGCTGTTTGGCAGTCATAGCGACGAGGGAATCAAGACCGAGATCGTGCTGTCGATCACGCCGCGCATCCTGCGCAACATTCAGCGTGCGGAAGCGTACCTGGCCGAGTTCGATGGCGGCACTGAAACCAGCTTCCGTGGCCGGTTCGATGGCGGCGGCGGTGGGGCCACGCCGGTGTTCGGCGCCCTGGCGCCCTCGCTGGCCGCCTCTGCGCCGCCTGCGGCCGGGACGGCCAAGCCTGGCGGATCGGCAACACCCGGCGGGCAGGTCAATCCGTTCGCACCGCAGGCGCAGTCCGGGTCCGGGCTCAACGCGCAGGCAGCGACCGCGCAGACCAGCGCGGCATCCTCGCCGGTCAATCCTTTTGCGCCGGCGGTCGAGGGCAGCACGCTGACGCCGGAATCGCTGTCTCCGTCCGCTGTCCAGCCGGCCTTGCAGGCGGCCGGATCGGCACTGCTGCTCTGGCAGGGGCCGACACAAATCCGGGTTGGCGACACTTTCGCGCTGCAACTGGTGATGCAGACCGATCGGCCGGTGGTCAGCGTGCCCCTGGCGATCGGCTTCGACCCACGCCTGCTGCAGGTCGCCAATGTCAGCGAGGGCGGTTTCCTCAAGCAGGGTGGCGCGCAGACCAGCTTTACCTATCGCATCGACCCGGGCGGACAGGTATTGATGACCGCGACGCGATCCGGTGACGGCGGCGCCACGGCCCCGGACAGCCTCGCCACCATCAATTTCCGGGCGCTGGCGGCGGGTGCCGCGCGCGTCGAATTGATCACCATCGCTCCGGTGGCATCGGGGGGATTGACGATCAATGCCACCTTGCCCGGAGCGCATGCCGTGACGATCACGCCCTGAGCGATGCTGCCCGCACGCGCCTTTCGATTGCGCCTCCGGAGGTCCTCCCGAGATCCGGAAAGGGAAAGCGCGCATCGGGCGCGCGGCTTTTCGCTGATCGAACTCTTGATCACCCTCGCGCTGGTCGCCGTCCTTGCGACGATCGTCGTCCCGGTGGCGCAGACCTCGTTGCAGCGCAGCCGCGAGCAGGACCTCCGGCTGGCGCTGCGCGAGCTGCGCGCAGGCATCGACCTCTACAAGAAAGCCAGCGACGAGGGGCGCATCCGGAAATCGCTCAACGACACCGGCTATCCCAAAAACCTGCAGATCCTCGTCGATGGCGAAGAGGATCTGCGTGACCCCAGGCATCGCAAGATCTACTTCCTGCGACGGATTCCGCGCGATCCGATGCATCCGGACAGCACGCTGCCGGCGGCCGAGACCTGGGCCCAACGCGCCTACGCCAGCGAGCCTGATGACCCCAAGGAAGGCGAGGACGTGTACGACGTCTACTCGAAATCGAGCGGCATCGGCCTCAACGGCATTCCCTACCGCAAATGGTAGGGATCGGGAATCCGCCCAGGCCGCGCGGCCGTTTGCCGGGCGTGGCATGCATCGGCCGGCACCGGCAGGGCTTCACGCTGATCGAACTGCTCGTCGTGCTGTCGATCATCGCGCTGCTGCTCACCCTGGCCGTACCGAAGTACATCCACAGCGTCGACGTCGCCAAGGAAGCGGTGCTCAGCGAGAATCTGCATCTCGTCCGCGAGACGATAGACAAGTTCTACGGCGACAAGGGGCGTTATCCCGAGAGCCTCGACGAGCTGGTCAGCGAGAAATACCTGCGCTCGCTGCCTTACGACCCGATTACCGCGAGTACCCGCACCTGGACGATCATTGAGCCCACCCATACAAACAACTCGCCCGACGTCAAGGGCAAGGTCTACGATCTCAAGAGCGGCGCGCCCGGCAGCACCCTCGACGGCAAGCCTTTCGCCGATCTCTAGCGATGCCGCCCGCTCACGGCCTTTCCGAACACCGCCCGCAGACCGGCTTCACTTACCTGGGGCTGATGATCCTGGTCGCCGTCCTGGCGCTGGCGACGAGTGCGACGCTGACCCTGGGGAGTCTCGTCCAGCGGCGAGAAGCCGAGCAGCGCCTGCTCGAGGTTGGCGACACCTATCGTCGGGCGATCAGCAGCTACCTCAACAGCAGCCCCACCGGCGATCGCCGCTACCCCGGATCGCTCGCCGACCTGCTCAAGGATCCGCGTTATCCGGGCGTTCGCCGACACCTGCGGCAGCTCTATCCCGACCCGATCACCGGCAAGAACGACTGGGGTCTGGTGCCGGCACCGGGTGGCGGGATCATGGGGATCCACAGCCTCTCCGACGACCGCCCGATCAAGATCGCCGGCTTCGAAACCGCGAATCAGGCTTTCGAGGAGAAGTCGCGCTATTCGCAATGGCTGTTCGTCGTGATGCCCATCGCGACAGGCGTCAGAACCGGGCCGGGTCAGGGGGCAAACGCTCCTTTGCCGACCGCGAACCCATGGGTTTCCCCATCACTTTCCGGACTGTTTCCCTCGCCGAACCCGGCGCCCATTCCAGCACAGCCAGGACCGTCCCGGTGATTCTGGCCGATGACCTGACTCGCCGCCGGACTCTTGCTTTGACGGTGCTACGACGAAGTCGAAGTGCTGCCGGCCGACCCGAATGCCCCTGGCCTGCGGCTGTGGGTGACCCGGCACCGGTTCTGGGAAGCGATGTGCAGATGCGGCCATCGGAGCCGCTATCGGCCGCCGCGTGCGGGGGTCCTGCCCGAATCGGAAGGCGTGCGGGTGAACGCCCAGCAGAGGTTCGGGCCACGCCTGGCCGCGCTGCCTGAGCGAGCGGTCGGCTAGATCGGGAAAGGAACCTCTGCGGGTGACCGCAGGAAGAAAAAACGGCCTCCCGAAGGAGGCCGTTTTGATTGCTACCGGGCAGGGCAGTCGAAGGGGTTTACCCTCACGCCTTCGTCGAGCGGCGGCGCAGACCGACCAGGCCGACCAGGCCCGCGCCGAGCAGCGCGAGCGAACCCGGTTCCGGTACCCGTTGAGGACGGACGAAGAAGTCGGCATCGGTCACAAAGCCGCAGGTCACGTGGGCACCAGAAAGATTGGTGCACTGGGGTGCGCCAGCCACATTCCCGAATTTACCTTCATTCCCATCTCCGACCATCCCGCGGAAGGCGCCGTTGGAAATGCCGACCTGGGTAGTGTGGAACCCGGTCAACGTGTCCAGGGTCAGCACACTGTCTGTGTAAACGAAGTTGGTGTTGTTATACAGAACATCCAGGCCGCCGCCGAAATTACCGAATTGCACCGAAGTGGGAGCCAAGGTAAAGGCGGCGTTCGAGGAGCCCACCCCAAAAGCAGCAACCACGTCTGCGGTCAGATACGTATCTCCGGCAGTCCCAAGGCCGGTCGCTACACGAAGCGTTCCCTCGGACGTCACCATGCTGATCATATCCAGCATTCCCGGTCCCGTGGGGGCGTTGATGAGATTCTGGGAGAAGGGTACTGCACGGTCATAGACGCAGACCAGCGCGCCGACGCAGTTGGCGTTCCCCGTGAGGTCGGCCATCGTGTAGCCAGCTACCGTGGTTTCTCCCAGGTGCACATACTGGCGCCCGCCGTTCGGGGTAAAACTGGTAATCTGGTTGGAGATGATCCCATAGACTTGGTTGTTCGAGGGCGCTCCCGAGGGCAGGAAATTGTCGATACGGACGACGCCGATGAACACGTCGCCGATACTGATCAGACCGTCGAGATTTGCATCAATATAGGCTTCACGGTCCTGATCCTCCAGCGTGTTCAGCAAGCCGTTGGTAAGGCCGCCGTTGATCGTTGCCGCTCCAGCCGACGCGGCCAGACCGAAGCTCAACGCAATGGCTGCTCCGATCTTGCGCACCTGGGATGGCAGACGGCTCCCCTGGGTGCTTTTGGTGACTTGACTCATGGTGTGTTCCTTTCAACAATGCAGATTGAGATTAGTGCGCGTAACCCCCAGGTTCAATCAATAGCGAGGTTTCGCTGCCAATCAATAAGCAGAAACCGTGCCAGAAAATATTAATCATTTTTTTTCAAATAGTTGAGAGAATTTTTCAGATCAGTGGGAAGCGTGTGTGTAAAATATCCCGACACTTGCCACGAACGAACTGGTCCTCGTCTTACCGCTGATCAGATTTGACCATGCCCACCAATTCGACCCCCCTCGGCACACGACTCGGCTTGCAAGCTCCTGTTCTCGCGCGCCCAGGTCGTGGAGGATCTGCTGCGGGGTTTTGTCGGCGAAGACTGGGTCGAAGACCTCTGGACTTCAGCGCGCTGGAAAAAGTGGGCGGCAGCTATGTCACCGACGATCTGCGAGACCGCGTGGACGACCTGATCTGGCGTGTCCGCCGGCGGGGCGAGTGGCTCTACGTGTACCTGCTGCTCGAATTCCAGAGCACCGTAGACCCCTGGATGGCCCTGCGGATCCTGGTCTACACGGGCTTGCTCTTTCCGGACCGGATCAAGAGCGGCGAAGTTCGGCCCGGCCAGAAACTCCCGGCCGTCTTTCCCCTGCTCCTCTACCATGGGCGCAGTCGCTGGACGGCCGCGCGTGACGTCAGCGAACTCATCGAGTGGCTGCCCGGCAGCCTCAAGCGCTATCATCCGGCCCAGCGCTACTTCCTGCTGGAAGAAGCCGCGGTGAGTGAAGCGGATCTGAGCGACCCGCAAAACCCGGTCGTCAACATCATTCGCCTCGAACGGAGCGCCGTCCCGGCGGATGTCCGGCGCGCCGTATCGCAATCGCTGAAGTCCCTACCAGGACCGGCCTCTGCCAGCCTCAGACGTGCCTTCGTGGTCTGGATCAACCGCATCGTCCTCCGACGGCTGATGCCCGGACAGGAGGTACCCGAAGTGAACGAACTACAGGAGATCGACACCATGCTTGCCGAAACCGTTGCAGGATGGACCCAACAGTGGAAAGAGGAGGGTTTGCAGGAAGGTTTGCAGCAAGGCCGAAAGGAAGACCGAAAGGAAGGTGAAAGCGCCTTGTTGCTGAAGCTGCTCGAACGTCGTTTTGGCCCCTTGCCCAACTGGGTGAACGAGCGCCTTGGGCAGGCAACCTCCGAGCAACTGGAGACCGGGGGCCTCGACCTGCTGGATGCCGCCGGACTCGACGAGGTGTTCAAGGCACACTGATCGGCTTCCCTCAAAGAAGCTGTCCAGAAACTCCAGACTCTGCTGTACCGAGGCGCATCATTTTGTGGCCTTGCTCAAGCGCTGGATCATTGAACGGACCTTTGCCCGGCTCGGGTGGTCACGTCACCTTTCCAAGGATGACGAGTGGCGCCTGGGTACTGCCGAAACCAGGGTCCGCCGCTGCTGCTCACCGGATGCTCCGGTGGCTGGCCGGCTTGGTTCATGGACAGCTTCTTAAATCTGGTCTGGCCGACGGTGGCACTACTTTTCGTTACGCCAGTCGCGCAGCGTTTCCTTGCGCGGCAGGGGGGCATCCTTGTTGGCACGACGATCGTGGATGAGCGGCAGCGCGGCACCGAGAACGAAAACGATGCAGAGGCCAAAAATGATCCAGCCTGCGTTCATGGTCCTCCATTTTCGGTGAAGGAAACAGAGATAGATGACTGGCCAGAAGTCACTGACCGTTCTTGGTTACTCGCTGAAAAAGTCCGCGCAAAGTGCTCTGAATGTCGGCAGGCAGGAGGACGACCTTGGCGTTGTCGGATTCAGCGATCTTGCTGAGACTGGTGATGTATTTCTCGCCGAGCAGGTAGAGCATCGGCAGTTCGTTGTCGCCAAAAGCACGATTCACCTTCGTGATCGCCTGCGAGGATGCTTCGGCAAGGGTCACCTGCGCTGCGGCATCGCGTTTGGCGGATTCCAGGCGTGCTTCGGCGGTGAGGATCATCGACTGCTTCTCGCCTTCGGCACGGGTGACCATCGCCTTGCGTTCCCGCTCGGCCGAGGCCTGCATTTCCATCGCGCGCTGCATCGACTGCGAGGGTTTGATGTCCTGGATTTCGACCGATTTGACGGTCAGTCCCCAGTCCAGCGCTTCGTCGGCAACGCCGGCTTTGAGACGCGCCTTGATGGTATCCCGCGACGACAGTGCCTGGTCGAGTTCCATTTCCCCGACGATCGAGCGTAGGGTGGTCATGATCATGTTGCGGATCGCTTCAGAGTAATCCTGAACGCCATAGACGGCTTTCACCGGGTCGGTGACCTTGATGAAGGCGATGGCGTTGACCACAATCACCGCATTGTCGCGCGTGATCACCTCCTGCTCCTGGACATCGAGAATGATGTCCTTGGTGGTGACCTTGTAGGAGACGATATCGATGTAGGGAATGATGAAGCGCAGTCCTGGCAGCAGCGTGCTGTGGTACTTGCCGAGGCGCTGCACGATCCACTCCTCGCCTTGCGGAACGATACGAACGCCATTGGCGACGGTAACCGCGACAAAAATGAGGAAAACGATCGAAAATATGGTCATGCCGGTCATCTTGCTTGCTCCACTTTGATGTAACTGCCTTCAACCGCGACGATGCGAACCCGCTCACCCGCCCCGATCGCCGTATCGGCGTAACACTCCCACACGTCGGCGCCGAGAATCGGTTTCTGAAAACGCACCTGAGCGCGGGTTTCCGGGGTGACTCCAGAGACCAGGATGCCGACTTCACCGCCCACGTTGGCAGCCGAGGTGCCGACAGCGGTCCTTGTGCGCGGCTTGAGATAGCGAAACCAGAGACCGACCAGCATTGCCGAGAGCGCCGCCCAGAGCAGGAACTGGCTGGCCAAGGAGAGCTCAGGCACGGCCAGCAGGATGACGCCGACGGCTGCTGCCGCGATGCCGAACCAGACCAGAAAAAATGCTGGGATGGCCATTTCGGCCATCGTCAGGCTCAGTCCGAGGACCATCCAGTGCCACCATTCGGGCGAAAACATCGCGCATTTCTCCTTCTGTCCGTACGCTCCGGATGGCGGCGGCACATCGCCGCAGTACCTGCAACCACCGATCAGCCGTGCCGGGATACAGGTCGATTAGACGCCATAACGCCGCTGCAGGCAAGTCACAGCATGAATATCACTGCCTTTTGCGGAAACACCGCATGACGGAACCCGATTCGGAATGTTCCCTGCGTTCCCCCGTGAACTGGCGCAAGGCGCAAGCTCTCCGCCAAACTTCAGCCGAGTTCGCGCGCCACGACCGCCACCGAGCCAGCGTCGGGCAGGCTGGCCAGTTGCGAGAGGATGTAGTCCTTGACCAGCGCCAGCAGTTCATCCACGCGCGCTGGCGGCATGCCGATTTCCTCGGCCACGCCGCGCACTGCTGCCAGTTCATCGGTAGTCAGCGCGCCGTCGGCATAGGCGACCATCAGACAGGTGGCAATCACCAGGTCGCGCTCCGCCGCCTCGCTGAAGATGCCGGCGAATTCACCCGTCTGTCCGGTCGCTTGCAGGCTGTCGAATGCCGGCCAGTCGACGCGGTCGTCGCAACCGCTGTCATGGAACCAGCGAATCAGGGCCACTTCCTCGGCGGTCCTGACGCCATCGACATGCGCGATGCGCAACAGCAGGCGGGTCGCGGCGATGCTCTGGCCGGCATCGAGGGATACGTTTTCGAGCAGGGGGAACATACGAACTCCTTCAAGGTTGGATCTGACGCCGCAGTTCGGCGAGTCGTTCCTGCACCTCGCGCGCGGACAGCGACCGGAAGCGTTGCGGCAACAGCGAGCGCCGCGAGGTTTCGGCCACCGCGAGCATTTCCATGTAGCCCACCATGGCCGTTTCCTGCGGTGGCATGAAGTCCTCGATGGCGCGCGCGAGGACCTCCCGGCTGACGGCCGGGGTAGCCGCGGCGCCGGTTCGTACGCGCGCATCGGGGGGCGAAGGAAGGGGCGAATCGATCCGCTGCGCTCGCTCGGCGAACTCGGCGGCGAGCAGGGCAAGGGCTTCCAGGTCGGCATTGGAATAGCCTTCGAGCCCCTCGCAGGCGGCCAGCAGGTGCGCTTCCGGGAAATCGACGGGCACCCGGTAGCGCTCGAAAACGGCGCCCATGACGGCGGCACGTTCGGCCGCGGTCTCGGCGTAGAAAAAGGGGATTTTACGGTCGAGGCGGCCGGGGCGCTTGATGTCGGTATCCAGCTTGTCGGGGCGGTTGGTCAGCAGGATGAACAGGACCTGGCCGCGATTCTCGGGATCGGACATGAATTCCTTGAGTCGGGCAATGACCCGCGAACTGGTGCCGCCGTCGGCATCGTCACCTTGCCGGCCGAAGCTGCGGTCGCCTTCGTCGATGAGCAGCGCGATCGGTCCCATCGCCTTGACGGTTGCCAAAACGCGGTCGAGGTTGGCCTCCGTCGATCCGACCCATTTCGATCGGAAGTTTTTCAGGGCGATTCCGGAAAGTCCCGCCTCCTTGAGAAAGGCCTTGATCACGAAGGTTTTGCCGGAGCCCATCGGCCCCACTGCGAGCAGGCCCATCGGTGCGCGTGCGCGCTCGCCGCCCTGGATCAGGCGCGCGATGTCAAGCAATTCGCTCTTGATCGGTTCATTGCCGCCGACGCTTTCCAGGCCATGCCGTGGATCGATGAATTCGATCAGGCCGGCGCATTCCTTTTCGATCAATTCGCGTTTGCGCTGGCGTACCAAGGCCATCATTTCGCCCGCAGGATCGCCGCTTTCGGGCAGCGCGCGCGTTGGGTCGACGATCTGGCGGATTTCGGCGGGCGTCATGCCGGCGGTGATCGCGGCCAGTTTTTCGGCACGCTCGGCGGCTTGCGGGCTACCCTGCAGCAGGCTGGCAATCAGCGTCCGCCGCTGCGTCTGGCTCATCCCTTGCGGCGCTTCGCTGGCGACGATGCTGGCCAGTTGAATCAGGCGCAGGCCGGCGGTGTGGTCGGCGAGTGGCTCGGCCTCGGCTGCCGGCATGCCTGGTGAGTAGTGCCGGATCGCCGCATGCCGATCGGCCCGATCGGGCATCGGCAGCGCGATCGCCAACACGCGTGGATGCGTCAGCAGCGCCGGGCTCAGGTCGGCCAGCGATTCGCTGACCAGGATGACGACGTTGTCGCGATTGGCAAACTGTTCATCCAGCGACCAGCGATGCAGGGCCGTGAACGCACCGCGCTCCTCGAGCGAGAGCTGGTGCAGTTCGGCGGCAGGGAAAAGGGTTCCAGCGTAGGGAATCAGGAGCGCGCTGGAGCCTTGCCCGCGCATCTGCCGTTCGAGCGACTCGAAGATGCCGTTGAGTCCCTTGCCTTCAAGATGGCGGTAGAGTTCTGCCTTCTCTTCGGCGCTGCCGCCCTGAATGACGCGTACGCCAAGGTCGACGCTGAGTTCGTAGATGTGCTGCTTGTTGTCCTTGAGCAGCACTTCGCTGAGGAAGGGCAACAGCGTGTAATAGCGTTCGCCGACCCGATAACGGTCGAAAACGTTGCGGTAGAGAACGAATACCGAGGCTTCGCCGGCCAGGTATTTCTGGCGTAGCGTCTCGGCCCAGGCGGGCAGGGCTGGCCGGCCGTCGCTGCCGGGGCTCATGCCGGGACGCGGGCAGGGCAGCGCCTGCGGTCGCGCATGGCCGTGTGTATCACCTTGCGCATCACATCGCGCATCACATCGACTTGCCGGTGGTATCGGTCTGAACGCTGCGCGCGCGTTTCATTTCCTCGAGCTGCTGGCGGGCGGTGATTGCACCGCTGCTCTGCCGCAGCCGCGCGAGCTTGACGTCGAGATCGGAATCGCGCAGCTCGCTGCCCATCTTGGCTTCGGCAACGGTATTCCTGATGTGTTCGCGGACGTTGTCGAGCGCCCGCACTTCGGCATCGACCGACAGGCCGTCGAGCTGGTTCTGAATCTTCAGCCGCGCCTGCGCGCTGTGCATCTGCGCCAGCATGCGATCCTTCTCATCCTTGAGCTTCTGAATTTCGGCCTTGACCTGGATCAGCGAATCCTTTGCCTCTTGTGCGTCAGTGCTGGCCTGTTCCATTTCCTGGTCGAGCACCTTGGTGCTGGCCTCGAGGGCGTTCTTTTTCTGGATCAGCACGATGCCGAGTTCGTCCTGGCCAGTGGCGAGCGCGGCGTTGAGGTCGGCCGAGATCGCCGCGAGTTCGCTGCGCTCTTTCTCCAGTCGTGCCGAGATCTCCTCTCGCCGACGCATGATCGCAGCGGTGGCGCTCTTCAGCCTGCCGTATTTCTCGATCATCGAGTCGATGGCATTCTGGTAAGCGATCTCGGGATGACGCTTTTCCACATCGGTGATCCACAGCGAAACAAAGCCCGACCAGAGGTTGGACAGGCGTCCGACAAAATTGATGTCAGCCATCGCTTTCTTCCTTTCGTGAGTCGCTGACGCGACTTTTACATTAACCGACGCGCCTGCGACCGCCGACCGCGACCAGGTGCCGCTGCCGTGCCGCCGCCGCAGTCGAGGTCGGCATCGCCACGCCCGGCAAGGCTTCGGCGAGATCGTTCGCGAGATCTGCCTCGATGTCTTCCTGCAGGCGCAGCTTGCCGATCGCCTCTTCGAGCCGCGTGCCGACGTCTTCGCTGACCGGCAGCGTCATGATCGTCTGATAAATCTCGTCGAGCTGGTCAGGCATCGACAGCATCGCCGCCTCGATCGCCCGCCGGCGACTGAGCATGCGGTGGTGCCGCTCGATGATCGCCAGGTAATCGGTGCGTGCCTTCTGCAACTGCCGCAGGTCGGTGCCGGGACGGGGGGTGGCGAGTTCCCTGTCCAGCGCCGCCACCTGCTGTTCGACCTCGCGCAGATTGACCGACTCGGCGCGGTCGTTCATGACCAGGAGCGCCAGCCACATCGCCAGGTATTCGAGCGTCACCTCGTCGAGCTGTTCGACATCACGCCAGGCGAGCCGGCCATGACCGCTGTCGGCTCGCTGATAGAGCGACTGTACGCGTTCATACATGCGCTGATAGGTACGCAAGGTGGGTTCGGGAAGCGGACGCTTGCCCGAGCGCTTCTGAATTTCGGTCATCAACTGCTCGCGCGAGGTCTGACGGACGTTCGCCCGCCAGCGCCGATCGACCTTTTCCCGAAAGGTCGGCAAGGACGGGATGTGCAGCGCGGCGAGGATGTCGCCGGCGGCAAAAGCGATCAGCGGCACCGCACCGACCGCGAAACCGAAGGGGATCGAGAGCAATGCTCCGACTGCCAGCGAACCGAGAAAGGCGTAGAGATTGGTCTGACTGGTCAGAACCTCCCGGACGTAGGAGGGTTTCGCCTCGGCCACGGCTACACCGTCACCCGCACCTGGCCCCGGCCGGGACTGGCCTGGTGCAGTTGCCTGAGAATGCGCTCTTCGAGCGCCTGCGCCTCGCGCGAGCGCTGCCAGGTGGCCGAGCGCGGCCGTGCTTCGCTGATCACGAAATCATCGGCAACGCGCGCCGGCTGTGCGGACAGGACGATGACGCGGTCGCCGAGTACCAGCGCTTCGGTGACATCGTGCGTCACGAAGACTACCAGGCACGGCCAGGACTGATACAACTCGATCAACAATTGCTGCATTTCCTCGCGCGTCTGCGCGTCGAGCGCCCCGAAGGGTTCGTCCATCAGCAGGATGCGCGGCCGCAGGACGAGCGCGCGCGCCAGCGCAACGCGCTGGTTCTGGCCGCCGGAGAGCTGCGCCGGCCGCAGCTTGAGCTTGTCTGCGAGTCCGACCGCCTTGAGGATGTCGGCCACGCGCTGCCGCCACTCGGCTTCCGGTACCCGTGCTTTCCAGAGATTGAGCCGGAACGGGAAGGCGACGTTGTCGAACACCGTCAGATCCGGCCGATTGGCGTAGCGCTGAAAGACCATCACCGCATCGTCGTGCGGGCCGTTGCACTCGACCCCGTCGATCAGGACCTGGCCCGCCGTCGGCGTCTCGATGCCCATCGGCCGTACCCCGCCGAGCATGTGCAGAAGGGTGCTCTTGCCGCAGCCCGAAGGTCCGAGCAGCATACTGATGCCCGGTTGATCGAAGCTCAGCGAGACCTGGTCGATGACCCGCGTCACGCCACCGCCGGGCGCCGGATATTCCTGCACGAGGTCCCTGACGACCACCGACGGCGGCGTGGCTGCCGCTGGCCTGGCCACGGTCACTGCTGCGTCTCCCAGGGATACAGGCGGCGCTTCAGCCAGACCATGAACTGATAGGTTGCCAGCGCCAGCGCGATGATCACGATGATGCCGGCAAAGACCTGATCCCAGGCGCTGAAGCGCCGGGCATTCTGGATCAGCTGCCCGAGGCCCTGGCGTGCATTGACGTATTCGGCGACGGTGATGTAGGTCCACATCACCGAGAAGGCGACGATCACGGCATCGGCGATGCGCGGCATGGCCATCGGAATCACCGCCCGGTGGATGCATTCCCAGGGCGTCGCGCCGAGGTCGCGGGCGCCGATCCAGTAGCTCTGCGGCACCGCCTGGATCGCGTCACGGACCATCGGAATCAGATAGACCACGGCGCCGATGAACAGGAAGGCAATCTTCATCGTCTCGCCGATGCCCAGCCACATCACCAGGATCGGCAGCAGCGCGACCACCGGCGCCGAACGGAAGGGATCGACCAGCGGTGACAGGGCGGCGTTCACGCGCGGTGCGGCGCCCATGCAGATGCCGATCGGAATGCCGATGGCGATCACCAGCACACCCGCGACGAGCAAGCGGCCGGCCGACCACAGCGTGGCGGTGAACAACAGGCTGTCGCCCTCGTGCCAGCTCAGATACGACAGCGCCGTGACCACCTCCCAGGGCGCCGGCAGTTTGGTCGAGCTGACCAGTCCAGAGACCGCCAGCAGGCTCCACACCAGCAACAGCGCCAGCACCGAGCCGACGCCGAGCCATTGCCGCTGTCGGCCATCGAGCGGCGCGTAGGGGTTCCAGAATTCGCTCATGCGCCGAGCCTGGCCATGCGGGTCAGCGGCCGCCGAACACGGCGACCCGCGTCGTCCGGTTCAGCGCCCGGCATTCCTCGATCGAGAGCCCTTCATTGGCGGCGTTGGCTTCGACGCACAGCGGCCGGTCGGGGCCGTTGCCGACGATCTTGAAACGCTCGCGCGGGAACTCCCATTGCGTCGCCAGATAGTCTACGACCGCGCGTGCGCGCGCTGCCGACAAACGAAGATTGACCTCGCGGGCACCGGTCGCATCCGAATTGCCGCTGACCTCGAAGTAGGCCTTGCCGTTGTTCTCGATGAACGGCACCATCTCGGTGTCGACCGTCTTTTGCGCGCGCTTGGTCAATTCGGCGCTCCCCGAGGCGAAACCAACGGTCACCGGCTTGGTCACCATCGCCTCCTGCTGTGTCGCTTCCTTCTGTGCCGCCTGGGTGAACGTCGTCTGCGGCCTGGCAGCGGCCTCTGCCGCCGCCTTGTTCTGCCCGAGCAGGGCCTTCATGTAGCGATAGTCGAAGCTGTCCTGCGGCGCGATCACCGGTGATTTGGGATTGGCCAGCGCGCCCGCCTTTCGATAGATCTCGTCGAAGCGCTTGTAGACCCGCTCGTAATGATTGGTGCCGCCGGCCAGCCCGAGAATGCGCGCGTTATCCTCGACGTCGGTCCAGACCAGGTTGGAAAACAGGGCCTTGACGAACGGTCGGCCTTCCTTGTCGGCCAGCAGCTTGAAGAACTCCTGCGTCCTGACCAGTGCTTCGACGGCGTTGTCAGGGTTGGCCCGTGCCGCCTGCACGCCCGCCATCCAGCCGGCAACGAATTTCTGCACTACCGCCTGTCCTTCCGGCCTGGCCAGCAGACGCGCGTCGCAGACCATCACGTCAAAGATCAGGTTGGTCGCCGTTCGGGTCGAATAGACGACATGCGCTCCCTTGACGTTGCGCAGGGCGAGTGCCAGATCCGGGTCCCACAGCACGGCCGAGTCGACAGCGCCGGATTCGAGCGCCGCGCGCACGCCGGCAGTGCCTTCCTCGGCGTTGATGAACACCATCTTGATGCTTTCCTTCTTGCGCGCGGTCAGCGATGAATTGTCGATGGCGTCGATCAGCATGCCGTGCGAGGGCGTGAACTGCAGCAGCGCGACCGATCGACCGGCCAGGTCTTCGACCGCCTTGACCGCCGCATCTCGGGCGATGACCGCATCGCCCCCCTGAGTGTTGTCAACGATCATCACCGCCCTGCCATCGAGGCCGGCGTTGCGCAGGTTGGGTTGTTCCTGTGCCCAGAAATCCGAGGTCCGCCAGGCGCACTGCGCGGCGCCGGATTCAAAGATGGTGGCCAGCGTCGGAATGTCGTCCTGGATCACGAAGCGGACATGGATTCCCTCCTTACTGTAAAGCGAACCCGGCTGGGTATTCAGGTCGTTGCCATTGGCGACCAGTGCCGGGGCATAGCCATGAAAACTGACCAGGCTGACCTTGAGCGGGTTGGCGGCGCTGCCGAGTGGCGCGTTCCGGTCTTCGGCTGTCGTTACCCTGGCCGGTGGCGGCGTCGACTTGCTGGTGGTCGCTGCGGGCGTTGGCGCGGGCGCTGCCGCCGTCGGTTTCGTTGGCGCCACCTCGCCGCCGGCAAAACGCTCCTTGAGCCCGAAGTTCCAGGCCAGCGAACCGGCAACGCCAAGAACGACGACGGTGATCAGTCCCTTGGCCAGCGGCGTCAGTTGAGCCATGTGTTTGTTCTCCTTGCTGGGAATGTCAGTGAGCGGCGCCGGGCGCCTTGAAAGTGGTCGGTATTTCACGCAGGCGATCGATTTCGGCATCCACGCGGCGCGTTTCGCGCGCAGCGGACTCCCGCGCTGCGCGCAGGCCCGCTTCGACGCTGGTCGTTTCCTGCGCCGCACGGGTCACTTCACGTTCCAGCAACTGTTCGAGTTCGGCAATCTGTTTGCGGATCGCTGCCGTTCCCTCGTCGAGGACCTGCCTGATCTGATCGACGAGTTCGGTGGACTGCCGCTCGCGGTCCTGCAACTGCGCGGCCAATTGCCGCTTGTGCTCTTCCAGCGCGGCGATCTTGAGATCGGCGTCGCTCAGGCAATCGCTGATCTGCCAGTTGTCGTCGGCCGCATCCATCGCCAGCACCGCCATCTTGCGGGTTCCCGCATCCATGGCGCGCAGGCCGTCGAGAAGGCGCAGCAGCTTTTCGGCCGGATACGGCGAGACAGGCACCTGGGCCGCCGCGAAAATGTCTTCGAAGGCATGGCCTTCCAGGTCCGGGCAGGCCTCCGCGAGCGAGGGCAGCGCGCTTGCGGCTGGCACTGCTGCCGGTTCGTCGGACGCTTGCTCGCGCAGCCGGGGTGATGCAGGCCCTTCGGCACACGCCTCAGGTCTGGCCACCGGAGCCTCCTGCGGTGGCTCCGCTGACGCCGCCAGACGCTCATCTTCCGACAGCTCGATCAGCTTTGCTTTCGCCAGCAGATTCAAGAAACCCTTCATGCCAACCCCTGAATGCTTGCCATGTCGTATGACCTAGTAGAGTCAGGGATTATACGAACGAAAACCGGCAATGCAAGCAGCCCTGGCGCAAGAACGATCCGGCGCGCCCGCTGGCATTGCCCTGCAGGGAAGGGAAATGCTCCCGGCGATCATCAATTCGCACCCTGACCCGAGTGCTACCCTATCACCTTCGGTAGAATGCAGGCATGATCCCGGCCACATCCACTACCATTGACTGTGTCCGCTCTGTGCGGATAACCGTATGAATCATCATGAAAGCAGACAGGCGTGCCGTTCGCGCCGACCATCATTCTTGAACGTACCGGTATCGGCCAGCGCTGGTCGGCTCTTGCCGGTACCCTTTGCCGGAGGACGCTAACGGTCATGACTTTGCAAGACACCCCTGATCATGAAAATCATGACCGTTTCCCTCTCCCCCGACCCCTCCCCCACAAGTGGGGA
>NZ_JDSS02000004.1:30867-37096 GCF_000584955.1 Candidatus Accumulibacter vicinus
TGGGGAGGGGAGATTCGTGAGTCGCATACGCGACTTTCACATTAACACCATGACCCTCGACGAAAGGAGCTGGCAAAAGAAGCTGGCCAGAAAACGCAAAGCGCAGGCGAGCAGAAGGTCGCTGCCACAGCGCAGCCATATGCCCTCTGCGGCGCAGGCGGCTGATCTGCCAATCCACAGTTCCATGGTCGCCAGGGATTTGCCCAAACTGGGTCTCGGCATGGCTGGACTCGCCCGTGCGCTGCCCAATGGCGACCTGGCCGTGTCTTTGTTTCTGGTCGACACTTATTGTCTGGGCGTCAAGGACGCCTTTTTTCGTGTGCTTTCGCAGGAGGAATGGGCGCAGATGGCACAAGGCGCCCAGCTCGAAAAGGTCCATCCAAGCTGTCTGCGCAAGCTCGTCGAGGGCGCCGTCGCATATGCCCGGGATCTGGGCTTCCCTCCACATGCCGATTATGCTCGTGCGGCCCAACTTTTCGGGAGCATCGAGGCGGCAGTGTGTCCGGTCCGGTACACCTATGGCCACAACGGCAAGCCGCTTTACATCAGCGGACCAAACGATACCCCCGCGCAAAGGCGACGAATTGCGAGCATACTGACCCGGCGACTCGGTGCCGACGGGTTTCACTCGATGACCGCAACCGAACTGCCGGCAGTGACCGAGGGGGGTGGATTCGGTGAGCAGCGAGGGTTCTGATCCCGAGATACCCTACCACTACAAAAGCCAGAATTCCCGGTGAGAACAGAAAGGAAGCGCATGGCCAAGCCATCGAAAGCGAAATTCTGCTGGCAAGACCCTTTGTTGCTCGAAGCGCAACTGAGCGAGGACGAACGACTGTTGCGCGATGCAGCGCGTGACTACTGCCAGGGGAAATTGCTGCCGCGCGTTCTCGAATCCTTTCGTCTCGAACGAACCGATCCGTCGATTTATCTGGAAATGGGCGAGCTGGGACTGCTCGGCGCGACGATTCCGCCCGAGTACGGCGGTGCCGGACTCAATTATGTGAGCTACGGTCTCGTTGCGCGCGAGGTCGAGCGCGTCGATTCGGGTTTTCGCTCGATGATGAGCGTGCAGTCTTCACTGGTGATGCTGCCGATCCACGAGTTCGGGAGCGAGCAGCAGAAGCGGAAGTACCTTCCCCGGCTGGCGCGCGGCGAATCGATCGGCTGCTTCGGACTGACCGAGCCCAACCACGGCTCCGACCCGGGCAGCATGGAGACCCGGGCACGTGCGGTGGACGGCGGCTACCGGATCTCGGGCAACAAGACCTGGATCACCAACTCGCCGATTGCTGATGTGTTCATCGTCTGGGCCAAGGACGACGCCGGCGCAATTCGTGGCTTCGTCCTCGAGAAAGGCATGCCGGGTCTGTCGGCGCCACCCATCCATGGCAAGGTCGGTCTGCGCACGTCGATTACCGGCGAGGTCGTGATGGACGAGGTCTTCGTACCGGCAGAGAACGCTTTTCCGGAAGTGCGGGGGCTCAAGGGACCGTTCACCTGCCTCGATTCGGCACGCTACGGCATCGCCTGGGGTGCGCTCGGCGCCGCCGAGTTCTGCTGGCACACGGCGCGCCAATACACGCTCGATCGCAAGCAGTTCGGCCGCCCGCTGGCCGCCAACCAGTTGGTCCAGAAGAAGCTAGCCGACATGCAGAGCGAAATCACGCTGGCCCTGCAGGGTTGCCTGCGCCTCGGGCGGATGAAGGACGAAGGCACGGCGACGCCCGAGATCACCTCGATCATGAAGCGCAACTCCTGCGGCAAGGCACTCGACATCGCTCGCATGGCGCGCGACATGCTCGGCGGCAACGGCATTTCGGATGAGTACGGCGTCATCCGGCACCTGGTGAACCTCGAAGTGGTCAATACCTATGAAGGAACGCATGATGTACACGCGTTGATCCTCGGCCGGGCGCAAACCGGCATCGCCGCTTTCTGAAGCCGCTGGCGATGTCGTCGACAAGCGTCCCGAACAGCGGCGGAGAACTTTCGCGGTTCCCGGAAAAATCGCCTTAGGTGATTTCCGGGAATCAAGATCCCGAACAACTACCGCAGCGGCTTGTTATTCTGGCCATGAGCCCGGCCTGTCGCCATGACTCTTGGTACGGCTTTTTGCGGAAATCACCTTATATCGCCGACTCGTCGAGTTCGCCGGTGCGGATGCGCACGACCTGCTCGACGGTGCTGACGAAGATCTTGCCGTCACCAATCTTGCCGGTACGCGCGGCCTTGACGATGGCGTCGATGGCGTTGTCGACCGCGCTGTCGGAAACGACAATCTCGATCTTTACCTTGGGCAGGAAATCGACCACGTATTCCGCTCCGCGATAGAGTTCGGTGTGGCCCTTCTGGCGGCCAAAGCCCTTGACTTCGGTGACGGTGAGGCCGGTGACGCCAATCTCCGACAGAGCCTCGCGGACTTCGTCGAGCTTGAATGGTTTGATGATCGCTTCAATTTTTTTCATGGCCTCTGCTCCAGGGAAGATCGTAAGGAAATCGTATCAGAAATCAGGCGTCCGCAAGTGATCGGTAGACTTGCGATTGCCATCAGTAGAGGTCGCGGTAGCGGTTCGTGATCGGATAGCGCCAATCCTTTCCAAAACCGCGCTGCGTGACACGGATGCCGACCGGCGCCTGCCGTCGCTTGTATTCGCTGATCTTGAGCAGATGCACGACGCGGCGCACATCGGCTTCGGCATGACCGCGGGCAATGATTTCACGAGGACTGAGATCCTTCTCCATGTACGCCTCGACGATGGCGTCGAGCACTTCGTAAGGTGGCAGGCTATCCTGATCGGTCTGGTCGGGTTTCAACTCGGCCGATGGCGGGCGGTTGATGATCCGTTCAGGAATTGCGTAGGCGACCGTATTGCGCCAGCGCGCGAGACGGTAAACCAGCGTCTTGGCAATGTCCTTGATCACCGCGAAGCCCCCGGCCATGTCGCCGTAGAGCGTGCAGTAACCGACCGCCATTTCCGACTTGTTGCCGGTGGTCAGTACCAGCGAACCGGTCTTGTTCGAGATCGCCATCAGGATCATGCCGCGAATCCTGGCCTGCAGGTTTTCTTCGGTGGTATCGGCCGGCAGACCGGCGAACTGCTTGTCGAGCATCCCGCCGAGCGTCCGCATCGCCGGTTCGATGGCGATTTCGTCGTAGCGTACGCCAAGCAGGCGGACCATCTCGCGCGAGTCCGAGAGGCTGATCTCGGCGGTGTATGGAGAAGGCATCATCACCGCACGGACCTTGTCGGCGCCCAGTGCGTCGACCGCGATGCACAACGTCAGTGCCGAGTCGATGCCACCCGACAGGCCGATGATGGCGCCGGGAAAGCCGTTCTTGCCGAGGTAATCGCGGACTCCGAGGAGCAGGGCCTGATAGACCTCGGCTTCGAGGCACGGCGCCGGAACGATGGTGCCCGGCTGTGGCTGGCCATCGACAAAGTCAACGAGGCCCAGCGCCTCCTCGAACTGTGCCCACCGGCAGCAGAGCGCACCTTGTGAGTCCAGTACGAATGAGCCTCCATCAAAGACCAGTTCGTCCTGCCCGCCGGCCAGATTCGCGTACACTACCGGCAGGCCGGTGCTGGCGGTGCGCTGACGCAGGACCTCGGTGCGCCGCTCGCGTTTGCCGATGTGGTAAGGCGAGGCGTTGAGGACCAGCAGGATCTCGGCGCCAGCCTGTCGGGCCAGATCGGCCGCACCGGCTTCCCAGACATCGGCGCAGATATTCACGCCGCAACGCACGCCCTTGATCGTCAGAACACAGGGGGCGTCACCGGAGTCGAAATAGCGCTCCTCGTCGAACACCTCGTAGCTCGGTAGCCGCTGCTTGTAATAGGTGGCGACCCGCCTGCCGTCGTTGATCAGCGTCGCCGCGTTGTAGCAGCGTAGACCGCGTTTCTCCGGGTGTCCCACGAGCACCGCGATGTCAGGCAGGCTGGCGGCCAGGGTAGCCAGTTCGCGATCGCAGGCTGCGCAGAAGTCGTCGCGCAGCAGCAGATCCTCAGGCGGGTAACCGCAGAGCGCCAATTCCGGTGTCAGCAGCAGGTCAGCGCCCTGTCGCCGAGCGCGTTCGGCAAAATCGAGGATGCGTGCACGGTTTGCGGCGAAGTCACCCACTGTAACATTGATCTGGGCAATCGCAATTTTCAGGGACATGAGAGCAAGTACCCGCGAAAGGGGCGCGCGCGCTCCATGCAGCGTGCGCAGTGGAATCGTTCAGAGAGGTTCAGAATGCCGGCTTCTCTTTAGCGTTCGCGTAGGCCCTGACCCCGTCGATGATTTCCTTCTTGGCTTCGTCACTGCCGAGCCAACCTGCGACCTTGACAAATTTGCCAGGCTCGAGATCCTTGTAATGGGCAAAAAAGTGCGAGATCTGGTCAAGAATGACCTGCGGAAAATCGCGCGGGGATTCGATGTCACGATACATCGACGTCAGACTATCGACCGGGACGGCCAGCAGCTTGGCATCCGGCCCGGCCTCGTCTTCCATCGCCAGCATGCCGATCGGGCGGCAGCGCACGACCACGCCGGGGGGCAGCGCAAACTGGCTCACCACCAGCACATCGACCGGATCACCGTCGCCGGCAATGGTGTGCGGGATGTAGCCGTAGTTGCACGGGTAGTGCATGGCAGTAGACATGAAACGATCGACAAAGACCGCACCGCTCTCCTTATCCACCTCGTATTTCACTGGATCGGAATGCATCGGAATCTCGATGACGACATTGAAATCGTTGGGGAGTGCCTTGCCGGGCGGCACGCGATCTAAGCCCATTGGCGTGATCTCTCTGCTGGTTGCGGGAACTGCGATTATAACTGCCTATCGGCACAGTGGGCACCGATGGTTACTTGCGGTTTGTCGATTTGTGAACTAATCTTTTTTAAAGCAATATGTTGTGAGTGTTTTTTTGCGGGCCACGCTGGCGGCTGGTGAAGTCCGCCATGAGCTGCCGATCGAAAACGGTCGAGAGCTTCCGTGTCCATCCATTGAAAGGAGAAAGTCATGTCACAGCAAGCTACATTTTCGGCTGCCAGTGCGAGCGAGCCTGAGCAGACGACCGGGCGTTATCTGATCACTTTTCGTGAAGACGATGTTGCCAAAGGTTTGGGGGCAATCGAGAAGCGGGCTGCAGTCGCTGGCCTGCCGAGTGCAGCCGATTTTGCCGATTCGGCGATTGATATGGAGCAGGTGGCGAAGGCTGGCGGAGCAGTCTTTCCCACATTGGGAATTGCGCTGGTCACCCTTGATCCCGATGCCCTGAACAGCCTGATGGCGGCACAGGCAGAAGACGGCGACGGTGCGATTCTCGATATCGAACCGGAGCGTATGTTCTACGCCATCGGCGAGAGCGGTTCGTTGTCTGGTGATTACCTGGAGGGTTATCGGGATGCCGTCGACAACCTCTACCAGAAGGCTATGGCGGTGGCCGCCGAGGAGCGATTGGGTGCCATGGCAACGTTTGCTGACGATGCATTATCGACCTGGGGTCTGAAAGCGACGCGCGCGATCCACTCGTCGCGCACGGGCAGCGCCATGAAAGTGGCGGTGCTCGATACCGGCATGGACCTGCAACATCCTGATTTCCGAGGGCGGCGGATCGTCACCAAGTCCTTCGTCTCGGGGGAAGCCGTCCAGGACGGGCACGGGCACGGAACTCACTGCATTGGGACCGCCTGTGGATACAAGGATGCCGGCGGCCGGCGCTATGGAATTGCCTGGAAAGCGGCCATCTACGCGGGCAAGGTCTTGAGCAATGCAGGGAGCGGGTCGAGTGCGGGCATCATCGCAGGCATGGAGTGGGCGATCAATAGCGGCTGCCAGGTCATCTCGATGTCGCTCGGCAACACCACCTCGACTCCCTCTACCGCTTACGAAACCGTGGGTCGTCGCGCGCTGCAGAAGAAATGCCTGATCGTCGCTGCAGCGGGCAACCACCGGTCTACAGGCACTGTTGGGCAGCCAGCCAACAGCCCTTCAATCATGGCTGTCGGCGCAGTGGATAATGGGCTTCGGCTGGCATCGTTCTCGTGCGGATCGGGACCGGCTTCGGGAGCCAATGTAGATCTGGTTGCTCCAGGGGTTGCAGTCTATTCATCAACCAAGCTGCCGACGCGATATGCAAGCTGGAATGGTACCAGCATGGCGACGCCGCACGTAGCCGGAGTTGCGGCCCTGTGGGCGCAGATGTCGGCGGCCAACCGTGGCGCTGCGCTATGGCAGGGG
>NZ_JDSS02000004.1:37481-44471 GCF_000584955.1 Candidatus Accumulibacter vicinus
ATGTGCCAACCCGCAGGATCGCTTCGCATCACTTGCCGACGATTGCCTCCTTGTGTCAGTCTATGCGGGTTTGCCGCAAGTCAGGGCGTTACCGATGGTTGGAGGGAAGGGAGGCGAAATGAACGAGGATCTGCTTGACGCCGTGATCGTCACGATTGATGACCAGCATCTGGAATCGATTCAGACGGTGGCGGATGCTCTGACGCTCGCCGGGATGAAGGTTTCGGGCGTCTTGCCCACGGTGGGCATCATTTCCGGCAGCGTTGCGCGCGCTGCCATCAGTACGCTGAAAACCGTTCGCGGTGTGGCAGCGGTCGAACTCGACCAGGAGATGCGGGCCATCGGCAGCCCTCGGCAGCAATGATGCCCGGATCATGGTGGTCGCAGCCCATTGCCTCAGACACCCCCCTGGCGCGACTGACCCATTTCGACCATCCGGCGCGCTTCTGCGGAGAATTGCCGCGTCTGCTCGTCGTCGGCGTCGCGATCAATCGCTGACGGCGGCGTATTGATGCCTTTCTGCACCGCCGGGCGGGCGCGGATCTGTTCAAGCCAGCGTCGTAGCTGCGGCAGGTCATCGATGTCCACGCCTGACCAGCGATGCGTACGTACCCAGGCCCAGTTGGCGATGTCGGCGATCGAGTAGTCGCCGGCGAGGAACTCGTGCTTCTCGAGATGACCATCGAGCACCCGGAAAAGTCGCCTGCATTCACCCTGATAGCGATCGATCGCGACGGTGATCTTCTCCGGAAAGTAACGGAAGAAGACGTTGGCCTGGCCCATCATCGGTCCGATCCCGCCCATCTGGAACATCAGCCACTGCACGACCCGTGAGCGGCCTTTGGGGTCGTCGGGTATCAGACGGCCGGTTTTTTCCGCCAGGTAGAGCAGGATGGCGCCGGATTCGAAGACCACGAAATCGTCTTCAGCACGATCGACGATTGCGGGAATTCGACCGTTCGGATTGATGGCCAGAAACCATGGTTGTTTTTGTTCGTTATTTGACAGGTTCAGCGTGTGCATCGTGTAGGGCAGGGCGAGTTCCTCAAGGGCAATCGAGATCTTGTGCCCGTTGGGAGTTGCAGCAGTGTATAGGTCGATCATTCTTTGCGCTTCGTAGATTTCTGGGCAGGGCCGAGACCCAATTCAGGTGGCAAGCAGGCGGGGGTTCACGAATTTTACAATCTTCGCGCCATTGGGGGCGCGAAGATTTCGGCTGCGAACCGGAACCGGCGAGGTCAGCCTGCTTGCGGCTGCTCATTCCGCCCGCTGCGGCGGGCAATCCGGTAGCCAGCGAATCACCATAAAATTAATTTACGTCACTTACTAAATAATTAGGTGCAATCCTGAATGAGGTGTGCTATCGTTGCTGCATGGCAAATGGACTGGCACGTTATGAATTCAGCGAACGACTCGCCGACATTCTCGGCGAGTCGCGGCGCGATCTGCGCTTCCGCGTCACGCTGATGGTCACCGGGGGGCTGGTCGCTCCTGGACCGCGAGGGCGCGGCTCGCCGCCGGCGAGCCCACAATACGCCGCGCACCTGCTGATCGGGGCCATGGCGGCACCACAACAGTCGCAGACTCTTGAGGCCATTCGTTGTTATGCCGATCTGCGAGCGAACGCGGTCGCAGCGGGCGGCAACGCGCCGCGAGTGCTCTTTGGTCCGGCGATGGTCACTGCAGAAGCCGAACAGCGTCCCGAATTTCTGATCCGCCTGGATGGACTGTCCTTTGGTGAGGCGCTGGCTGGTCTGCTGGAACTGGCTTGCGCCGAGGAGACGCGGTCGATCGTTGCCAGCGAGCTGTTTGGCGTCTGGATCAACCGCGGCTGCCCGGTCGCCTCGCTGCAATTCAGCGCTTGCTGGCAAGGCCGGCGCGCCGTGATCAGTCATACCTATGGCCTGGCCCCGGACGCTGCTCCGCCGGCCTGGCTTGATCCCCAACGTGGTGGAGTGGTCGATCCGGGCCTCCTTCACACCGTTTTCTTGCCGGTCCGGAAATTGATCGAGATCGGTCTGTTGACCACCTTGTCCGATGACAGGAGTACGCCAATGTTGAACAAACTGGGCCATAAAGTGGCCGCCATCAAGAAGATGGCAGAACTCGCGGCGAAGACGCCGCACGGAAGTCGCTGGGAGAAACTGCTGTCGGCGCTGACCGCGGTGCAAGCCTGGTCGGAGCAGGTGGACGCGCAAGAGAACCGCTTGCTCGAAGTCACCGCATTCGGGTCGAATCCCGGCGAATTGAAGATGTACTGCCATGTTCCCGAACGCTTGCCGGCGAACGCGCCGCTGGTGGTCGTCCTGCATGGCTGTACGCAGAGCGCGGCTTCATACAACAAGGGCAGCGGCTGGTCCACCCTGGCCGACCGTTACGGCTTTGCGGTATTGTTCCCGCAGCAGAACTGGAACAACAATCCACTCCGTTGTTTCAACTGGTTCAAGCCGGAAGACCATCATCGCGAAAACGGGGAACCCTTGTCGATCAAACAGATGGTCGATCGGATGCTCAGCGATTACGGCCTGGATCGCGACCGGGTCTACGTCACCGGCACCTCGTCTGGCGGGGCGATGACCAACGTGATGCTGGCGACCTATCCGGAGGTGTTCGCGGGCGGCGCGGTGATTGCCGGCGTGCCCTACCGTACCGCCAAGGGCTTGCGGGAGGGCCTCGAAAGCATCTTCCAGGGACGTTCGCGTTCGCCCAGGGAGTGGGGTGAACTGGTGCGGGCGGCATCGCCGCACCCAGGACCATGGCCGAAGGTATCGGTCTGGCATGGCGACGCCGACACCGCCGTCAAGCCGGTCAATGCCGAAGAAACCATCAAGCAATGGGCGGACATCCACGGCCTCGACCTGCAGCCGACGATCCAGATGATGGTCGATGGCTACCCGCGCCGGGTCTGGCAGGGACCCGGCGGCGCCGAACTGATCGAGTCCTATACGGTCACCGGCATGACACACGGTGCGGCCCTGGACCCCGGTGCCGAGCCCCATCAGTGCGGCACGGCAGCCCCGTTCTTCAACGCCGTCGGAATTTCTTCGACGCACCGGATTGCCGACTTCTGGGGACTCCTTGCCGAGCGCCCGGCAAGTGTGCGTGACCCGGCCACGGCGGGGCAGGAAGCAGGGCGATCTGCCCGTGCGTCGACTGCCGGGAGTGCCCGCACGATCGACCTTGGTCAGCAGCGTACCTGCAAAGAAGACGCCACGCAGAAAACCGGGCCGGAAGACTACGCCTCCGGTACACAGGAGCAGCGTTCCGGGGCCAGCCGGCCATTCGGCCTCGACGTGCATGGCATCATTTCGGCCTCGCTGGAAGCGGCCGGCCTGCTCAAGCCGGGTACCAGCAGTCGCCGATCGGACAGCAAGGCGCCGCTTGGCATCGACGTTCCGGGAATCATTTCGACGGCGCTGGAGGCTGCCGGTGTATTGAAGGGCATCTCGCAGCGGTCGGCTTCGGCAGCTCCCGAAGCGATGCTGAAAACATCTGGCTGGGAAGGATCGGGATGGGAACTGCTGCTTGACGATCCGCGCGCCTTTCGGGGGGGCTCGATGCTCTACGGCCACGCCTCGTCAGGAGACCGCGGTGCCCTTGGCGCACGGGCGCAGTCGATTTCTCGGCGGATCAAACTGGGTTCGCAGCCTGAGCTAAGCTACGTGCGGCGACTGGATCTCAACGCCGGGGTCAACGATTACACCAGCGCGAGTTTCCGGGTTCTGATTGATGGCCAGGTGGTTGACGAGGTCACCGCCATCGGCATGGTCCACCAGGAAACCGAGTGGCTGCGCCAGGCGGCGATCGATCTGGAACGTTTTGCCAACCGTACGGTAACGCTGACCCTTGAAGTGGCTGCCTGTTCGAATAGCTATAGCACGGTTTACGCCAAGGCCTGGGTGGACCAGATCATGATTCACAACGCGGTCGATCTGGCCTGCTGTTGAGCGCAGATCCCACTCCGACACGTTGAAGATACGGCTGCATCATGGGGGTGTGCCGGGAAAGATCGTCCTTTGCCATACCCATGGAGTCAGGCAGAAACGATCTGATCGGCGGCCCCGGGTGCGCTCTCGGGATGGGTTCCGTGGTCAACCGTCAGGATTTCGAGTAGCGTCACCATGCCCTGGGCCGCGTGTTCGAGGGACTGTACGTCGTCAGTCGTGACGTCGCCAGGGGCCGAGCGCAGCCGCTGATGGATTTCGACAATGTGTTCGGCATGATGCAGCAGGCGTCCGCGGATTGCGTTGAGTTGCTGTACCTTGGCGATGGTGGCTGCGCGCAGCTCGGTGATCATTTCATCTCGCGCTGCTGCGCTATGGGCGTGCTCGAGCTCGCGTTGGGCAATCATCTCGTTCATCGACGTTTTCCAACAGTCGAGGAAGTTGGCCCGATGTTCGAGCAGCGCGTTCAGTGATTCCGCCATGGCGTTGATTTCGTCTCGCCCGCCGGGCACCGCCAGGACACGCGCGGTTGGCGCGCCATAGGCGAGGTCGTCGAGCAGACCGGCCATTTGCCGGACCTTGCGAACGATGCGCGTGGTCAGGGTGATCACGAAGATCAGTGCGAAGGCAAGCGCGCCGTACATCGCGATCAGGCCCAGGTGGACGCTGGCCCGCGAGGATTCGGCGATGGCCTCGACGCGGGCGGCCATCATCTGGTTGGCCTGATCGACGTTGGCCGTGATCAGCGGAGCAATCTGCCTGGCGGCAGCGTCCACCTTCCTGGTCAGCGTCATGATGCTGGCGCGCTGCGCTACCAGCAGCAGGAAACCCTGCTGGTAATCGAGCAACAGGCCGGCGAGGAGCGCCTTGTCGGTCTCGGAAAGTGGAGATGCCGCGATCTGGGAACGGATCGTCCTGGCCATTTCCACCAACATCGTGACGTAGGCCTCATCGCCGCGAAGCAGAAAATCCTTCTCATGCCGTCGGAGCTTGAAGATGTTGGTTTCCAGATGGGGGACGTGATGGGCCCTGAGAATCGCCTCGATGCGATGTGCCGCATCCCGGAACGGTCCCATGCCCCCCCCGACGTCAGCGGTCTTGAGTGCGTTGTCGGCATAGGGTTCGAAGGTTCTGGCGTAGACGACCAGCTCGGACAGCAGTTTTTGTTTCACCGTTGCCTGCAGCCCTGAGCCCTGAACGAGTTGGCGAAACTCCTGGATCAGTATTCGAACCCGATCCCGGTAAGCCGGATCGTGGCGCAAGGCCAGGTCTTTTTCGCTGCGACGAATCTGCAGCAGAATGGTATACAGCGGGTCGACGTAGTACTGTGCGGACAATTCCTGCAGGCGATGGACCTTCTGGCGGAAAGCGCCCTGGATGCCGGAGTTTTCATCCAGCCCGATGCTTCGCCAGGCCTCGGCGACGGCACGGAAATTTTCCTGATAGGTGGTCAGTAGCCTCTGGAGTTGTTCGGCCGTTTGCCGGGAGTGTTGATCCACAGCCGCCAGTGCTGCCACCTTGGCGCGCATGACCTGCAGATGCTGATCGACATCTTCGGCGAAGTGCTCCCGGCGCTGGAGCAGGAAGTCTTTCTCTGCATCGCGTGCGGCCGCCATCTCGATTTCGATTTCGAGAGCCAGCGATTTGCGGACTTCGAAGACGCTTTGGAGTTGCTGATAGTCACCAAGCACCGACTGCAGGGTCTGGTGGTAATGCCAGACGACGCCGACGAACAGCAGGCCGACGACGGCGAAGCCGAGCCCGATCTTCTCGCCGATCCGGAATTGACTCCAAACCTTTTCCACATTTCGCTCCTGGTTGGTGAGCGCTGTCGTTTCTTGTGCGGAAGTGGCGTCAGCAACTCACGAGTCTTTCCTCTCCCGCGCTTGGGAGGGGAGTCTGGGGGTGGGGAAAACGGTCAGGGCTTTCATGATCCGGGGTGTCTCAAATTGCCATGACCGCTAGGGGGACGGGTGAAGGGCTACACCAGCTCGTTTGCGCGGGTGCCTTGCCGCCAGCGTCAACAAGCGACAAGGCGCTACATGGAAAAGTATATCTGATCTGTCGTGACGAAGTCCGGTTCACTCCCGTTTTTCATGCCCTTTCCAACCGCTTTCAACAGCTCAGGATCATTCGCGCAATAGAGACAAATGAGACCAAGGCTGCGGGGGAATGTCATAAGAGACTACGCAGGGGGTGACTCGTCGACGCGCTGGTAGCCGTGTTTTGCCCGCCGTGCCGCCATCATGGCCATCAGTTTTTCACCGTCCGTGGTGCTGTCGACCGCAACGATCCGGACTCTCGATCGGCGATAACCGCCGTAATAGACGACGACGGCGAGGCCGAACAGGTCATGGCCCAGCTCAAAGCAATAGAAGCGGCCATCGGGGCGTGTCCAGATTTCCATCGCGCTATCGTACCGGTTTTCACGCATCGTTGAATGCTGGCGTGAATAACGCTAGGGATACAGGTGACAGCGTACCGTATGGGTGGCTGACAGCGTGCTCGTCCCGGGATAGCGTTCGCGACAGGGGGCACTGGCCTGCCGGCAACGCGGATGGAAATGGCAGCCGCCTGGCGGATTGGCCGGCGAGGGGATTTCTCCCGGCAAGCGGATGAACTCCGGCTGTGCCTCCAGGCGCGGACTCGGCACGGCGGACAACAGGGCGCGCGTGTAAGGGTGCTGTGGCGATCGCAGCACTTCATCGACTGTTCCCTGTTCGACGATACGGCCCAGGTACATCACCGCCACGGCGTGCGCCAGATGATCGACGACGGCGAAGTTGTGGGTGATGAACAGGTAGGCGAGCCCGAGATCGACCTGCAAGTCGGAGAGCAGATTGAGAATTTGCGCCTGCACCGAAACGTCAAGCGCCGAGGTCGGCTCGTCGCAGATCACCAGGTCGGGCTGTACCGCCAGCGCGCGGGCAATCGCGATACGCTGCCGCTGCCCGCCCGAGAACTCGTGCGGGTAACGTCCGGCGGCGGCTGGATCAAGGCCCACCTGTTGCAGGACGGCGGCGATCGCCGCCGCGCGCTCCGGCCG
>NZ_JDSS02000004.1:44803-45392 GCF_000584955.1 Candidatus Accumulibacter vicinus
TCCCGGCATCGCCAGCGCGCGCATGCCCTCGCCGATGATCTCGCCGATGGCCATGCGTGGATTCAGTGAAGCGAAGGGGTCCTGGAAAATCATCTGCAGGCGCCGGCGCAGTGGCCGCAGCTCGCGGCGCGACTGGCCGACGAGTTCCTGTCCGAGCAAGCGCACACTGCCGCCGCTGGTCGGCAGCAGTTGCAGGATCGCCTTGCCGACCGTCGTCTTGCCACAACCTGATTCGCCGACCAGCGCCAGCGTGCGGCCGCGCGCCAGTTCGAGCGAGACCCCGTCGACGGCGCGAACGTAGCCGACGGGGCGCTGCAGAATGCCGCGCCGGATCGGGAAATGCACGCACAGATCGGCGACCGCGAGCAGGGCGGGTGCGGCCAGGGGGCCGGTCGCGCGGGCGATCACCGCTTCGCTGCCGGTGCTGCGCACGCGCTCCGGTTCGTCATCGAGGTGGCAGCGGACGCGATGATCCGGGCCCACCTCCCGCCACTGCGGTGCTTCCTGGCGGCACAGATCCCAGGCGTGCGCACAGCGCGCGGCGAAGCGGCAGCCGCCGGGCATGGCCGACAGTGGCGGCACCTGCCCG
>NZ_JDSS02000004.1:45767-55138 GCF_000584955.1 Candidatus Accumulibacter vicinus
CGCCGCGCCAGGTCGGGCAGGGCGGCGAACAGCTTGTGCGTATAGGGATGGCGTGGCGAGGCAAAGAAGGCCGCGCGCGGCGCCTCTTCGACGATCTCGCCGGCGTACATGACGCCGACGCGGGTCGCCATCTGCGCGACGACGCCGAGGTCGTGGGTGATCAGCAGCATACCCATCGCCCGTTCGGCCTGCACACGTCGCAGCAGTTCGAGGATCTGCGCCTGGATGGTGACGTCGAGCGCCGTCGTCGGCTCGTCGGCAATCAACAGACGCGGCTGGCCGGCCAGCGCAACCGCGATCATCACCCGCTGTTTCATGCCGCCCGAGAGCTGGAAGGGATATTCACCGAGGCGGCGCTCGGGGTCGGCAATGCCGACCGCCGTCAGCAGTTCGAGCGAACGCGCGCGTATCGCCTGCCCGGCCAGCCCGAGGTGACGTTCGAGCACCTCGGCCAACTGGCGACCGACGGTCAACACCGGATTGAGGCTGGTTGCCGGCTCCTGGAAGATCATCGCCATGCCGCCACCGCGAACACCGCGCATTTCGGCTTCCGGCAGCCGCAGCAGGTCACGGCCGGCGAATGAGACTTCGCCGCCGAGAATCCGCCCGGCAGTCGGCAGCAGCCGCAGCAGTGCCAGCGCCGTTGCCGACTTGCCGCAACCGGACTCGCCGAGCAGCGCCAGCGTCTCGCCGGCAGCGACCGCGAAGCCGATGCCATCGACCGCCGCCAGCAGTGATCGCCCGCTGGCAAAAGCGATCGAGAGATCGCGCACTTCGAGCAAGTGTTCTTCGTTCACGGTGGCTTCCTGGCTCATGCCGACCCCGTCAGGCGGGGGTCGAAAGCGTCGCGCACGGCGTCGGCCAGCAGGTTGGCTGCGAGCACCAGCGTGAACATGAAAACGAATGCTGCCGCCAGCGACCACCACACCATCGGTTCGCGGGCCAGCTCCAGGCGGGCATTGTTGATCATCGTTCCGAAGCTGATCATCGTCGGGTCGACGCCGATGCCGACGTAGGAAAGCACCGCCTCGGCGAGCACCAGGCTCGAAAAGTCCATCACCAGTGCGATGATCACGATGTGCATCAGGTTGGGGAAGATGTGGCGCGCGATGATGCGCAGGTCGGAAACACCAAAGGCCTGCGCCGCCTGGATGTACTCGAGTTCGCGCAGCTTCAGCGTCTCGCCGCGCAGCAGCCGGCACAGGCCGGTCCAACTGGTCACCCCGAGAATGAAGCAGAGTGCCAGCAGACGCAGGTCGGCGCGCTCGGCGGCGGTGGCGAACCATTGCGGATGCGTGTCGATCAGCACCTGCATCATCAGCACTGCGGCGGCGATCAGCAGCACGCCGGGAATCGAACTCAAGGTCGTGTACAGGTACTGGATCAGGTCATCGACCCAGCCGCGGAAGTAGCCGGCGACGACGCCGAGAAAGATCGCCACCGGCAGCATCACCAGGGTCGTGACCAGGCCGATGACCAGCGCCGTGCGAATGCTCTTGAGCACCTGATAGAGCACGTCCTGGCCAACCTTGTCGGTGCCGAAGACATGGTAATCGGTGGCCAGCATCGCCAGTGGCAGGCCGCACAGCAGCAATCCGGCGATCGCGGCGAGCACCGCATTGCAGGCCAGATCGCTCTCGTTGTGCCAGATCCGCCGCCATGCTTGCCGGTGCGAGCAGTGCTGGCGACGCGCCAGGAGCGCCGCGGTCGCTGCCGCCAGCGACCACCAGACCAGCATTGCCAGGCCGAGCGCGCGCAGGACGCGTTCAGCGACGTCGGCATCGCGGCGAGCCTCGTCGGCACCCAGATGCGCGCCGCCATGTTTCAGCCGCGGGTATTCGCGACTCTGCCGAAGCTGGCCGTCGGCATCGCGGACCTTGATCGACTCCTTGGCGTGTGCACGCGTCGCCAGGGGTTCCGAATAGGTTTTCTCGGTACGCGTGCGCAGCGGCGTCAGGAGGAAGTCGAGCAGCGACAGCACTTCGACCGAATAGACCGCAGTTTTCTCGCTGGCGGTGCCGACACCGCGACCGGCACTCTCTTCGAGGCGCGGCCGATAGTGCAGCGAATCGAGCAGACCGATGCAGACGAAGACCAGCAACACCGTTGCCGACGCCATTCCTGACCGGCTCCGGCCGACCCGCTGCCAGGCGGCGCGCCACAGCGGATTGCGCCGGGACAGCCAGCCGAGCACGCTCGCCGCCAGCACCAGCAGCCAGATCAGCCCGTCCGACCAGAGTACGACGGGGGCCATCAATGGAAACGAATCCGCGGGTCGACGAGGGTGTAGGAGAGATCGGTGAGGATCAGTCCGACGATGTACAACACCGAGCCGATGAACACCATCGCGCGCACGACGGCGAAGTCCTGCGCGTTGATCGCGTCGATGGTGTAGCTGCCGAGGCCGGGGATGCCGAAGAACGATTCGGTGAGCAGCGAGCCCATGAACAGCAGTGGAATCACCACCACCACGCCGGTCAGGATCGGAATCATGGCGTTCTGCAGGACATGCCGGAAGAGCACGGCCGCTTCGGCAAGCCCCTTGGCACGCGCGGTGCGGACATAGTCCTTGGCGATTTCCTCGAGGAAGATCGTGCGGTACCAGCGCGTCGAGGAGCCGATGCCGGAGATGACGCCGATCAGCACCGGCAGGATCAGGAACTTCCAGGCGTCGAGGCCGCCGCCATAACCCGAGATCGGCACCAGTCGCCAGATCTTGCTGACCAGATACTGGCCGCCGATGATGTAGAAGAGGCCCGAGATCGACATCATCGCGACGCACAGGACAACGCCCCAGAAATCGAGATAGCTGGCACGGAAGAAGGTCAGCAGCAAGGCAAACGAGACCGTCACCAGCAGGCCGAGAATGAAGGTCGGCAGGGCGATGGCCAGCGACGGGCCCATCCGCGAGACGATTTCCCTGGCAATGTCGCGACCGTCCTCGGCGCGCCCGAAATCGGCGGCGAACATGCGCGCCGATTTGGCGAAGAAGATGGTATCGGTGAACACCGCACTGCCGGTCGCCGCCGGGTTGATGAACAGCGGCTTGTCGTAACCGCGTTCGGCTTTCCAGCGCTCGATGGCTGCCGGCGTCACGCGCTTGACGCCAAGCTGCATGCGTGCCATGTCGTCGGGCGTGTTGACCACGAAGAACAGCGCGAAGGTGATCAGGTTGACGCCGATCAGGATCGGCACCGCGTAGAGCAGACGGCGAATGAGATAGGCAAGCATGGTTATCGTGAAAGTGGCTGTAGCGGGTTGGTCATCAACGGCTTCATCCGCGTGCCGTACTGCGCTCGCGGCGGCGATAGCCGAGCGCCGCCGGCAGGAACATGGCCAGGAGGAGAACGGCCATTGCCGCCAGCGGCCAGAGTACCGGCCGATTCCATTCCTGCCGCAGGCGCTGCCGCTCGGCGACGTCGATGCGCTGGTATTTGAGCGTATTGTGGCCGACCTCGGTCGGTTTGCGATTCTTGAGCCAGACATGGCTCAGCGTATAACTCGTCGGGTGAAAGCCGTAGATCCACGGTGCATCGTGCTGCAGCAGCGCCACCGCCTGGCGGATGATCGCCAGCCTCTCGACGCCGCGCGGTCCTTCGCTCTCCAGGTTCTTCATCTGTTCGAAGAGTTGGTCGAACGCCGGGTTGGCGTAGTTGGAAGCGTTCTCGCCGCCCTTGGCGACCTTGCCTTCGCGACTGGCGAGCAGGAACAGGAAGTTCTCGGGGTCCGGATAATCAGCATTCCAGCCCAGGTAGTAGAGCTGCACCGCCCCCTTGCGGACCTTCTCCTGAAAGCGGTTGAAATCGGTCGAGCGAACCACGAGCTGAATGTCGAGCTTGGCGAACTGGCGCGTCAGCCAGTCGAGTCGCGACTTGTCGCCCATGCCCCCGCCCGTGGTGTCGAGATTCAGCACCAGCGGCTCGCCGGTGCTGGCGTGGCGACCATTCGGCCAGCCCGCTTCGGCGAGCAGTTTCCTGGCCACGTCGATGGGCTTGCGCCGCGCCTGCCCGTCGATCCAGTCGTAGACCACCGGGTTGATGCCCGCGGCACCCTCGACATGACCGAAGATTCCCGGTGGCAGCGGGCCATGCGCGGCAATACCCCGACCGTTCATGAAAATCGAGATGAACTCCTCCTGATCGATGGCGATCGACAGCGCCTGACGCAGCTTTGTCTGCTCTTCTGCAAGGCCACCGACGACCGGGTCGAGCATGTTGAAACCCATGTAGAAGATCGAAGCGCGCACACTGGTCAGCAGGTGAATCCCCTTGCCACGCATCTCGTCACTCAATTGCACGTCGCCACCGACGCCGAGCCGAACTGCCTGGTCGAAGCTGTCGGAGGAAATCCCCGAAGCGTCGTAATAGCCCTGCAGGAACTTGTTCCAGTAGGGAATGCTCTCCTTTTCGCGCGAGAAGACCGCCTGGTCGATGAATGGCAGCGCCTTGCCGCAGTCGGCCAGCAGCCCGTCGGCCTGGTCTTCGGGGTCGCCCAGGCAGGGATAGGTCTCGCCGTGGAAGTTCGGGTTACGTTCGAGGACCATGCGGCTGTTCGGATTGTTCTGCGTCAGCATGAACGGGCCGGTGCCGACCGGATACCAGTCGAGCGTCAGATTCTTCGCGGCCATGCCGGGCTGGTGGTAGAAACGGTCGACTTCGCGCGGTACCGGCGCGAAGAAGGGCATCGCCAGCCAGTACACGAACTGTGGGTACTTGCCGCGCAGGGTGATGCGATAGGTATGGCGGTCGACCCGCGTGACGCCGCTGAGCGCAAAGCGGTCGAGATCGATCCAGGCGTCCGGTGGCAGCGTCCTGGCTTCTGCCTGCAGCGCGGCGCCGAGTTCGCGCAGGCCGACGATGCGCTCGGCCATCATCCCGAAGATCGGCGAATGCAGGCGTGGATGCGCCAGGCGTTTGATCTCGTAGATGTAATCGTCGGCGATCAGCTCGCGGCTGGCTGTGGCGCGAAAATCGGCAATCTTCTCGATGCCGCGCAGTTGTTCACGGTCGAGATTCCGATACCAGGGTTGACCGGCGGCATCGCTGGCAAAGGCCGGATGCGGTTGATAGCGGATGCCGGGGCGAAGGCGAATCTCGTAAACACTGTGCGCAATGGTTTCTGCCGGCGCAGTCGCCGGCAGTTCGCGACCGCGATCGTCGTAATAACGCGGTGTCGGCACGGCCTCGCTGGTCAGGGGAATCAGCGTGTACGGTCGCTTCAGGTAATGGTATTGCAGCGGTGGCTCATAGATCTGTGCGGTGAAGGTGATTTCGTCCTCGGTGTAGGACTGCACCGGGTCGAGATGCTTGGGCCGCTCGGTGAATGCCGAGTAGAGGATGTTCTGGCCGCGTTCGGCGCGCGGATAGGGGTCGTTCTGCTCGCTGCCACAGGCCGTGAGCAGGAGCAGCAGCGACAGAACAGTGAAGCGGAAAAAAGGCATGGGCCGAAGTGTAGCGCGAAGTGGGCGGTTCCGTTGCCGAACCGATGGCCACTGGCCATGTTGCCGGGGACGCCTGGCGAGACGGACCGCGGCCAGCAGGCTGACGCGCCCATTGCGTCACTTCAGGCAGTTTGCGCAGCGAAGGACGGGGGCTTGACGGGGAAGCGGCGGCGCTGGAATGGATCGCGCTACGCTGCGCAGTAGCCACTGATGATCGCACCCCGGCTGACGCTATTGCTATTCCTTGACGATCAGTTCGGCAATCCAGCGCTTGAAGTCGCTCAGCCTCGGGTCATAGCTCTCGCAGGCCATCAGACTTTGCCCGAACACGTAGGCGTAGAGCAGTAGACTGCGGCTCTTCGCCTCGTCGTCGGCAAGGCCGCGAGCAACGAACAGTTTGCGGGTGCATTCCAGACGGCAGTGGTCGACTTCCTCGACCACGGCGGCGGCCTGGGCATCCCGGCGTGCCCATTCGCGTACCGCCAGTTCGATCGAGATGCCTTTGTGGTTGCGCGTGGCGCCGTAGACCTCGATCAGGTGCAGGAGTTGTTCGTGCTCCTTGCCAGGCGTGGCCACCGTCTGCTTGTTGATGTCGCGGATGCGACCGTCACGCCAGGTCGTGAGAACGGCATTGAAGAGGTCCTGACGGTCCTTGAAATGCCAGTAGAAACTGCCCTTGGTGACGCCAAAGTCTTTCGCCAGAACCTCGATCCGCATGCCTTGCACGCCCTGTTCGGCAAGTACTGCGATGGCTGCCTCGACCCACTCGTTGCGGTCGAGTGCCGCCCGTGGCCGGGTATTTCTGTGCTTCATCGTCCGTGCTCCTTTCCTGAATCACGCAGCTAAGGCAATATTACTATTTCACGCACCGCTGCCGCGGGCTATGGTGTTGACAGGCATCACTCCATACGGTACCGTACGCCATCCATACGCTCTGGTATGGCGCATTGTCCGGTGAGCATTCGGCAATGTCAAACGCGGCCTGCCTGGATCGCGATTGCTATCGATTACGCTGCAGTAATAAAGGAGAGAAAAATTGAAGATCCTCGTGCCAGTCAAACGGGTGGTGGATTACAACGTCAAGGTGCGCGTCAAGGCGGATGCGAGCGACGTCGATCTGGCCAACGTCAAAATGTCGATGAATCCCTTCGACGAAATCGCCGTCGAGGAGGCGGTGCGCCTCAAGGAAGCCGGTATCGCTACGGAGGTGGTGGTGGTTTCGGCGGGGGTGGCGAATTGCCAGGAAACCCTGCGCACGGCGATGGCCATCGGCGCCGACCGCGGCATTCTCGTCCAGAGTGAAGGCGAATTACAGCCACTGGCCGTCGCCAAACTGCTCAAGGCGGTGTGTGAGAATGAACAACCGCAGATGGTCTTGTGCGGCAAGCAGGCGATCGACGACGATGCCAACCAGACCGGGCAGATGCTGGCCGGTCTGATGAACTGGCCGCAGGCGACCTTCGCCTCGAAGATCGTCGTCGCGGGCGGGCGGGCGACGGTCACCCGCGAGATCGATGGCGGTCTTGAAACCATCGAAGTGCCGTTGCCAGCGGTGGTTTCTGTCGACCTGCGCCTTAACGAGCCGCGCTACGCGACCCTGCCGAACATCATGAAAGCCAAGCGGAAGCCGCTCGCGACGACCACTCCGGCGGCGCTCGGCGTCGATGTCGCATCGCGCCTGAAGACACTGAAGGTTGCCGAACCGCCGAAACGAACGGCGGGCATCAAGGTGGCCGATGCCGCCGATCTGGTGATGAAACTCAAGACTGAAGCAAAGGTGATCTGACCATGGCCATTCTCGTTATTGCTGAGCACGACAATATCTCGATCAAGGCGGCGACACTCCATGCCGTCACTGCGGCAACCCGGATCGGTGGTGACATCCACCTGCTGGTTGCCGGCAGCGCCTGTGCGCCGGCAGCCGAGTCGGCGGCACGGATCAGCGGGGTGAGCAAGGTGCTGGTCGCCGACGCTGCTGCCTATGCCGAGCGGTCGCCCGAGAACCTCGCCGCGCTGGTCGTGGCGCAGGCTGCCGCCTATTCTCACCTGCTGGCTGCTGCGACCACCAGCGGCAAGAACTTTCTGCCCCGCGTCGCCGCCTTGCTCGACGTGGCGCAGATCTCCGAGATCATCGCCGTCGATTCCGCCGATACTTTCCGGCGGCCGATCTACGCCGGCAATGTGGTTGCCACCGTCCAGTCGGCCGACCCGATCAAGGTCATCAGCGTGCGCGCGACCGCTTTCGAAGCGGCAGGCGAGGGCGGCCATGCCAGTATCGAGACTCTCGCTGCGGGCCCCGATGTGGCCAGGAGCAAGTTGATCGGCCGCGAACTGACCAAGTCCGAACGTCCCGAACTCACCGCCGCCAAGGTCATTATTTCGGGGGGGCGCGGCATGGGCAGCAACGAGAACTTCCATAAATTGCTCGAACCCCTGGCCGACAAGCTGACGGCTGCCGTGGGGGCATCGCGCGCGGCGGTGGATGCCGGTTATGCCCCGAACGACTATCAGGTTGGTCAGACGGGCAAGATCGTAGCGCCGCAGCTCTACATCGCGGTCGGCATTTCGGGGGCCATCCAGCATCTGGCCGGAATGAAGGACAGCAAGGTGATTGTGGCCATCAACAAGGACGCTGAAGCGCCGATCTTTCAGGTTGCCGATTACGGGCTGGTCGGCGACCTCTTCGAAGTCCTGCCGGCGCTGCAGGCTGCCCTCGGCTGAGCCTTCCCGGGAACCGGGACCGCGGCATGAACTTGCCGGACGGACTGCTCGACGGGCAATGGACCTGGCTGGCATGGTTGCTGTTTGCCGCGCTCGCCTGGCTGGCGGCCAGACGGGCGCCGTGGCGGGTGCTGGCCGACAGCACCCGTCTGAACGCCTTTCTGGCGATGATCGTCGCGCTGATCCTGCTCTGGCATCTGCAGGCCGGAGTCAGACCTGGCCTGTCCCTGCATCTGCTTGGCGCGACGCTGTTGACCCTATGTTTCGGATGGTCGCTGGCATTCATCGGCCTTTGCCTGGTTCTGGTCGGGGTCAGCCTGAACGGAGCCGCCGGCAGCGAGGCTTTTGCAATCAACGCCCTGCTGATGGCGGGCGTCGGCGTGGCCGTGAGCCAGGGACTGCACCGGCTGGTCGAATGGCTGCTGCCGCGCCACCTGTTCGTCTATATTTTTTGCAAGGGCTTCTTCACCGCAGCGCTGGCGGTGATGGCTGTCGGCGTGACGGTATGCCTGCTGCTGGCGCTGGCCGGGGCCTACTCCAGCGAGTATCTGATTGGCGAGTATCTCCCGTATTTCTTTCTGCTGGGTTTTTCAGAGGCCTGGCTTTCGGGAATGTTCGTTACCCTGTTTGCCGTTTATCGGCCGGATTTGCTGGCGGATTTTGAGGATGCACAGTTTCTCGGAACAAAATGACTTCTCTTTGTCAATTCTCCGCACGCCACGGTGCGCATTCCTGATGGCGCTGCCCATTTCCGGCTTCTGGCCGGGCCTCCTGCCCATGATCTGTGCGCTGCTCCTGCTGCTGGCGGTGCCCGAGGCGCCCGCGCTGTCGCGGGCAGCAGACCCCGCGGCAGCGGCGCAGCAAGATCCGGACCCTCTGCCGGGAGTCAGGCAGCGCGTGCTGCCGGCAGCGGCCGGCGGGGTCAATGCTGAACCGACGATGCCCTTGCGCCTGAGCGAAGAACTGTCTGCTTCACCCGCAACGACCGACCTTGGCCGTCAGTTGCTGCGCCTTGAACAGCGGACGATCGAGATCCTCAGAGATGGGAATACGGACCAGCAGGTGCTGAGCGACAAGCTGGCCTGGCTCGAAGCCAACGTCGCAGAACTGAGACGGGCAGAGGAGCACCTTGCCGGTGTGGCGGCGGCGATACCCTCGCCCGTGGCAACTCCTCCCGGCGGCGCTACTGCAGTGGGGGCGCCGCCGCCGG
>NZ_JDSS02000004.1:55188-57297 GCF_000584955.1 Candidatus Accumulibacter vicinus
GCTGGTGCTGCTGTTCCGTCGTCCCGCTGTGGCAGAAGTTCTTCCGGGTAGCCAGAACATTTCATCGATTCCGGACCAGAGAGAGCCTGTATTGTCGAACAGGCCAAAGAGGTCGGGAAGTCCGCCGCCGGCGGCCGTGTCGGTCGGTCTGCCGCCTCGCCGCGGGGAAACGACTGCTGCGCGACCATCGTGATGGGCAGCGCAGTGGTTTCACCTGCCGGTCGTCGATGAAGCATGGTTCCTTGATCGATCTCTCGGTGGCCTGCGAAGCTCCCCAGCCGTCTACACAAACCCTATGAGGAGAAACACATGAGTGAATACATTGCCCCGCTCCGTGACATGCAGTTCGTGCTCAAGGAACTTGCCGGGCTTGAGCGGGTAGCTGAGCTGCCGGGTTGCGAGGAAGCAACGCCCGATCTGGTCGACGCGGTTCTCGAAGAGGCCGCCAGGTTTGCCGCGGAAATTCTGTCGCCGCTCAACTGGTCGGGGGACCAGGAGGGCGCCCGCTGGCACGACAAGACGGTGACCATGCCGGCGGGTTTCAAGGAAGCGTACCGGATGTTCACCGACGGCGGTTGGCCGGCGCTGGCCTGCGAACCGGAATGGGGAGGGCAGGGACTGCCGAAAGTGGTCGCGGCCGCCGTCGCCGAGATGTGGAAATCGGCCAATCATGCGTTTTCGTTGTGTCCGCTGCTCACTGCCGGCGCCATCGAGGCCCTGGTACTGACCGGCTCCGACCAGTTGAAGGCGACCTACCTCGAAAAGATGGTCAGTGGCCAATGGAGCGGGACGATGAACCTCACCGAGCCGAGCGCCGGTTCCGACCTGGCGGCCGTGCGCACGCGTGCGGAACCGCAGGCCGACGGTAGCTACCTGATCTTCGGGCAGAAGATCTTCATCACCTACGGTGAGCACGACCTGACGGAGAACATCATCCACCTCGTGCTGGCGCGGACGCCGACAGCGCCCGAGGGCGTCAAGGGGATTTCGCTGTTCGTGGTGCCGAAGTTCATGGTCAATGACGACGGCAGCCTCGGCGAGCGTAACGATGCCTATTGTGTGTCGATCGAGCACAAGCTCGGCATCCACGCCAGCCCAACCGCGATCATGGCCTTCGGGGATCATCGCGGTGCTGTCGGCTACCTGGTCGGTGAGGAGAATCGCGGTCTCGAGTACATGTTCATCATGATGAACGCTGCGCGCTTCGGGGTCGGCCTCGAAGGTGTCGCCGCTTGCGAGCGTGCTTACCAGCGTGCGCGCGATTACGCGCGCGAACGCGTGCAGTGTACCGATGTCGGCGTGCGCGGTGGTCCGAAAGTGGCGATCATCAGGCATCCCGACGTGCGCCGCATGCTGATGACCATGCGCTCGCGTGCCGAAGCCACGCGGGCACTGGCCTACGTGGTGGCGGCCGCACACGACACCGCGCTCCGCCATCCGGATGCCGCCGAGCGCAAGCGCCAACAGGCCTTCGTTGATCTGATGATCCCGGTAGTGAAGGGCTGGAGCACCGAATCGGGTGTCAGCATCGCCTCGATCGGCGTGCAGGTGCACGGCGGCATGGGTTATGTCGAAGAGACCGGTGCCGCGCAGCACCTGCGTGACGCACAGATCTCGACCATCTACGAGGGCACCACCGGCATCCAGGCCAACGACCTGATCGGCCGCAAGATGGCGCGTGAGGGCGGCGCTACCCTGAAAGTAGTGATCGAAGAAATGCGCGCGCTCGACGCCGATCTCGCGAGCCGGGAGGGCGGACATCTTGCAGCCATTCGCAGCCGCTTCACGGCCGGCGTCGATGCGCTGGCGGCTGCCGGCGAGTGGCTGGTGACCATCTACGGGGTCGACGTTCGTGCCGCATCGGCCAGCGCGGTGCCGTTCCTGATGCTGCTCGGGATCGTCGCCGGCGGTTGGCAGATGGCACGTGCGGCGCTGATCGCGCAGGCGAAGATCGACGCTGGTGACAGCGATCCCTTCTATGCCGCAAAGATCATCACCGCCCGTTTCTATGCCGACCATGTGTTGTCGCAGGCCGCCGGCCTGGCGAGCAGCATCACCGAGGGTGCCGAAGGCGTCAACGCCTTGCCTGAAGACATGTTCTAAGCGAGT
>NZ_JDSS02000004.1:57322-60127 GCF_000584955.1 Candidatus Accumulibacter vicinus
TGTTTGGCGGCCGCAACCGGCTTTCGCCGGCATCTGCGGGTGTTCGGCGGGAATTTTCAGCCATCTGATCAAGGAATTGCCATGACCAACCCACGCATACTCGTCCTGACCAGTCTGATTCCGGTCCGCTGGGGGGACATGGACGCCTACGGCCACGTCAACAACACCATTTATTTTCGTTACATGGAGCAGGCGCGTGTCGAGTTTCTCGAACGGATCGGCTGCACGCTGACGCCGCGTGGCCAGGCGCCCGTGATCATCAACGCCAGTTGCACCTTCCTGATTCCAATCAATTACCCTGGTGTCGTCGAAGTCCGAATGTTCTGCGGACATCCGGGCCGCAGCAGCGTGCTGACGCATTACGAAATCCGCCGGCAGGGAGACGACACCCTGTACGCGACCGGCGAATCCAAGATCGTCTGGATGGATGTGGCGACCGGCAAATCGGTGCCGATTCCGGAAAGCATGCGCGCCGGCCTGCCGGCCTGAAGAGGAGGGGAGATGGACCCTGCAGTTCTCTGGCGCCCAAGCGCCGAAAGGATCGCGGCAGCCAGGCTGAGCGACTTCATCACCGCAATCCACAGCCGCTGGCAGGTCGACTGCCCGGATTACGCCAGTCTCTGGCGCTGGTCGGTGGCGCAGCCCGAGGCCTTCTGGACTTCGCTATGGGAGCAATGCGGCGTGATCGGCGAACGCGGTCCGACGGTACTGGAGAACGGCGAGCGGATGCCAGGTGCCCGCTGGTTTCCGCAAGCCCGGCTGAACTACGCCGAGAACCTGCTGCGCCGCCATGACCACGCCGACGCACTGGTATTCTGGGGCGAGGACAAGTGCCGGCGTCGCCTCTCGCATGCCGAGCTTTACGCGCAGGTTTCGCGCTGCGCGCAGGCCTTGCAGGCTGCCGGCATCGGCCAGGGTGATCGTGTCGCCGCTTACCTGCCCAACCTGCCCGAGGCGCTGATCGCGATGCTCGCCACCACTTCGCTCGGTGCGATCTGGTCGTCCGCTTCGCCCGACTTTGGTGTCCAGGGCGTTCTCGACCGTTTCGGGCAGATCGAACCCAAGGTCCTGCTCTGCGTTGACGGCTACTGGTACAACGGCAAACCGGTCGATTGCATGGCCAAAAACACCGAAATCGCAGCACAGATCGCCAGTGTCGCCAGGACGGTCGTCGTCTCCTACCTCGACGATTGTCCTGTGGTGGCAACGATCCGCAATGGCGTGCGCTACGCCGACTTCATCGCCCCCTTTGCCGCCGACGAAATCGAATTCGCGCCGCTGCCTTTCGCACATCCGCTATTCATCATGTTCTCCTCGGGTACCACCGGCATTCCCAAGTGCATCGTGCACGGTCATGGGGGCGCCCTGCTGCAACATCTCAAGGAACACCAGTTGCACGGTGACCTCAAGCAGGATGACCGCCTCTTCTATTTCACCACCTGCGGCTGGATGATGTGGAACTGGCTTGTTTCCGGCCTCGCTTCGGGCGCGACGCTGCTGCTCTACGACGGTTCCCCCTTCATTCCGGGCGCCAGCGGTCAGCCCGGAGCGATCCTCTTCGATTACGCCGATGCCGAACGCATGACGCACTTCGGGACCTCGGCAAAATTCATCGATGCGCTCGCCAAGACCGGCCTCAAGCCGCGCGAGACGCATCGCCTCGAAGCCCTGCGGACGATGTTCTCGACCGGCAGCCCGCTGGCTCCGGAAAGCTTCGACTACGTCTATCGCGAGATCAAGGCCGACCTGTTGCTGGCGTCGATTTCCGGTGGTACCGACATCCTCTCGTGTTTTGCGCTCGGCAATCCGATTCTGCCGGTGTTCCGCGGCGAGCTGCAATGCCGTGGCCTGGGAATGGCCGTCGCAGTCTTCGACGACGACGGCCAGCCGATTCCAGCCGGCCGCGGCGAACGTGGCGAACTGGTATGCACCGCGCCTTTTCCGGCGATGCCGATCGGCTTCTGGAACGACCCCGACGGTGCCAAATACCATGCCGCGTATTTCGATCGCTTTCCGAACGTCTGGTGCCATGGCGACTTCGTCGAACTCACGGCCAACGAAGGCATGATCATCTACGGCCGCTCCGACGCCGTGCTCAACCCCGGCGGCGTGCGCATCGGCACCGCCGAGATCTATCGTCAGGTCGAGCAACTGCCGGAAGTGGTCGAATCGCTGGTGATCGGCCAGGACTGGCAGCACGATGTGCGCGTCGTGCTGTTCGTCAAGCTGCGCGAAGGACTGCTCCTCGACGAAGCGCTGTGCGACCGCATCAAGCAGCAGATCCGCCGCAATACCACGCCGCGCCACGTTCCGGCCAAGGTCCTCCAGGTCGCCGACATCCCGCGCACCAAGAGCGGCAAGATCGTCGAACTCGCCGTACGCAACGTCGTGCATGGCCGGCCAGTAAAGAATATCGAAGCACTGGCCAACCCCGAGGCGCTGGAGTACTTTCGCGAACGGGTCGAACTGCAGAGCTGAACAGACGAGACTCTTGCCGCAGCTTCGCGCCACGGCCACCTAGGCTGTCGGATGGCGCTCACCTTGATGCATGGCGTGCTGGCGACGCTGGCTGGCCTCCTCGGCGCTTTTATTGCGCAACATCACCCGCTGTGGCCGGCATCGCTGAGTGCGTTTCTTGTCGTCTGGTGCCTGACCGTCTACTGGCACCCGCACATCTGGCTATTCGTTCTGCCGGCGCTGTTGCCGGTCGCCGGTTTTTCCGCGTGGACCGGATGGATCGGCATCGATGAGTTCGACTTGCTGGTGCTTGGCGCGGCGGTCGGCTGCCATGCGCGCATGGCAGCC
>NZ_JDSS02000004.1:60177-72435 GCF_000584955.1 Candidatus Accumulibacter vicinus
GGCTGCCATGCGCGCATGGCAGCCGACCGATTACGGCGCACCTCTCAATCCGAACTCGTCACCAGGCAGCCAGCCGAAGCGCAGCGCTGCGCGGGACCGTCCATAGATGGGTGCCGTGAGCCCGAACGGACCAGGCCGTTCGGTTTTACCCAGATCTGGCTGGGCGCGCTGGCCGTATCCTACCTGTGGGCAACGCTGCGCGGCCTGGCCGATGCCGGCGGATTTTCCCTGGGGTGGTTCCAGGGTTATGAAGAGCCCTTGAACAGTCTGCGCATTGCCAAGAGCTTCTTGCTGGCACTGCTCTTGCTTCCAGCGTTGCGGAGCCAGCTGCAGACTAGGGCGGCACTGGCGGGGCAATGCCTTGCGGCCGGGATGGCGAGCGGGCTGGGCGGGGTGAGTCTGGCCGTTATCTGGGAACGTAACGGGTATCCCGGACTGCTGGATTTTTCAACTCCCTATCGCAGCACGGCGCTGTTCTGGGAAATGCATGTCGGTGGCGCAGCGATCGATGCTTTTCTTGCCCTGGCGGTGCCATTTGCGGTCTATGCAGTGGTGCACGCGCGCACCCGACGGCACTGGGCGGTTGCTGCGTGCCTGGCGGTGGTCGCTGGCCATGCTTGCCTGACCACTTTTTCTCGTGCCGTTTATCTGAGTGTCGGAGTGTCCCTGGTCGTCCTTGCCTGGCGCTTGCCGGCGCCCTGGCTGCGGCGATCCCGGCTGGCGCGCGTCATCGGGTCTGTCGCCACCGCCAGAGTCCCCGAGCCGGAGCCTTGGCGGCGGTGGGGAGGCCGGCTGCTGGTCAGTGTGCTGATCCTTGAGGTCCTGGTGGTCATGTGTCTGGGGGATTTCATGGGCAGCAGGGTGTCAGCCGGCGAGCGCGATCTGATTGGCCGCCTGCAGCACTGGCAAGAGGGCCTGAGCCTGCTGCGTACGCCCCCGGAATGGCTGCTGGGCAGAGGGCTCGGGCGTTTTCCGGCCAGCTATTCGCAGACCGTTCCCGGACGTGCGATGCCAGGTCGCCTGCAGATCGTCGAGGCAGGCGAGGGGAGCCATCTGCGCATTTTCCGACCGCCTCACAGCGCCCGCGCTGGTGGCGCTTTCGAACTGCTTCAGCGCGTCCCGGCGTTTGTTGCAGGGAGCACTTATACGCTGGCAATGGACCTGCGCGCGCTGCAGCCGGCGAAGCTGCACGCCGGCTTGTGCCACCAGCATCTTCTTTATGCCGCGAACTGCGCACAGACCGGCCTGACCTTGTCGGGCAAGGATGAGCAATGGGATCACTTTACGCTGACCCTCACTGCGGGCAAGGACGGCTCCCGAGGTTGGCCGGTACCGTGGCTGGGATTCCTCTCGCTACGGCTGGAGGGGGGAGCCGACTTCGTCGATGTCGACCATTTGAGCCTTCTCGATGCGAAAGGCCATCAGCTGCTCGACAACGGCGATTTTTCCAGCGGCATGGCGCACTGGTTCTTCGCTGGCCGCCATTACTTCCTGCCATGGCATGTCGACAGCCTTTTCATCGAGACGCTGATTGATCAGGGAGTCGTTGGCCTGCTTCTGCTGCTCGGCCTGCTCGGCATGGCGTTTGCCAATCTGCTGCGGGGTCGCGGGCGCGAGCATGTCCTCGCACCCTATCTGCTGGCAGCCCTGACTGCCTGTCTGGTCGTCGGGATATTCTCGAGCGTACTGGACATGCCGAGGCCTGCTTTCCTGTTGTACTTGCTGTCATGCTTTGCCCTGTTCCTCGAAGAACGTTCCCCCTGAGGGGCTGCAACGCGCCTTCCGCATCCCTGAAAACGCCTTGAAGGTTGTCGCCCGATGTATAATGCCAGCGCAAGACAACCAATCATAGGATATAAAATTTAATTATATCATGTAATTGTGTTGTTCTTTAAAAGTGGTGTCTTGGTTTTCAACGGGCACAGCAGGGCTTTCTTTCCTTGGCATTGTCCCTGGCTTGTGCATTAGGTCACGTTCTCCAATTATCTGCGGTGATAGCCTTCGTTGCGTGACGTTTGCCGAGCTTTCCTGATTTAAAGCAGCTCTCAGAGCAGCGGTCATCAACGAGAAGTGTCCAGGTATATGCTTGCAAGGAGTCTGTCGTGATCAAGGTGTTCAATCATTGGTTTCATCGGAAGACGATTGCCCAGGTGGCCGTTGACCTGATGTTCCCGGTTGCGTGTGTGGTCCTTGCCGCCATGTGGATCGGGCATGGCGCTCCGCTTGCTCTGGAGCGGGTTGCTTTCTATGCAGTGATTTTCGCGCTGACGATGATCGTCCTGAATGCCTGGCTGGGCATCTATAATCGGGTGCATAGCCGAACGCGGGAAGAGACCCAGGCGCGCGCGGTGCTGTCGCTCTACCTGGCGATTCCGCTGGCGTATCTGGTGTTTTCGCTGCTTTCGGTAGCCGAGGTCGATCGCAGTTTCATGTTGCTGTCCGGCCTGGCGGCGCTCTTTGCGACGCTGGCGCGGCGTGTGCATCTGGCGCACAGCCGCACAAGTTCCTTGCTGAGTCACCGCGTGCTGGTTTTCGGGGTCGGTGAGGAAGCGGAAAACGTCGGCCGCGTACTGCGTAAATCGGATCCGGATATTCATATCGTTGGCTTCTATCCGTCCGTCAACGACACCGAGATCGTCGTTCCTTCGCAGGTCATTCTTTCCCAGGATCGGTCGCTCTCGGACACGGCGCATGCCTTGAGAGTCGACGAGATCATCGTTGCCGTGCGCGAGCGCCGCGGGGGCTCACTACCCTTGCGCGAACTCCTCGACTGCAAGCTGTCGGGTGTCCGGGTGCTCGATCTGGCGAGCTATTTCGAACGTGCCCTTGGTCAGATCCGCCTCGATTCCCTGCGTGTTGGCTGGCTGATTTTTGGCGAGGGCTTTCGGCAGAGTTGGCGGCGGACGACGATCAAGCGGCTGTTCGATATCGTGGTGGCGTTCCTGCTGCTGTTGCTTGCCACGCCGGTGATGCTGCTGGCAGCGATTCTGATCATCCTTGAAGACGGTTTTTCGATCTTTTATCGACAGGAGCGGGTCGGTCTCGATGGTCGTTTGTTCAAGATCATCAAGTTTCGCAGCATGCGCAATGATGCCGAGAGTGACGGTAAGCCGCGCTGGGCGATGGTCGATGATGATCGTGTGACGCGTGTCGGGCGTGTCCTGCGCAAGCTGCGTATCGACGAATTGCCGCAGTTGTACAATGTGCTGACGGGGGATATGAGCCTGGTAGGGCCGCGTCCGGAGCGCCCCTATTTTGTCGACCAGCTGACACGTGACATCCCGTTTTTCGCGGTACGCCATAGTGTCAAACCAGGGCTGACCGGCTGGGCGCAGGTAAGTTATCACTATGGGTCGACGATTGATGATGCTGTCCAGAAACTGCAATACGATCTGTATTATGTCAAGAATCACAGTCTGTTCCTTGATGTGGTCATTCTCTTCGAGACCGTCGGCGTGGTCTTGACGGGCAAGGGTGCTCGGTGAATAGTGCGCTATGGGTTACACCATGATCGCGAATGGGAATGCAAAAGGATAGATATCGTTGATGGACAGCAAGATAGAAATGGTCGCGGCCTGGAGTTACGGCCTGGCGGCAGTTCTGGCAGCCTTTCTGACGCTCTATCTGTCCTCTGGCTGGCGCGCTGGTGGTCGCAGTCGTGCGATGTTTCTGGCGGCGGGCCTGTGCGCACTGTGGAGCGGGCTGTCGCTGGCCTTTGTGATGACCGGCAAGGCGGTTTTTCTTGCCGGTAGCCTATTGGCCGATGTGCTGCGATTCGGTGGCTGGTATTTCTTTCTCCTCGTCCTGATGAAACCGGAACCGACAGATGCCGAGAGTGCATCGGCGCGCTTTGGCTGGCTGAACGGTTTCGCCTGGCTGCTGGTCATCGTGGCTTTCGCCTCGCAGCTTCTGCTGGTGTTCGGTATTGATCTCATCGTGCCGTCACAACGGGTGGTCCTGTTCGTCTCTCTGGTGATGACCGTCTTCGGCCTGGTGTTGGTGGAGCGCCTGTTCCGCAACGTTTCTCCGGACTTTCGCTGGAGCATCAAGCCCTTATGCCTCGGGCTTGGGGGTGTTTTCCTGTTTGACCTGTATCTGTATTCGGACGCCCTGCTATTCAACCGGGTTGATGCCGATGCCTTCAGTATCCGCGGCTTTGCGCACGCCCTGGGCCTGCCCCTGGTGGCTTTGTCGGCGATTCGCAGCCATGACTGGAAAAGACGTTTGGTGATGTCGCAGCGTGCCGCCCTGCAGTCGGTAACGCTGCTGATCGTCGGCGTCTATCTGCTGTTCATGGCGGCGGCCGGCTATTACGTGCGTTTCTTTGGTGGCGAGTGGGGGCGGGCATTGCAGTTGGCGCTGCTCTTTGCGGCTTTGCTGGTGCTGGCGGGACTGACCTTTTCGGGTTCGATGCGGGCGCGCCTGCGTGTGCAGGTGGGCAAGCACTTTTTCAGCTACCGCTACGATTACCGTGAGGAGTGGCTGCGCTTTACCCAGACCCTGTCCTTACAGGGCGGTTTTTCCGGCATGGGGCGGCATGTGGTGCGTGGCTTGGCCGACATGGTCGAGAGCCCGAGCGGCGCACTGTGGCTGAAGGATCCCTCGGGCCAGTTCTTTGCTCAGGCAGCGTACTGGAACATGTCCGCTTCGTCGGCGACCGAAGATGTCGGGAGCCCGTTGTGCAGGTTTCTGCTCGACAGCGGTTGGGTGATCAACCTCGAAGAGTATCGTTCCCTGCCGCGTCGTTATGATGGTCTCGAGATTCCGTCCTGGCTGGTTGAAGTACCGAATGCATGGCTGGTGGTGCCGCTGACGACCGGGAATGAACTGATCGCCTTTGTGGTGCTGGCGACAGCCCGTACCAAGATTGATGTGAACTGGGAGGTCAATGATCTGCTGAAGACAGCTGCTCGCCAGGCCGGCGCTTTTCTGGGTCAGATGCAAGCCAGCGAGGCCCTGCTTGAGGTCCGGAAGTTCGACTCGTTCAATCGCATGTCGGCTTTTGTCGTGCATGATCTCAAAAACATCATCACCCAGTTGTCGCTGATGCTCAAGAATGCCGAGCGTCATCGCGACAACCCCGAGTTTCAGAAAGACATGCTGATGACCGTTGAACACTCTGTCGAGCGTATGCGCAAGCTGATGATGCAACTGCGCGAAGGTGCGACGCCGCTTGATGGTCCGCGTGGCATTGATCTGGCGGGTGTCCTGCGACGGATTCAGACCGCCAAGTCCGGACAGGGACGGGATATCGAGTTGGTGATCGAGGAGAAGCTGGTTGCCCGTGGGCACGAAGACCGGATTGAGCGGGTGATCGGCCATCTGGTCCAGAACGCACTGGATGCCACCGAGGATCGTGGGCGAGTGTGGGTCAGGCTGGCCCGGCAAGGGATACACGCCTTGGTTGAAGTCGGCGATAGCGGGCACGGCATGAGCCCAGAATTCGTTCGCGAGCGCCTGTTCAAGCCTTTTCAAACGACCAAGCCGACCGGAATGGGCATTGGTGCTTACGAAAGCTTTCAGTATATTCATGAATTAGGCGGCAAAATGTCTGTCGACAGCGCAGTTGATGTCGGCACGCAGGTGGACCTGTTGTTGCCATTGTTTGATGTCAGACACACCACAGCGTCGGCTGACTTGCTGAAGGAATCAGAATGAGCGCAGAGAAGCTTCCGCACCTGTTGATCGTCGAGGATGATCGCGCGTTGCAGAAACAGATTCGCTGGGCTTTCGACCAGTACGAAGCACTGACCGCGGATGATCGTGAGAGTGCGCTGCTGCTGGTACGACGCTATCAGCCGCCGGTGGTGACGATGGATCTCGGATTGCCGCCAGACCCGGATTCGGTGTCCGAAGGTTTCAAGTTGCTCGAAGAGATTCTGACGCTGGCACCGGATACCAAGATCATTGTCCTCACCGGTCAGAACGATCGCGCTAACGCGCTGCGTGCGATTGCTCTGGGCGCCTATGACTTCTTCGCCAAGCCATTCGAGATTGAAATGCTGGGCCTGACCATCCAGCGCGCCTACCGCCTCCATGAACTGCAACAGGAGAACGAGCGACTGCAGGCGATGCGGCAACCCGCCGTACTGTCTGGTTTGCTGACCCGTGACCCGGAGTTGCTACGCATCTGTCGCACCGTCGAGCGGGTTGGCGTCACCGACGCAACGGTGTTGTTACTTGGCGAAAGCGGCACCGGCAAGGAGCTTCTGGCGCGTGGTTTGCATGAGGCGTCACCGCGTCGGCGCGAACGTTTCGTGGCCATCAACTGCGCAGCCATTCCGGACAACTTGCTGGAGAGCGAACTCTTTGGTTACGAGAAAGGGGCTTTCACCGGGGCCGCCAAAACGACGCCAGGCAAGATCGAGACAGCCAACAATGGCACGCTGATGCTTGACGAGATCGGTGACCTTCCGCATTCGCTGCAGGCCAAGTTGTTGCGTTTTCTGCAAGAGCGTGTCATCGAAAGGATTGGTGGGCGGCAGGAAATCCCGGTCAACGTCCGGATCGTTTGCGCAACGCACCAGAATCTCAAATTCCTGATCAACGAGGGACGTTTCCGCGAGGACTTGTACTATCGCCTGGCGGAGATCATTATCAATATCCCGCCCTTGCGCGCCCGCTCCGGTGACGCCGCCTTGCTGGCGCACGCCTTCCTGAGGCGGTTTGCGGCCGAGAACAATCGCGGCAACTTGACCCTGCGTGAGGACGCTGTACGAATGATAGAAGCGCACTCCTGGCCGGGGAACGTGCGCGAGCTGGAGAATTGCATCAAGCGGGCGGTCATCATGGCCGATGGCAATCAGATTACCGCTGATGACATTGGTTTGGCGGGAGATGCTCAGGAGGACGCAATCAAGCTGGACCTGAGGCATGCGCGTGACCACGCAGAGCGGCGGGTGATCATCACCGCGCTGGCTCGCGCCGACGGAAACGTCGTCCGCGCCGCCGAGTTGCTCGGTATAAGCCGCCCGACACTGTACGACATGATGCACAGATTTGGCCTGAAATAGTGTTGTTCCTGCAAACGTTGACCGATCTCATGAGGGCTCTGATGAATACTGGTAACTCGATCCACCTGCTGCGCAAGGCCACCGCTTCAGCACTGCTGGCTACTCTTCTGCTGGTGGGTTGCGGCAGCGAGAAACCGGAGACCATGCTGAATTCGGCGAAGGCATTTCTCGAGAAGAACGACTATAAGGCCGCCGCAATCCAGCTGAAGAACGCCTTGCAGCAGGACCCTCAACTTGCCGAAGCGCGTTTTCTGTTGGCCAGATCGTTGCTCGAAGGAGGCGATGCGACTGGTGCTGAAGTCGAGTTGCGCAAGGTTCAGGGCTTGAACTATCCTGCCGAACAGGTGACGCCATTGCTGGCACGCACCATGCTGATGCTCGGGCAACCCCAGAAAGTGATTGAAGAGCTGGCCAAGGCGCAGCTTACGACACCGGCGGCAATCGCTGACTTGCAGACTTCGGTGGGTCACGCCTACCTGATGCAGGGCAAGGAAGAGCAGGCTGTGGCGGCTTACGCTGCAGCGCTGGCGGCGCAACCGGGCTATGCACCTGCCTTGCTCGGCGAGGCGAGACGGAAAGCGGGCCGCGGTGATCTGCCGGGTGCTTTGGCCTTGCTCGACTCGGCTCTGGAGAAACAACCCGGGCTGTATGATGCCTGGCAGCTCAAGGGCGACATGTTTGCTGCCCAGAACGACCTCGTAGCGGCGACGAATGCCTATCGGAAGGTGCTGGAAATCAAACCGCACTATCTGCCGGCGCATTCGATGATCATCAGGATCCTGATAGCGGAAGGCAAACTCGAAGAAGCTGGCAAGCAGATCGAGACGCTCAAGCAGTTTGCCGCCAATCATCCGCAAACTCAATACCTGCGGGCCTTGCTGGCCTATCAGCAGAAAGATTATGCAGCGGCCAGGGAAGCCATCCTCCTGCACCTCAAGGCTTCTCCCGAGAGTCCTATTGGCCTGCAACTGGCGGGCCTGATCGAGTACGAATCACAGGCTTACGCGCAGGCCGAGACCTACCTGCTCAAGGCACTGCCGCGGACCCCGCCACTCGGTCTTGCGCGTCGCGTCCTGATCGCCAGCTACCTGCGCAATGCCCAGCCGAACAAAGCCCTGGGAATGCTGGAACCGATTCTCGACAAGATCGACAAGGATTCGAACTTGCTGGCGCTGGCTGGCCAGGTATTTCTGCAGAATGGTCAGGTCGACAAGGCTGGCACCTACTTTGCCAAGGCCTCCGCGCTCGACCCGAAAAACCCTGCCAAGCGCACCTCGCTGGCGCTGGTCAGCCTGGCGAAAGGCGACAGCGAGGTGGCATTCCGTGATCTGGAGCAGGTGGCGGCAACCGATACCGGCATCCGGGCGGATCTGGCCCTGATCACGGCGCACTTGCAACGCCGCGAATTCGATCAGGCACTCAAGGCCATCGCTGTGCTCGAGAAGAAACAACCCGATAACCCACTGACGTACAACCTGCGCGGCACTGCCCAGCTTGGCAAGCACGATGCCGCGGCTGCCCGCAAGAGCTTCGAGAAGGCTCTGGCCCTGAACCCGACCTTTTTGCCGGCAGCAGCCAATCTGGCCAATATGGACCTCAACGAGAAGAAGCCCGAGGATGCCCGGAAGCGTTTCGAGTCAGTGCTCGCAAAAGATCCGAAGAATGTGCAGGCGTTCATGGCGCTCGCTCAAATGCGTGCAAAAGAAGGCGGCACGACCGCAGAGATTGCGACTCTGATCAGCAAGGCGGTGACGGCAAATCCGACCGATCCGGCACCGAGACTGGCGCTGATCGGCCTGTATCTGAGCAAGACGGAGGTCAAAAGCGCACTTGCCGCGGCCCAGGAGGCTGTTGCCGTGCTGCCGGAACGGCCAGAGATCCTGGATGCTTCCGGACGTGCCCAACAGGCCGCCGAAGACTACAATCAAGCGCTCGCCACCTATCAGAAACTGGCGGCGTTGAAGCCGGATTCTCCGCTTCCCTATCTGCGTATGGCTGAGGTTCAAATAGCGTCGAAGAACAAGGAGGCCGCGCTGGAGAATCTGCAAAAGGCGCTCAAGGTCAAGCCGGATTCGCTGGAGGCACAGCGCGGAATCATCCTCCTTGATCTTGATGCCGGTCGCAGCACGGAAGCGCTCGCAGTCGCTCGCGAAGTGCAGAAACAGAGACCCAAGGAAGCCGTCGGCTACATATTCGAAGGTGACGCACACATGTCGAAGAAGGCCTGGTCCGAGGCCATAGCAGCCTATCGTACCGGGCTCAAGGAAGTCCCCACGACCGATCTGGCGGCCAAGCTGCATTTGGCGCTGCTGGCCAGCGGCAACACCGCCGAGGCCGACAAGTACGCTGAAACGTGGCTCAAGGAACATGCCAAGGACAACCGTTTTCGCCTTTATCTGGCCGAGACGGCGAGCATGCGCAAGGACTATGCGGGCGCTGCCCGGCAGTACCGAATTCTGCTCGAGGCGCAGCCGGACAACCCTACCGTACTCAACAACATGGCCTGGGTTGCCGGGCAGCTCAAAGACCCGAAAGCGGTCGAGTATGCCGAGAAGGCCAACAAGCTGGCGCCGGATCAACCGGCGCTGCTGGATACTTTGGCGGTCCTGCTGGCGGACAAGGGCGATCACGCGCGCGCCATGGGACTTTTCAAGAAGGCCCTGGAACTGGCTCCGCAGGCGTCACAGATTCGTCTCAACTACGCCAAAGCGCTGATCAAGGCCGGGAAGAACAGCGAGGCCAGGAGCGAACTGGATCAGCTCGCCAGGCTGGGCGACAAATTCCCGGCGCAGGCAGAAGTCGCGCAGTTGCTCAAGGGACTCTAGGAAGCCGGTGTGGCTGAAGACGAATAGCACTCAGAGAATGGAGAATTGATGACTATTGTTGCAGTGGTGGGTTTGGGTTACGTCGGTTTGCCGCTGGCGGTCGAATTCGGCAAGAAGCATCGAACGATCGGTTTCGATCTGTCGGCAAGCAAGGTGGCGCATTATCGGCAGCATGTCGATCCTACCGGCGAGGTGAGCAGCGCTGATCTCGAGGCGGCGGTCCATCTGGAAGTCGGCACGGATGCAACTGCCCTGAAAGAGGCTGATTTCGTGATCGTTGCTGTGCCGACGCCTGTCGATCAGGCGCATCAGCCAGATTTCGGACCGTTGATCGGTGCCTCGGAAGCTGTCGGCAGAAACCTCAAGCGCGGCGCGACGGTGGTCTTCGAATCGACGGTCTATCCCGGCGCGACCGAGGAAGTCTGCATCCCGATTATCGAGAAGTATTCCTTGATGAAGTGGAAAGACGATTTCTTTGTCGGTTATTCGCCGGAGCGGATCAACCCCGGTGACAAGGAGCGGACGCTGACGAAAATCGTCAAGGTGGTTTCCGGGGATACCCCGAAAACGCTGCAGCAGGTCAGGGAGATCTATGGCAGCGTGATCGCTGCCGGCGTTTATCCGGCTTCGAGCATCAAGGTGGCGGAAGCCGCCAAGGTCATCGAGAACACGCAGCGGGACCTGAATATCGCCTTGATGAACGAGTTGGCAATCATTTTCGATCGCATTGGCATCGATACGCTGGAGGTTCTGGAAGCGGCCGGGAGCAAGTGGAATTTCCTGCCTTTTCGTCCAGGCCTCGTCGGCGGTCACTGTATTGGTGTCGATCCGTATTATCTGACGCACAAGGCGGAGATGCTCGGCTATCACCCGGAGGTGATCAATGCCGGACGCAGAATCAATGACGGGATGGGCAAGTTCATTGCCGAACAGACGATCAAGCAGATGATCCGTAATGGCTGGCAGGTCAAGGGTGCGCCGATCATCGTGCTCGGACTGACCTTCAAGGAAGACTGCCCGGATCTCCGCAACTCCCGCGTCATCGACGTGATCCGGGAACTCGAATCCTATGGGGCGCAGGTGCTGGTACATGAACCGGTTGCCGATGCCGACGAGGCCCGGCATGAATATGGCGTCGAACTGACGGCGTGGGAGCAACTCCCGGTAGCGGGCGCGATTGTTGCGGCGGTTGCCCATCGCCAGTTCAGGGAGCGGCCACTTGCGGACTATGTCGGCAAACTGCAGCAGGGCGGCGTCCTGACCGATGTGAAAAGCATGTTCAGTGAGGCCGAGCTGGTGGCGCAAGGAGTGACCGTGTGGCGTCTCTGATTTTCCCTTCCTTGCCGGTTGCACTGGTCGAGCGGCTGCTGACCCAGCCAGCATGTTGGCTGGTGACCGGCAGTGCCGGCTTCATCGGCTCACATCTGGTCGAGACCTTGCTCAAGCTCGGCCAGACAGTGATCGGCCTCGATAACTTCGCCACCGGTCATCGTCGCAATCTCGACGAGGTCCGCTCGCAGGTGACGCCCGAGCAGTGGCTGCGTCACCGCTTCATCGAGGCTGACATCTGCGATCTCGACGCCTGTCGCGAGGCTTGCTGTGCGGTCGACTTCGTATTGCATCAGGCAGCATTGGGGTCGGTGCCGCGCTCGCTGGCCAATCCGGTGGCGACCAACGCGGCCAATGTCGACGGCTTTCTCAATATGATGGTGGCGGCCCGCGATGCTGGCGTCAAGCGATTTGTCTATGCCGCGTCGAGTTCGACCTACGGCGATCATCCGGCGTTGCCCAAGGTCGAAGACTGCATCGGTCGGCCTTTGTCGCCGTATGCCGTCAGCAAACTGGTGAACGAGCTTTACGCCGAGGTCTTCGCGCGTTGTTATGACTTTACCTCAATCGGTTTGCGCTATTTCAACGTGTTCGGCGCCCGTCAGGACCCGGAAGGCGCTTACGCTGCGGTCATTCCCCGCTGGACGCGCGCACTGCTGCGCGGCGAACAGGTGACCATCAATGGTGACGGTGAGACCAGCCGTGATTTCTGCTTCGTGGACAATGCCGTTCAGGCCAACCTGCTGGCGGCGACGACTGCAGATCCGGCAGCGCTGAATCAGGTCTATAACGTCGCGGTGGATGATCAGACCACGCTGAATCACCTGTTCGAGATCCTGCGTGACGCCCTCCTGACGTTCCGGCCCGAGGTGCAGCATATCCAACCGGTGTACGCAGACTTCCGGCCGGGTGATGTACGCCATTCGCGGGCCGATATTACCAAAGCCGGGCGCCTGCTCCGGTACCTTCCCAGCCACCGGTTGGCAGAGGGCATTCAGGCGGCAATCCCCTGGTATGTAGCACGCTTTGGCGTCGCCGACGGAGTCCATGGATGAGGCCTGCCTTGCAATGTCTGGCACTGCTGCGTCGTG
>NZ_JDSS02000004.1:72857-109028 GCF_000584955.1 Candidatus Accumulibacter vicinus
GAAGCGCAGGCGCACGAACATGGGGAGGGGGTGCCCAGGGATTATGCGCGGGCGGTCAAACTGTATTGCGATGGTGCCCGCTTGGGTGATTCCGAAGCCCAGTTCAGTCTCGGGTGGATGTACGCCAACGGGCGAGGGGTCGATCGCAACGACGCCCTGGCGGCATACTTTTTCAGCCTGGCGGCCAGGCAGGGACATCTCCAGTCGCAGAAGATGCAGCGTTTTGTCGGCGACCCGACGTCGGAGGTGCCGGATTGCATGCGCCCGCTGTTGCTGCCGCCTGTCGACGATGGCACGGATGACATGCTGCCGCGCAACGAAGCGCAGAAAATGATCGTCGGTCTGGTGCACCAGTTGGCGCCCGAATACGGTGTCAGTCCGCGTCTGGCTCTGGCGGTGATTCGGACCGAATCCAACTTCAACGCCGGAGCACTGTCGAGCAAGAATGCGCAGGGACTGATGCAGCTGATTCCCGATACTTCGGCACGCTTCAACGTCAAGAATCCCTTTAATCCGGAGCAGAACCTGCGCGGTGGTCTGGCCTATTTACGGTGGTTGCTGGCCTATTTTGAAGGCGATGTCAGTCTGGTGGCGGCTGCCTATAATGCCGGTGAAGGAGCCGTCAACCGTTACCGCGGCGTTCCCCCTTACGCGGAGACACGCGGTTACGTGCAGCGGATCATCAGCCTCTTCAAACGTGACGACCATCCCTATGATGCCAGGATTACGACGCCTTCTCCGGAGTTGCCGCGGATTCGCCTGAGCAAGGGAGCCTAGGGATGAGATTCTGGTTCTTGCTGATCTGTGGTGGCGCTTACCGGCGCGCTGCGACCGTTTCGGGGAGGCTGGCGGCTTTTGCGCTAATCCCTGGCTTGCTGTGGGTTGCTGGACCCGTCTGGGCAGATTTGCCCGAGCTGATCGAACGGGTCAAACCTTCCGTGGTGGTCATTGGTACCCTTCAACGCACGCGCAGTCCGCAATTCGTAATGCGCGGTACAGGTTTTGTGGTCGGCGACGGTTACGAGGTGGCGACCAACGCGCACGTCATTCAGGAAGAACTCAATGTGGCCGCCGGCGAGACGTTGGCCATCGTCTTCCGTTCTGCCAGCGCCGCAGCCCAGCAACGCTTGGCGAAGGTGATCCGGGTCGACAAGGTGCACGATCTGGCCCTGTTGCGTGTCGATGGTCAGGCCTTACCGGCGCTCATCCTGCACGATTCCGAGTTGGTCAGGGAAGGGCAGTCGGTTGCTTTTACCGGTTTTCCGATCGGCGGGGCACTGGGGCTGTCGCCAGTCACCCACCGCGGCATCATCTCGTCGATTACTCCGATCGTGCTGCCCAGCGCGAATGCGCGACAGCTCAACGCCAGGGTCGTGCAGCAGATCAGGAGCGGCAGCTTTGACATCTATCAGCTTGACGCCACTGCCTATCCCGGCAATAGCGGTGGCCCGCTGTATGAAACGACCCGGGGCGAGGTGATCGGCATCATCAACATGGTATTCGTCAAGGAAAGCAAGGAATCGGTCCTCAGCAAGCCTTCTGGAATCAGCTTCGCCATCCCTGTGCGCTACCTGCGCGAGTTGATGACGCAGAACTACTGATTGATCTGCCACCATTCCTGTCATTGGCGTGCATGGCGATATATCCATGATTAGCACATTGACTATCAAGAGATCGGTGTCTCGTAACCTTTGAGTAGAAATACGCGCATCCGGCCTTTGCCCTTGACGACAATCTCGCCACGATCTTCGCAGATAAAGTTGCTTGGCAGCAAGGCGCGCGTCGCGTCGCTGATCTGGATCTCGCCGGATATTCCCTGCGATTCCATGCGGGCGGCGATATTGACCGTATCGCCCCAGAGGTCGTAGATGAAGCGCTTCTTCCCGATCACGCCAGCTACGACTGCTCCCGAATTGATGCCAATACGGATCTCCAGCCCAGGGAAATCCTTGATTGCCGTCTGCATTCGCAAAGCCAGTTCTGCGGCTGCGATGGCGTGATCGGGGCGCGCAACGGGAATGCCCGCCGCGACCATGTAAGCATCGCCAATCGTCTTGATCTTTTCCAGCCCGCTTTGCTCGGTGAGATCATCGAAACGTGTAAAGATGGCGTCCAGGAGACCAACGACGTTGGGCAATGATTCGGATAGCGCAGTGTAGCCCACGATGTCCGCAAAGAGCACGCTGCATTCCCCGAAGGCATCGGCGAAGGTGCGTCCCTCGCGGCGCAAGCGCTGGCTGATCGTCGGTGGCAGCATGTTTTCAAGGAGTGCTTCCATGCGCGCGTTGGCACCCGCGAGCTGCTTCTCGGCTTCAGCCATATCGGCCACAAAAAGCCGGGCTACCCAGATCAGCGAGGCGAAATTCGCCAGCGAGAGAATCCAGCGGCCCGTCCGTTGAGCGTCGGGCAGGTAGGCAGGGCCCAGTGCTGGCCAGGTCAGTAAACCCAGTTCGACCGAAACGAAGATCATGACACAGGTGCCCACATACACCCGCCGACCGAGCTTCCCGTGCTCGAAGAACAACAGATAGGCGCCACCGATCAGTGGAAGCAGTTGGTAGTGGCTCATGCTGAGAAATGGACCCGTCACGCCCTCGAGTGCAATCATGCCGGCGACGACCGGAATGACGATGCAGAAATAACTGTGACCGGCAAGACCGAGTTGTCCGCGGCAGAGACAGAACCACACCCAGGCCCCTCCGCAGACTGAAACTCCTTGCAGGATCAACGTTGGCCAGTCGCCCCGCGTCAGTGCAACAACACTCCATGCCATCGCATAGGCAAGCAGGAGTCCGACTCCGGTATGCAACAAGCGCAGCGCCCGGTGGCGGCGATACTGGCGAAATTCGACGTCGGTATAGACGAATTCCCCTGAGGCACCGCAGTTACTCATCACGCTTCCTGACTCCTGTCGGCCGGCTTCGGGAGACTGGATGCGTTCATGCAGGCAGAATGGCAGAGTTCAGGCGAAAAGATCAATGGCCGACCCCGGCGATTGCTCACTCGTCGCGGTATCGGTATAGGCGGCCAGCGTCGGCTGGCCTGGTGTGCCGGATGTGTCGTGCCGGCGGGCACTGGCGTTGCCCTGGCTTGCCAGTTCCATGCTGGCCTGCATCGCCATGCGCGTAGCCATGGCGGCGACCTGCCGGTCTTGCCCCGAGGGGTCGGCGGGGGCCAGCGCAGCGGCCCTGATCTGCTCGGCCTTGGCCAGAGTTTCAGCGGGTGTGCGTCCGGGCGAGGTGTCGATCCCGACTTCACCACCCATTGCATAACGTTGCCCATCCGGGCCGAATTCGTAGGTAAAACTGGCGCCACCGCGGACCAGGCTGCCGCCGGCAGCGACATGCGCCATTTCGTGAGCGCGTACTTCACGGTCGCGTTGCTGCAAGACCTGTATTTTTTGCAGATCGGCCTCGGAGAGTTGGCCGTCGCCTTGGCTCCTGGATTGGATGCCGGGTTTGCTGTGTTCGCTCTGGCCGTCTGCTTCGACATGCGACGTGACACTGCCATCGCTTGCCGTATCGCGACTCGATAGCGATACATCAGGACGCTCTTGACGTACGGCTATGAATGTACTGCTGCTTGGCGACAGGTTGGCGATCATTTCTCGACCTCTGGTTTCTGGTTAGGATCAACTGTCGGTCAGGGCACCCAGGTCTTCTTCCACCGCTGCCGGATTGTCGAGTCGGTCCCAAGGCTCAAGCAGCAGCAGCCACAGAAGTTTGTCGAATTCGCCGGCGAAGCGGTTGACGATTTGCTCAGGGTCGTCGACCATGTTCTTGTCGGTGATGAGTCCGAACTGTACACGGCCGTTGTAGGAGAGGATGCTGACACCCATGCCGATGTCGCCGGCTTGCGGGACCCAGACCATTTCCTGCTCGATCCTGCAGCCGGCGAAAAAGCGTGGCTGTTGCGGGCCGGGGACGTTGGTCATCACCGCCGTGGTCTTGCTGGCCAGCAGATTGAGGAGCTGGTCCTGGATGAACTTGGGAGCCATGCCGGCGGCGCCCAGCAGGGTGAAGGTCAGCATTGCCTGATAGGAACCCTTCAACGCCATCATCCTGGCGCGAGTGGCGTAGAGCCTGGCCAGTGGGTTGTCGATGCCGATCGGCAGTTCGAGAGCCACCAGACCAAAGCGGTTTCCAAGATCCTCGATGTCATCCGGTGCGCGCAGATTGACCGGGACCATCGCACGAATCTCGGTGGCAGCCACCGGGTCGCCTCTGGCCATCAGGTAGCCGCGCAGGGCACCTGCCACCGAAGCCAGCAGGATGTCGTTCACCGAGCAGCCGAGAACCTTGCCGACGGCCTTGATTTCGGGCAAGGAGATCGGCTCGGACCAGGCGACCCGTTTGACCGTCCCCGCTTTGCCCTTGTAGCGCGTCGGGGTGTCGTTGGGCAGTAGCGCCAGCTTGCCGACTTCCTCGGCGATGGCCCTGGCGACGAGCACATAGTCGCGGATCGTCGCGGGGTTATGACGCAGGCCCAGGTAGTGTCCCCACACTTGGCCCCCGATGCGGATCGAGGCCAGAGCAACTTCGCTGAGCGGCTCCAGGATGGTTCGCCAGAAAGCGTCGCCAGTATCGCTCCCTTGGTCGTCAGCAGGATCATCCTGAGGAGGCGCTGCCACCGTTCCGCCGTCCTCGGGGGCATCAATGTCGTTGTCGGTCAGCGAATTGATGACGCCAGTCAGGGCGATGCCGTCCGCAATCGCGTGATGGATTCTGACCACCAGTGCGGAGTTGCCGTCGGCAGTGTCGACAAGGTTGAATTCCCAGCGGGGTCGTGACGGGTTGAGTGGGGTGCCGGCCATGGTGGCAACGAATTTTTGCAGCTCGTTCTTGCCGGCAGGCGCTGGGAGAAAAGAATGGCGGACATGCGTGTCGATGTCGAAGTCGGGGTCGTCATCCCACCAGTTACCATGGGCATCCTGCCTGGCAATTTGCCGGAAGCGCCGGTAACGCACGATGCGCTGTGCGACGGTACGCTTGAAACGTTCGGTGTCGATGCGGCCCTTGAAGATCATGACCCCGACGATCTGCATCAGGTTTTCTGGACGATCCATGCGCAGCCAGGCGTTGTCGACGTGGGCAATTCTTTCGCGTGGGTTCATTGCGGCTGCTCCCGGGAAAAATGGCCAGCCCATATAATAGCAAGTCATTTCAAGTGATCATCAACCGGAGGAACCAACGTGAGTGACTTGCAAGCCCAGTTCGAGGCCGCCGTGGCCAGTTCCAAGACCCTGCCCGAGCGCCCGGACAACGCCACCTTGCTGAGGCTCTATGCCCTTTACAAGCAGGTGACCGAAGGCGATGTTGAAGGTCGTCGCCCCGGCTTGACCGATATGGTCGGTCGCGCCAAGTACGATGCCTGGGCGGCAATCAAGGGCACTGCAGCGGACGTTGCGATGCAGCAGTACATTGCCGTGGTCGAGCAACTGAAAGCAGCCTGAAAGCAAGGACTGGCGGCTTGCCCGACAGTCTGGTTCAGACCGGAAAGTTCTCGTCGAAGTATCTGTGGGCTGCGCGTTCGATGGCTGGTTTGACAGCGAAGAGCAGGAGTCCGAGACGGATGCTGAGCGACACTTCCTTTTCGTCGAGGGTCAGTTCGCCGGTCACACCCGGCCGCTTGAAACGCATCCGGTTGCCGTCCCACGCGTAGTCAAGGTCAAACTCTTCCTGTAATTCGCCGGCCATATGTTCGGCGGCGGTACGCGCCTCGGCGAGGCTCTTGTCATGCCGGCGGCGAATGATGATTTCGCTCATGTGAGAGGTCCTTGGATGTCAGCCGATTTCGGCACAGAGTGAGCGGAACGCCGCATAGCGGCGAGGGTCGATGGCGCCATGCTCGACGGCGGCAAGGATACTGCAGTCGGGTTCGCGGTCGTGCTGGCAATCGCGAAATCGACATTGGCCGAGCAGTGGTCGCAGTTCGAGAAAAGCCTGCGCAATGTCCTCCGACGAGAGATGGCGCAGGCCAAATGCCATCAGCCCTGGCGAGTCAATCAGCGCAGCACCCGTACTGGGGTGATAGAGATGGGCATGCGTAGTGGTGTGCTTGCCGGCGTTGAGTGCCTGCGAGATTTCCCGGGTGGGCGTACAGGCGTCTGGGATCAGGGCATTGATCAGCGTTGATTTGCCCATCCCGGATTGGCCGATCAGCAGGCTGGTATGGTCCGCCAGGTACGGCAACAGGCGTTCGCCATCGTTGCGCGCAGAGAGCTTCAGAACCCGATAACCCAGTTTCTCGTACGCCAGCAGGGTCGCCGAAGCTGCCGGTACACGTTCACTGAGGTCGCACTTGTTGAGAACGATCAGAACCTGGATGTCCTGACTTTCGGCGGCGACGATGCAGCGTGTGATCAAATCGTCCGAAAACGGCGGTTCGGTGGCGACGACGATGATGAGTTGTGTCACATTGGCGGCAATCAGTCTTTGCTTGAAGTGGTCCGAGCGATAGAGCAGCGTTCGCCGCGGTTCAAGCGTGGCGATGACGCCCTGGTCGGCACTGGTTCGCTGCACCTTCACCTGGTCACCGCAGACCAGTTCGCTCTTTTTGCCACGAGGAACGCAGAGCAGCGTCTCGCCATCGCGCAACTCAACCCGGTATTGCCGCCCGTAAGCGGCGATGACGCTGCCGGCCAGTCTCAAATTCGTGCCAGTGCTTCGATCTTGGCGGCGCAGATGAAATCGTTGCGCGACAGGCCGGCAACGTCATGCGTGCTGTAGCTGATCTTCACACGGCCATAGCCGACTTCGAGATCAGGATGATGGTTCTCTCGTTCAGCAAGGCCTGCGACGGTGTTGACGAATAGCAGGGTGACCGCGTAGCTGGCAAAGGTGAACTCCTTATGGAGCAGACCGGGCTCGGCAATCTGCCAGCCTGGCAGGTCGGCCAGCAGGGCCGAGGCCTGTGCGGGATCCAGGGCGTGTTCGCTGCCGCGTAGCGGCCGGCAATGTTCGAGAGCAAGTTCGGTGAGCATGGGATCCTCCTGTTTCTGCTTAATGTGAAAGTCGCGTCAGCGACGCACGGAAGGGGCGAAGGCGGGGTTTCGCGGAGCACTGCTCTGCTCTGCTCTGCGCCGCCGTAGCCGGCCCGCGATGCAGCGCGGGCCGTGGGAAGAGCCGGGGGAGAGGGAACGGTCATGACTTTCATCATCAGGGGTGAAGTCATGATCGTCAGGCGTCCTGCAGGCGGGCGATGCGCAGGGCAGCGGGTGGGTGTGAATCGTAGAACAAGGAATGTAGCGGGTCAGGGGTCAAGGTCGCGGCATTGTCTTCGTACATCTTGACCAGGGCGGCCACCAGATCGCTGGCCGAAGCATGGGCCGCCGCGTAGCGGTCTGCCTGGAATTCGTCGCGACGCGAGAGGAGACTCAGCAGCGGGGTCAGCAGAAAAGCAAAAACCGGTCCGGCGAGAAAGAAAAGGACCAGCCCAAGAGCCGTGTTCTGGCTCGTCAGACCGAGACCGCTGAAGAACCAGCCGGCATCGATCAGTTGCCCCAGGATGGCAAGAAACCCGAGTGACAGGACAAAGAGCATACCGATCCGCTTTTGCACGTGCCGGTATTTGAAGTGTCCCAGTTCGTGTGCCAACACGGCTTCGATCTCAACGGCTTGCAGGCGGTCGAGCAGGGTATCGAAGAAGACGATGCGCTTCGTCTTGCCGAAACCAGTGAAGTAGGCGTTACCGTGGTTCGATCGCTTCGATCCGTCCATCACCAAAAGATCCGAACTGGCGAAGCCGCAGCGATCCAGCAGTGCCTCGACGCGCGTTCTGAGTCGGGCATCGTCGAGCGGGACGAACTTGTTGAATAGCGGCGCGATCCAGGTTGGATAGATGAACAGGAGGAGCAGGTTGAAAGTGCACCAGAAGAGCCATACGTAGAGCCACCACAGCTCCCCCATTCTCGCCATCAGCCAGAGCACGGCGAGCAGCACCGGCGTGCCGATGACGATGGCCAGGATGGCCTGCTTGAGGTGATCCGCGAAAAAGATTCGGAGAGTCATGCGGTTGAAGGAAAATTCTGCTTCGATGACAAACTGGTGATACAGGCTGAGCGGCAGGTCAACGATGGCGGAAATCAGCAGGACGCTGAAGATGAGTGCGACCCCGTAGGGCAGGCCATCGAGTCGTGCTGACCAGAAGTCATGCAGTATCTGCAAACCTCCACCCAGCGTGAAGGCGAGCAGCATCGCCACTTCAACGGCCAGGCCGATCCTGCCAAAGCGGCTGCGTGCTACGGTATAGTCGGCGGCCTTTTGATGAGTCTTGAGATCGACACGATCAGCGAAGTTCTCGGGTACGCGGCCGCGATGCGCCATGACATGCGTGATTTGCCGCTGCGCCAGCCAGAGGCGCAAGGCGCACATGACCAACAAGGCGGCAAGAAAGATGAGGGAGAAGGTATTGAACATACGGTTGTGACACAATGGCGACTTTACGGTTCAGATGGATTATATGACAAAGGACGCTTCCTACCTCGTTTGGCTGGACATGGAAATGACCGGTCTGGTACCTGACTGCGACCGCATCATCGAACTGGCGATGGTGGTCACCGACAGTCAGTTGATGACCATCGCCGAATCAACGGTGTGGGCTGTACATCAGGAGGATGCCTGCCTCGATGCAATGGACGAATGGAACCGGAAGACACATGCCCGCTCCGGACTGATTGATCGGGTCAGGGCATCCACATTCGACGAGGCGGCTGTCGAGGCAGCCGCGCTGGAGTTCATGCGGGCTTATGTTCCCCAGGCGGTCAGCCCGATGTGCGGCAACTCGATCGGCCAGGATCGACGCTTCATGGCAAGATACATGCCGCAGCTTGAGGCCTGGTTCCATTACCGAAACCTGGATGTCAGCACCCTCAAGGAACTCTGTCGGCGCTGGAAACCCGAGGTGGCAAGAGGTTTTGTCAAGCGCTCCGAGCACTCCGCGCTCGCGGATATCCGCGAATCGATTGACGAATTGAAGTACTACCGCGAGCACTTCATCAGACTCTAATTGCCAGGCGATGAACCTCTCTTGACGTCGCGCCGATAGAGGTGCAGTCGGTCGCTGTCCCGGCGTTCGGCGGGACGACCGCCATCCCAGACCTTCCGCCAGCCGCTGGCCGCTGGGGAGCGGCCATCCCTGGGGGCGCCGTGGATCAGCAGCCAGTCGCACTTCCTGGCGGTGGCGGAGTTTGCCGGAATAGTACGGATCCCGTCGAAGTAGTCCAGTGAGGCGATGATCGAATCAGCGAGGTTGGCTCCGGCAATGCAGTGGCGATTCTCGGGCAGTGCCTTGGCCAGCGAAGCGGATACCTGGCGGTAAGTCTTGCTGTAGTCGATCCAGGGCATCCAGAGCGTTACGATCAGCAGCCAGAACAAGGTCAGACCGGACATCCAGTGCATGATCCCGCGCATGGGGGAACGCGGACTGGTCATAATCAGCCAGCACCAGACCAAGGTTGCCAGCAGGGCGACGCTGGCGCACAGGATACTGAAGTGCCCCACGAATCCCGGTTCGAGTCGAACAGCCTGGCGTGCCAGCCTTTCTGGCCAGCCGAAGACCATTGCGCACCAGCCAATCCAGGCCAGCAGGGCAAGGAGACTGAAGGTGATCATGCCAAACCAGTCAAACGCGTTCGCCGCGCCACGTCGCAGTGAAGCGACGCCCGGAACGGCCAGCAGAACCAGCGGTGGCAGCAGCAGCAAAGCTGGTACGCTGCGTGCTCCGATAGCGCTGCCGACCATCAGCAGAGAGACTACGAAAGCAAACATCGGCAAGGCCAGCGGGGTCGTAGCCCATTGGCGCCGTTTTGCCCAGAGTGCCCAGCAGGCGAGAGGGGAGGCTGGCCAGGCATACCAAGGGAGCATCAGCAGCAGGCGCTGCACAGCGAGCAGGGGTTGCCCATTGGCGCTGAGCTGGGTCAACTCGCCCTGCGAGAAGGCGGCGAGGTACTCGGGCGAGGTCGCGAACAAGGCGGCCAGCCACCCGCCGGCAAGCGCACAGGCAAACAGCAGCGAGCCAAGCAGCAGCAGCGCCGAGCGTTGACGATGGTCGGATCGCCAGACCACGAACGCTGCCACGGGCAGCAGCGGCAACATCGCCGCCAGGCCGTTGGCGAGGAAACCCAGTCCGAGCGCCGAACCGAACCAGGAAGCGCCTCGCAGCGGTCGCCTGTCAAGTTGCGTCAGTCCCCAGTAGGCGGCGGTGTGCGCTGTTAGCGCCGCCAGCATGGGCTGCGCTTCATGCGCGTGGAACAGGAAGCCAATGCTGCCGGCAAGCAGCAGCGGTGCGGCCGGAGCTTGTTCGCGACCGTGCAGTTCGCGTGCAGCGAGGAAAATGAAGCCCAGGGCGAGCAGGGTGAATACTCCGCTGGCCAGTCGCGTCGCCTCATGCAGCGGCAAGAGCCAGGACAACAGCCGACTGCCGCTGGCTGCCACCCAGTAGTAGAGAGGTGCGTCGGGGTAAGGGCGACCAGCGAGGCTTGGCGTCAGCCAGTTTCCGTTTGAGACCAGGTCATGGACGATGCCGATCGTGACTGCATCATCATTTCTCCAGGGGTCGTGACCGATCAGCCCCGTGCAAATATAGAGGACGAGGAGAATCGCCAGAGTCCAGCCATTGGGCGGCAATGGAATTCCCCGGAAGCGAGCATGCTCCGCCTGCGCCGGCATCTGGAAATGAGTACTGATAAGCCGCTATTTGGGAACGAAAAAGGCAGCCGTGGGGCTGCCTTTTTCTGTCGACCCCACTGTTCGACCTAGACCGGTTTGCGCATCGCGCCATACTTCTGGTTGAATTTCTCGACGCGGCCAGCCGTATCGATGATTTTCTGTTTACCGGTGTAGAAAGGATGGCAGGCCGAGCAGACCTCGACGTGCAGCGCTTTCTTCATTGTCGACCGGGTGGTGAAGGTGTTGCCGCAGGAGCAGGTCACCGCGATTTCACCGTAGGCAGGATGGATTTTGTCTTTCATCTGGTGCTTTTCCTGTAGGTTAAGGCTGTCATGATCAGGCGACAAGCAGAGCATGAGGCATCAAAGGCATCATTATCGGCGATTTTTCCACTGTCTGCAATCCGGAGTCTTTCTCGCTGATATCGCGATCACCGATCGAAGGCCTTCCTCTTTCCGTGCAATCCATTGATTTTCCAGCCGATAGGGGTCTGGATAGCCCAGCGCAGCCAGTACCCGGCGCTCCTGGTTTTCCATTTCACGGGCCTCCTTCTTGCCCGTTTCATGGTCGTAGCCCTGCAGATGCAGCATGCCATGGACGATCAGATGGGCGTAATGGGCTTCGAGCGATTTGCCCTGGGCGCTCGCCTCGATCGCAACGACCGGCGCACAGAGCACGAGATCACCGCAGAGCGAGGGTTCCTGCTGATAGGGAAAGGACAGGACGTTGGTCGCGTAGTCTTTGGACCGGTAGGTACGGTTCAGGCTGCGGCCTTCGTCGGTATCGACAAAGCGTACGGTGATCTGTCCGCCAACGCCGTGATGGACTGCCGCAGCACGTGCCCAGCGACGAACCTGCGATTTCCCGGGGAGGTCCGGCCAGTCACCGGCATGCTGTACGCTGACCTGCAGCCGCCGCTCACACTTCGCCATGCCCGGCCGGCGCGGCGGCGTGAACTTCCAGCGCAGCGGTGTGCGCTTCGTAGGCCGAGACGATGCGCGCCACCAGCGGATGGCGCACGACGTCTTCCTTCAGGAACTCGGTGAAAGCGATGCCGCGGACTTCCCTGAGGATCTGGCGGGCCTCGATCAGGCCGCTCTTCTGGCCACGCTGCAGGTCGATCTGGGTGACATCGCCGGTGACTACCGCCTTGGCGCCGATGCCGATGCGCGTCAGGAACATTTTCATCTGTTCGGGCGTCGTGTTCTGCGCCTCGTCGAGAATGATGAAAGCGTGGTTCAGGGTGCGGCCGCGCATATAGGCCAACGGTGCGATCTCGATCGCACCGCGTTCGAACAGCTTGCCGACGCGCTCGAAGCCCATCAGATCGTAGAGCGCATCGTAGAGCGGTCGCAGATAGGGATCGACCTTCTGTGCGAGGTCACCCGGCAGAAAGCCGAGGCGCTCGCCGGCTTCGACTGCCGGGCGGGTGAGCACGATGCGCTGCACCAGTTCGCGTTCGAAGGCGTCAACCGCCGAAGCGACGGCAAGATAGGTTTTGCCGGTACCGGCCGGGCCGGTACCGAAGGTGATGTCGTGTTCCTGGATGTGCTTCAGGTATTCGATCTGGCGTGGCGTGCGGCCGTGCAGCTCGGTCTTGCGGGTCAGCAGCGCCGGTGCCAGGCCGCCACCCGACGCGTTGTGGCGTACCGGTCGGTTGAGCAGTTCGATCAGGCCGAGCTGAATGTCATCGACCGACAAGGTGTCCTTGGCCTGGGCGTAGAACTGCTGCAGAGCCTCGGAGGCGCGCGCCCGCTGTCCGGCTTCGCCGCGCAGCGTAAAGCGTTCGCCGCGGCGGGCAATCGAGACGTCGAGGGCGGTCTCGATCTGGCGCAGATTCTCGTCGAGGGCGCCGCACAGATTGGCCAGTTGCTTGTTGTTGACCGGCGACAGCAGCAGTTCGGTGGCCCGGCTTTTCGGCGGCGAGGAGTGTGCAGCCGGGCGCTCGGAAGCATGCGTGTTCATGTGCTTGCACCGACGATCTCGCCGCGTAGCGAATGCGGCAGGGCGGAAGTGATGCGGACATTGAGAAAGTGATCGAGAAGGGGCGTGTTGTCGCCAGCCTTGCCGGCAAAATTGACGACACGGTTGTTGTCCGTTCGCCCCGCGAATTCCCGGCGGTTCTTCTTCGACACGCCTTCGACCAGCACCCGCTGGACGCTGCCGACCATCGCTGCCGAAACCGCCTGCGCCAGTTCGTCGATACGCTTCTGCAGGCGCAGCAGACGTTCGAGCTTGAGCGATTGCGGCGTATCGTCGGCAAGCTCGGCAGCCGGTGTTCCTGGGCGCGCACTGTAGAGGAACGAGAACGAGGCGTCAAAGCCGATCTCGTCGATCAGTTTCATGGTCTTTTCAAAATCATCGTCGGTTTCGCCCGGAAAACCGACGATGAAGTCTGATGAGAGCGAGAGATCAGGACGCGCAGCGCGCAGCTTGCGCACCAGGCTCTTGTATTCGAGCGCCGTGTAGCCGCGCTTCATCGCCGCCAGAACCCGATCGGACCCCGATTGCACCGGCAGATGCAGGTGCGAGACGAGCTTGGGCACCCGGGTATAGGTGTCAATCAGCCGTGCCGACATCTCGCGGGGATGCGAGGTGGTGTAGCGAATGCGCTCGATGCCCGGAATTTCAGCGATGTATTCGATCAGCAAGGCGAGGTCGGCCGCCTCATCGCCAGCGAGTGCCTGCCCGCTGCCCAGCATGGCGCCGCGGTAGGCGTTGACATTCTGTCCGAGCAGGGTCACCTCCTGGACGCCCTGTGCGGCCAGCCCGGCGACTTCGGTCAGGACATCTTCGAAAGGCCGCGACACCTCTTCGCCGCGCGTGTAAGGAACGATGCAGAACGAACAGAACTTGCTGCAGCCCTCCATGATCGAGACAAAAGCGGCAGCGCCCTCGACCCGCGCCGGTGGCAGATGGTCGAACTTCTCGATTTCCGGGAAGGAGATATCGACCTGTGACTTGCCCAGGCGACGCCGGTCGGCAATCAACTGCGGCAGCCGATGCAGGGTCTGCGGTCCGAAAACCACATCCACATAAGGGGCACGGGCGACGATCGCCGCACCTTCCTGGCTCGCCACACAGCCGCCGACACCGATCACCAGATCGGGATTGGCGAGTTTCAGCAGGCGTACCCGGCCGAGGTCATGAAAAACGCGCTCCTGCGCCTTCTCGCGTATCGAGCAGGTGTTGAAGAGGATGATGTCCGCATCGTCGGGCGTATCGGTTTGGACGATGTCTTCGGATGCGGCGAGCACGTCGGCCATCTTGTCCGAATCGTACTCGTTCATCTGGCACCCGAAGGTGCGGATGAAGAGTTTTTTGGCCATGTCTGCCATGCCTGCTTTGTTGTTTGCGTTAATGCCAAAGTCCCGTCAGCGGCTCACGAATCTCCCCTCTCCACGCGTGGGGGAGGGGAAACGGTCATGACTTTCATGATCGGGGGTGTCTGGAAAAGTCATGACCGTCAGCGTGGTCGCGATACCGAGGCCTCGCTCGGCGTCAGCATCCAGACGCGATGGATCGCGCCGGAAGCATCGGGCAGATAGACGACTTCGACGGGGTCCTGAATCTGTATCGGCAGGACCAGCAGGTTCTGCCGATTACGAAACTGCGCCGTCGGGGCGAGTGGCCATTGCTGGCCACTGATGGTCAGGAAACCGTCTCCGGTCGGTGGCTGCAAGACTCCCTGCCTGGCCTCTTCAGGCAGTGCGCGCGCCATGGCCATCGGTTCATGCAGCACCTGCGTGTCAGGGGAGGGCGTCAGTGCGGCTTCGACGATGGAGCTGAGAATGCTGTACAGGAGTGTTGTGGGGAGATCCATCGGCCCATTATAGACAAGCCGGCGCCCCGCTGTCAGCCCATCTTGCGCAAAGCTTCGCTGCGCAGGCATGGCTGGGCGCCCTTGCAGTACAATCATGTTTTACCCTAGTTACAATCTTTGAGAAAGGACGTCGCTGTGCTGGAATCCTATCGTGCCCACGTTGCCGAACGCGCTGCGCTCGGCATTCCGCCGCTGCCGCTGACTGCCAGGCAGACCGAGGAACTCATCGGACTGTTGAAGAACCCGCCACAGGGCGAAGAAGCGACTCTCGTCGAGCTGATTACCTATCGCGTGCCGGCCGGTGTCGATGATGCTGCCAAGGTCAAGGCCGAATTCCTGGCACGGGTCGCCAAGGGGGCAGAGTCCTGCGCGCTGATCTCGGCGGAAAAGGCCACCGAACTGCTCGGCACGATGCTGGGTGGCTACAACGTCAAGCCGCTGATCGACCTGCTCTCCGCTCCCACCGGAACGATCGCCGCCGCAGCCCTCAAGAAGACGCTGCTGGTCTTCGATTTCTTCCATGATGTCAAGGAACTTGCCGACCAGGGTAATCCGAATGCCCGATCCGTGCTGCAGAGCTGGGCCGACGCCGAGTGGTTCACCTCGCGTCCCGAAGTGCCGGCTGCGCAGAAGCTCACCGTTTTCAAGGTCACCGGCGAAACCAACACCGACGATCTTTCACCGGCGCCAGACGCCTGGTCGCGTCCCGACATTCCGCTGCATGCGCTGGCGATGCTCAAGAACCCGCGTCCCGGGATCAACCCCGACAAGGCCGGTGAGCGTGGTCCGATCAAGCAGCTCGAAGAACTCGGCAGGAAGGGCAACCTGATCGCCTATGTCGGCGACGTCGTTGGCACCGGTTCGTCGCGCAAGTCGGCGACCAATTCGGTGCTGTGGTTCACCGGCGAAGACATTCCCTACGTTCCGAACAAGCGTTTCGGTGGCGTCTGCCTGGGCTCGAAGATCGCGCCGATCTTCTTCAACACCATGGAAGACGCGGGTGCGCTGCCGGTCGAAATCGACGTCGGCCAGATGGACATGGGCGACGAGATCGAACTCAGGATCGACGCCGCCACCTCGAAGGTCACCGCCTTGAAGAACGGTGCCGTGATCGCCGAATCACTACTGAAGACGCCGGTGATCCTCGACGAAGTGCGCGCCGGTGGCCGCATTCCGCTGATCATCGGGCGCGGCCTGACGATGCGTGCGCGTGCAGCGCTCGGCCTGCCGGCATCGACATTGTTCTGCCTGCCGCAGAATCCGGCCGATCCGGGCAAGGGCTACTCGCTGGCGCAGAAGATGGTTGGACGTGCCTGCGGTCTGCCCGAAGGCAAGGGCGTGCTGCCCGGCACCTACTGCGAACCGCGGATGACCACCGTCGGCTCGCAGGACACGACGGGTCCGATGACCCGCGATGAATTGAAGGATCTGGCCTGCCTCGGCTTTTCGGCGGACATGGTGATGCAGTCGTTCTGCCACACTGCTGCCTATCCGAAGCTGGTCGATGTCAAGATGCACCGCGAGCTGCCGAGCTTCATCAGCACGCGTGGCGGCGTTGCCCTGCGTCCGGGCGACGGCGTCATCCACTCCTGGCTCAATCGCCTGCTGCTGCCCGACACCGTCGGCACCGGCGGCGATTCGCACACGCGTTTCCCGATCGGCATCTCGTTCCCGGCCGGTTCGGGCCTGGTTGCTTTTGCCGCCGCCACCGGCGTGATGCCGCTCGACATGCCGGAATCGGTGCTGGTGCGCTTCAAGGGCTCGCTCGCCGAAGCCGGTCAGCGCGGCGTGACGCTGCGTGACCTGGTCAATGCGATTCCCTACTACGCGATCCAGGCCGGTCTCCTGACGGTCGAGAAGAAAGGCAAGAAGAACATCTTCTCGGGCCGCATCCTGGAAATCGAAGGGCTGCCGGATCTCAAGGTCGAGCAGGCCTTCGAGCTCTCCGACGCCGCCGCCGAGCGTTCGGCCGCGGCCTGCGCGGTGGCGCTGAACAAGGAACCGATCATCGAATACATGCGCTCGAACATCACGCTGATGAAGTGGATGATCGCCAACGGCTACTCGGATGCGCGCACCCTCGGTCGCCGGATCAAGGCGATGGAGGCGTGGATCGCCAATCCCGAACTGCTCAAGGCCGACGCCGACGCGCAGTACGCGGCGGTGATCGAGATCGACCTGGCCGAGGTCACCGAGCCGCTGGTCGCCTGTCCGAACGATCCGGACGACGTCAAGCTGCTCTCCGCGGTCTCCGGCACCCGGATCGACGAAGTCTTCATCGGTTCGTGCATGACCAACATCGGTCACTTCCGCGCCGCCGGCAAGGTCCTCGAAGGCCGGACCGACATCCCGACGCGGCTGTGGATCGCGCCGCCGACCAAGATGGACGCGATGATCCTCAACGAGGAAGGCTATTACGCGATTCTCGGCAAGTCCGGCGCGCGCATGGAAATGCCCGGCTGTTCGCTGTGCATGGGCAACCAGGCGCAGATCAGGAAAGGCAGTACCGCGATGTCGACCTCGACGCGCAACTTCCCGAACCGTCTCGGCATCGACACCAACGTCTTCCTGGGATCAGCCGAACTCGCCGCCGTCTGCGCGCTGATGGGCCGGATCCCGACGCCGGCCGAGTATCTCGAGCAGGTGCAGACGGTCAACGCCAAGGCCGCCGATGTCTATCGCTACATGAACTTCGATCAGATCAAGGAGTTCAGTGATGTGGCGGAGACGGTGACGGTGTAAGCTTTACCTGGCGTTGCGCGTGCCCGCACAACGGCCTGCCGGGCTTTGCCTGCGCAGGCCGTTGTTTATTGGGCGAGAATGCCAGGAGATTGGATACTCGGCCGGAGATGCCATTCTTGCAGTGGAACTATTGAAAAGAGGAGAGCGTTATGGATTGGGAACAAGTCTGCGCTGATCCGTCACTCAAAGACTTACCCTATAAAATCGAATTGAATGAATGGAGCCAAATTGTGATGAGTCCTGCTAGTATCAGGCATGTGATTCTTCAAGACTATATTTCCAGCTTGCTCAAATCACTTTTAAACAAGGGTAGAGTGTTACAAGAGTTTCCGGTGGCAACCTCTGAAAATATCAAGGCCCCTGATGTTGTTTGGATTTCTGATGAACTGTTGGCGCAAGTTAGAGATGAAACAGCTAGCCCTACGGCGCCAGAACTCTGTATTGAAGTCATGTCTCCTGGCAACACGAAAAAACAACAGTTACACAAGAAGGAATTGTATCTAGAGGCGGGAGCCAAAGAGGTCTGGATCTGTAGTGAAGAGGGGAATGTCGAGTTTTATGATCAATCCGGAATATTGGAAAAGTCCAAAATTACTCCTGGGTTCCCTGATTGGATCAAGCCTAACTAGGCGCCCCAGCGGACCGATCCGAAGTAACCTATGCTGCTGCCGGGATGGAGGGAAGCGGGGGGTGCAAACCCGTACGGGCAGTACGGATGACGGGACCGAGATATTGCCAGACAGAGACGCCGAGACGGCGGCTGCTTTCGATGACGCTGGCCAGGAGAGCAAAGGCGCGGGATCCTGCTTCCTTCGGAACGGGTTCCGTGGCTGAGGGTGCGCGACAGGCATGGCGAAGCACGCGTGTGCGGTACAATCGCACGCCATGCAGCACTTCAAAACGATTCCCGGACTGACTCACGGCGATTCTGAACCGCCGGAACGTCACTCCGGGCGGACGGTCCCGTCCTTCTCGTTGCGCTCAGGCCTTCGGGTTGAGGATGACCCCGGCCAGGGCAGGAAGCACATGCTGCGCAAGATCCATACGTTCGACGGCGAAGAGCACCTGCGACAGGAGAGAGTCGCGAATGGAAGAAAACGGCGCCCTGATCGGCGCAGAGATTTGAGAGTGATCTGTCAGTGAGGAAAAATTCGACGCCAGACCTGTTTGGTGACCTGCTCGACGCGCCAGCGGCACCGCCAGCCGTACCGCCGCCGTCGGCAGTGCTGCCGTCTGGCGACGACGACGACAGCATCCTGCTGCACGATTCGGCAGCGCGCGACTATCTGGAGTATGCGATCGCGGTGGTCAAGGGTCGCGCCCTGCCGGATGTCAAGGACGGGCTGAAACCGGTGCAGCGCCGCGTCCTCTTCGCAATGCGCGAACTCGGATTGTCGGCGACCGCCAAACCGGTCAAGTCGGCGCGCGTTGTCGGTGACGTGATCGGCAAGTATCACCCGCACGGCGACACCTCGGCGTACGACGCGATGGTGCGGGTGGCGCAGCCGTTCATGCTGCGCTACCCGCTGGTCGATGGCCAGGGCAATTTCGGATCGCGTGACGGCGACAACGCCGCGGCGATGCGCTACACCGAAGCGCGCCTGACGCTGATCGCCGAGCTGCTGCTTGGCGAGCTCGGCGAAGGCACGGTCGATTTCCAGCCGAACTACGATGGCTCCTTCGATGAACCGGCATTCCTGCCGGCCAGGCTACCTTTCCTGCTGCTCAACGGCGCTTCGGGAATCGCCGTCGGCATGGCCACCGAAATGCCTTCGCACAATCTGCGCGAAGTCGCCGCAGCGGTGATCCACAAGATCGAGCACCCGGCCGCCGGCGTCGGCGAACTGATGGTGCACCTCCCAGGACCAGACTATCCTGGTGGCGGCCAGATCATCTCGTCGGCAAGCGACATCGCCGCCGCCTACAGCAGCGGTCGTGGCAGCCTGCGCGTGCGTGCGCGCTACGAGATTGAGGAGATGGCGCGCGGCGCCTGGCAGGTGGTTTTCAAGGAGTTGCCACCGGGCGTTTCCTCGGCCAAGGTGCTTTCCGAGGTCGGGGCCCTGCTCAATCCGCAGCCGAAACCGGGCAAGAAGGTGATCGAACAGGCGGCGGCACAGCTCAAGGCGCTGATGGCATCGCAGCTCGACCGGGCGCGCGACGAGTCGGGCAAGGACGACGACGTGCGTCTGGTTTTCGAGCCGAGCAGCGCACGCATCGACCGCAACGAGTTCGTGGCGCTACTGCTGGCGCATACCAGCCTTGAAACCTCGGCGCCGATCAACCTGGTGGCGGTCGGTATCGACGGCCGACCGTGCCAGAAATCGCTCGCCGACCTGATCGGCGAGTGGTGTAGCTTCCGCATCCGGACCGTGCATCGGCGTACCGAGTTCCGCCTGCAGAAGGCCGACGACCGCATCCACATTCTCGAAGGCCGGCACATCGTCTTCCTCAACATCGACGAAGTGATCCGCATCATTCGCGAATCCGACGATCCGAAAAGGGCGTTGATCGCGCGCTTCACGCTCTCGGACCGGCAGGCCGAAGACATCCTGGAAATCCGCCTGCGTCAGTTGGCCCGACTCGAGGGAATCCGCATCGCGCAGGAACTCGCGAAGCTGCGTGGTGAACGCGAAGGCCTGGTCAAACTGCTCGGCAGCGACACGCTGCTGCGCCGGCAGGTGATTCGCGAAATCCGGGCTGATGCCGAGAAGCATGGCGATGCCCGCCGGACGATCCTCCTCGCGGCGGCCACCGCTTCGCGCTCGGAGGTCGCGGCCGTCGCCGATGAGCCGGTGACCGTGATCATCTCCGAGAAGGGCTGGGCGCGTGTCCGGCAGGGGCACAACCTCGACCTCTCGGGCGTCGTCTTCAAGGACGGCGATCGCGCCGGTTCGGCGCAGGAATGCCGCTCGGTGGACTCGCTGGTGATTTTGTCGACCGAAGGGCGTGCATTCACCCTGGCGGTCGCCAGTCTTCCCGACGGTCGCGGCATGGGCGCACCGCTGTCGTCGTTCGTCGAACTCGGTACCGGGAAGATCGCGCATGTGCTCACCGGGCTTGCGGGCGACGAACTGCTGCTCGCCAAGACTTCCGGCTACGGCTTCATCTGTACCTACGCCGACCTCTTGTCGCGTCAGAAGGCCGGCAAGGCCTTCCTGAGCGTCGAAGAGGGGGCGACCATCCTGCCGCCGGTGAGGCTTGCCGGCAAGGATCATCTGGCGGCCTTGTCCGAAGATGGCCGCCTGCTGGTTTTCCCGCTCGAACAGATGAAGCGCCTGTCGGCCGGCAAGGGCGTGCAGATCATCGGCCTGCACGACAACGAATCCTTGCGCGCGGTCGTCGCCACCCAGGGCGACCGGGTGACGATCAAGGGGATGTTCCGGAACCGCATCAAGACCCTGCTTTCGGAAGATCGGCATCTCGGTCAGCGTGCGCGGCGCGGTTCGCCGGTAGGGCAACTCGGCAATGTGACGCTGGCCGCATCTCCGGAGTGATGGTGGGCGAGCATTTGTAGCTGGGTTAGCCCATCGGGCGTCACCGACATCGGGTAACGGAAAACGTCGGCTTACGCTACCCCAACCCCAACCCCAACCCAACCTGTGTGCCTTGCCGTAAAGGAGAGAGAAATTGATCATTCGCAATCGTTGGATGCCGGGTCGACAGGCTGTTGTCTGGGGCCTGCTTGCCTTCTGGAGTGCGCCGGTGCTGGCCGAGCAGGTCGCTTGTGTGACCACCGAGTGGAAACTGGTCGGTGCCAATCACCGGGTCTGCGTCGAGAGTTTTCCTGATCCGAAAGTGCCGGGCGTGACCTGTCATGTCAGCCAGGCGAGAACCGGCGGCATCAGCGGTTCGTTTGGCCTCGCGCAGGACCCGTCGCAGTTCTCGCTGGCGTGCCGGCAGACCGGACCGATTACGCTGCCCGCGAAGCTGCCGAAAGAGGCGACGGTGTTTGCCGAAGACACTTCGATTCTGTTCAAGGAGACACGCGTCGTCAGGATGTGGGACGAAGCCCACAAGACCCTGGTCTACCTCGCGATCAGTCGCAAGCTGATCGACGGCGCGCCGGCGAACAGTATCTCGACGGTGCCGGTGATGCCCTGGGGGGAACGCTGACGGTGCGTCCGGATCGCCTGCAAAAGCCGTGCTGCTGTAAGATCACCCGTCGATCTGCCGTAGAGCAGGTGTTTCCACCGAGCATTCCGCTGCGCCGGCCGGCGCTGACGGGAAGGAGAGAAAGCCCATGGTTCCACGCCTCATGACTGCCTTCAGCGGGCCCCTGCTGGAAATTGAACGGCGTTTCCTCGACGCCATGCCGGAGATCGAGCGCTGGTTGCGCGGGCAGTGGCAGGAGCATACGCCGCCTTTTTATGGCTCGGTCGACCTGCGCAACGCAGGTTTCAAGCTGGCGCCGGTGGACATGAACCTGTTTCCCGGGGGCTTCAACAATCTCGACGTCACCTTCCTGCCGCTCTGCGTGCAGGCGGCGATGGCGGCGATCGACCGGATCTGCCCCGACGCCAGGCGGCTGCTGCTGATTCCCGAGAAGCACACGCGCAACCTCTTTTATTTGCAGAACGTCGCACAGCTCGCGGCGATCCTGCGCCTGACCGGCCTCGACGTGCGCCTCGGCTCGTGGTCGCCGGAGATCGACAAGCCGACGCCGGTGCTGCTTCCCGACGGCAGCTCGCTGCTTCTCGAACCGCTGCTGCGCAGTCGCTCCCGGCTGGGACTCGAAGGCTTCGACCCCTGTGCCATCCTGCTCAACAACGATCTCTCGGCGGGTATCCCGCGGATTCTGCAAAACCTCGACGGGCAGTTCGTTCTGCCGCCGCTGCATGCGGGTTGGGCTTTGCGCCGCAAGTCGAACCACTTTGCAGCCTACGATGAAGTGGCGGAAAACTTCTCCAGGCTGGTCGGGATTGACCCGTGGCGGATCAACCCCTACTTTTCGGTCTGCAGCAGCGTCAATTTTCATGAGCGACAAGGTGAGGACTGCCTGGCTGCCAATGTCGATGCCGTGCTCGGTCTGATCCGCGAGAAATACCAGCAATACGGGATCGAAGAAACTCCTTACGTGGTCGTCAAGGCCGACGCCGGCACCTATGGCATGGGGGTGATGACGGTCAAGGATGCAGCCCAGGTGACCGGCCTCAACCGCAGGCAGCGCAACAAGATGTCGGTGATCAAGGAAGGTCTGGCGGTGTCGCAGGTGATCATCCAGGAAGGAGTGCATTCCTATGAGCGGGTCGGCAGCGGCAGCGACGAAGGCGTCGCCGAACCGGTGGTATACATGATCGACCGCTTTGTCGTGGGTGGCTTTTACCGTGTCCATAGCGGGCGCGGCAAGGATGAGAATCTCAACGCGCCGGGCATGCACTTCGAGCCGCTGGCCTTCGAGACCAGTTGCTCGCTGCCCGACCATGGCCAGAATCCCGATGCTGCACCGAACCGCTTTTACGTCTACGGTGTGGTTGCCCGCCTGGCGCAGCTCGCGGCCTCGCTCGAACTCGAACGTACGGCACCGATTGAGGAGCAAGTGGCATGCGCATAGCATTCATCGTCGACCCCCTGCGGTCGCTGAAGGCCTACAAGGATACCAGTATCGCGATGATGCGCGCTGCCCAGGCGGCAGGGCACGCAGTGTGGACGATCCAGCAGGAGGCCATTCACTGGTCGCCGCTGCACGGCGTCTGCGCTGCTGCGGTGCATCTGGAAATGCTTGCCGACGATCATGACTGGTTTGCCGAGGTCGACCGTCACGTCGTCGCCTTGCGTGATTTCCGCGCCGTCGTGATGCGCAAGGATCCCCCCTTCGACATGGAATACGTGACCACCACCTGGTTGCTTGAAGGTGCAGAAGCCGAAGGGGCGCGCGTTTTCAACCGGCCGCGCGCCCTGCGCGACCATTCCGAGAAGTTGTCGATCGCCGAGTTCGCGCACTTTTCGGCGCCGACGCTGGTGGCGCGCGACGCGGCAGTGATCCACGCGTTCATCGACTACGAACACGACACGATTCTCAAACCGCTCGACGGAATGGGCGGAACCCAGATTTTCCGCGTTCGTCATGACGACCCGAACCGCAATGTGATCGTCGAAACGCTGACCCGTGACGGCGCGCGCACGATCATGGCGCAACGCTACATCCCCGAGATCGTCGATGGCGACAAGCGCATCCTGATCGTTGGCGGTGAAGTGGTTCCCTATTGCCTGGCGCGCATTCCCAAGGCCGGCGAAACCCGCGGCAACCTGGCCGCCGGCGGTACCGGCGTGGCCCGCGAACTGAGCGCTCGCGATCGGGAAATCGCCAGCACGCTGGCGCCGGTGCTGGCCGCCCGCGGCCTGCTGCTGGTCGGCCTCGACGTGATCGGCGACTGGTTGACGGAGATCAACGTCACCAGCCCGACGTGCATGGTCGAAATCGCCGAGCAGACCGGTTTCGACGCCGCCGCCATGTTCATTGCCGCGCTCGATCGCCAGTGCCTTGCCGCCGCCCCCTAGCCATCCTGGTCCGCTTGCTCGCACTGCTTCTCGCCAGCGTCCTGGCGGCCTGTGAGCGGGCGCCCCTGCATCATCAGGAAGCCTTTGTTTTCGGAACCCGCGTCGAAGTGCTGATCGCCGGCCTCGACGAAGCGGCAGCGCGTCCGGCAGCGGCGGCCGTGCTGCGCGAGTTCGATCGCCTGCATCGCACCTACCATGCCTGGAAACCGTCCGAGCTGAGCGCGCTGAACGCGGCCATCACGGCCGGCAGGCGGCAGCCGGTGACGCCGGAAATGGCAGGACTGATTGCCGAAGCGCAGCGCCTGACGCGCCTTGGCGAAGGGCTTTTCGACCCGGGAATCGGCGGTCTGATCGGCCTCTGGGGTTTCCAGTCCGACGAATTGCCGGCCACGCTACCCGATCCGTTGGCCCGAGCTGCCTGGCGGGCAGCCCGGCCAAGCATTCTCGATCTGCGGATCGAGGGCGCTTACGCCAGCAGCGACAAGCGCGAAGTGGCCCTCGATTTCGGCGGCTATCTCAAGGGCGTTGCGCTCGACCGCGCGGCGGCCATTCTCCAGGCACAGGGGGTGCTCAATGCATTGATCAACATCGGCGGCAATGTCATGGCGCTGGGGAGCAAGAATGGGCAGCGCTGGCGCGTCGGCATCCAGCATCCGCGCCAGCCCGGGCCGCTGGCGACGATCGAACTGGCCAACGGTGAGGCGATCGGTACCTCGGGCGACTATCAGCGCTTCTTCGAGATCGACGGTCGCCGTTACTGTCATCTGCTCGACCCGCGCAGTGCGCAGCCGGCGTTGCATACGCAGTCGCTGAGCGTCCTGATCTCGCCGCGCGCGGGGGCCGGAACGCTCAGCGACGTTGCTTCCAAGCCGCTATTCATCGCCGGTAGCGATTGGCCGCGTCTGGCGCGTGCGTTGCAGGTGGAGCAGGTGCTGCGGGTCGACGCACAAGGCCAGGTGCAGGTCAGCAGTGCCCTGCACGGTCGGCTCGAGTACGTCGGCGGTCGGCCACGGAAGCTTGAGGTCATCCCTTGATGCGTTCGCCAATGCTGCCGAGCCGCGCGGAATCGCTTAGAATGACGGATTGTCGTACGGGGTGGGCGCGATGATCGGTATTCTCCTGATAACGCATGGTTCGTTTGGTGAAAGCCTGATTCAGAACATTTGCCACGTGCTCAACAAACGTCCGCCTCTGATCGCACAGCTTGGCGTGGCAGCTCAGGACGATCCGCTGGACATCCTGCCGCTGGCGCGGCTGTTGCTGAAGGAAGTCGACCGCGGCGAAGGTGTTCTGGTGATGACCGATGTTTTCGGTGCGACCCCCGGCAACCTGGCGCTCAAGCTGCTTGAGCCGGGTCATGTCGAGGGAGTTGCCGGTCTCAGTCTGCCGATGCTGCTGCGCGCGCTGACCTATCGCGAGAAGGGGATGGAAACCATGTTGCAGAAGGCGATCAGCGGGGCTCATGATGGCGTACTGAAGCTGCCGCCGCCTGCCTAGAATCACAGGAGTTTTCGATGGTACGTGCTGAAACTGCAATCATCAACAAGCTGGGCCTGCATGCCCGTGCTTCGGCCAAGCTGACGCAACTTGCCAGCCGCTTTGCCAGCGACGTCTGGATGGAGAAAGGGGCGCGCCGCATCAACGCCAAGAGCATCATGGGTGTGATGATGCTGGCCGCCGGCATGGGGTCAACGGTGGTCGTCGAGACCGATGGCGTGGACGAAGAGGCGGCGAACGAGGCCATCCTCGGATTGATCGCGGGAAGGTTTGGCGAGGCGGAGTGAGCGCATCATGAGTTTTACCCTGCATGGTCTGGCGGTTTCCGGGGGCATCGCGATCGGGCAGGCACATCTGATGTCGCACGCGACCCTCGAGGTCTCGCATCTGGTCATCTCGCCACGCCTGGTAGACAAGGAGGTGGCCCGCTTCGAGGCAGCGCTGCTGCGCGTGCGCGAGGAATTTGCGACCCTGAAGGGGCGCTTGCAGCATACTTCGGCCGAGTTCGGCGCGTTCATCGACCTGCATTCGATGATCCTTGCCGATCCCGAACTGGCGGAAGTTCCCAAGCAGCTGATTCGCGAGCGTCGCTGCAATGCCGAATGGGCGCTGGTGCAGCAGATGGAGATCCTGGTTGCCCAGTTCGAAAGTTTTGACGACCCGTACCTGCGCGAGCGCAGCTACGACGTGCGCCAGGTCGTCGAGCGGGTGATCAAGGAACTGGTCGGCCAGCCGGGCCGGATGTCCTTGAGAACCGGCAAGGGCATCAAGGAAGAGAATCTGATCGTCGTCGCGCACGATCTCTCGCCAGCAGACGTGATTGCCTACAAGGAACATCATTTCGCGGCTTTTGTCACCGATGTCGGCGGCTCGACTTCGCATACCGCGATTCTCGCGCGCAGCCTGCGCATTCCGGCGGTGCTTGGCCTGCACAACGCCCGGCAACTGATTCATGACGACGAAGTGCTGATCGTCGATGGTACGCGTGGCGTCCTGATCGTCAACCCCGATCCGCGCATCCTTGAGGAGTACCGGCTCAGAAAGAGCCAGATCGAGCTCGAACGGATCAAGCTCAGACGGCTCAAGACGGCGAAGTCGGTGACTCTCGACGGCGTCGACATCGATCTGCAGGCCAACATCGAGTTACCCGGTGACGTGGCTGCCGCGCTTGACGGCGGTGCCGAAGGGATTGGCCTGTTTCGCACCGAGTTCATCTTTCTCGATCGCGGCGACATGCCGACCGAAGACGAGCAGTTCGAGGCCTATCGCACGGTCGTCAAGGGCATGGCCGGCCGGCCGGTCACCATCCGTACCTTCGATCTCGGATCCGACAAGGATCTCCATCCGGAAAAGGCGCAGGGCGAGCGCCTGCAAAGCAATCCGGCGCTCGGGCTGCGTGCGATTCGCCTGTCGCTGGCCGAACCGAAGATGTTCCAGACACAGTTGCGAGCCATCCTGCGCGCTTCTAAGTACGGCAAGACCAAGCTCCTGATCCCGATGCTTTCGCAGGCGCACGAAATCGATCAGACATTGGCCGCGGTCGAGCGGGCCAAGTCGAGTCTGCGCGGCGAACGCATTCCCTTCGATGAGACGATCCAGGTCGGAGCGATGATCGAGATACCGGCCGCCGCGCTGGCCGTCGGCCTGTTTCTGAGGCGCATGCATTTTCTGTCGATCGGCACCAACGATCTGATCCAGTACACCCTGGCCATCGATCGCAGCGACGAAGAGGTCGCACCGCTCTATGACCCCCTGCATCCGGCCGTGTTGATGCTGTTGGCGCACACCATGGCGAGTGCCGAAAAGATGTTTATCCCGGTTTCAATCTGCGGCGAACTTGCCGGTGACCCGACTCTGACCAGGCTGCTGCTGGGGATGGGGCTGCGCCAGTTCTCGATGCATCCGGCACAGATCCTCTCGGTCAAGCAGAAGATCATGCAGAGCAACTGCGCCGAACTGGTGCCGATCGTTCGCCGCCTGTTGCGTCATGAGGAACCGGCGAAGATTCGCGAGCAACTGGAGAAGCTCAACAGTTGCGTCTGAATTCATTTTTTCCTGCCACCCAACCGATCACGATGTCACCTGAGAATTCAGTCGGAGTTGTTGCGCCGCAGCGCGCGCAATTCAACGAGCCGCTGCGGCTGCAGAGCGGTGCCGGGTTGCCGGGTTTCGAACTGGTTTTCGAAACCTATGGCACGCTCAACGCCGATCACACCAACGCCGTGCTGGTTTGCCATGCGCTCTCCGGTAGCCACCATGTCGCCGGTCACTATCCCGACGATCCGGAGAACATCGGTTGGTGGGATAACCTTGTCGGTCCCGGCAAACCGCTCGACACCAGAAAATTCTTCGTGGTCGGGGTCAACAACCTGGGTGGTTGCTACGGGTCTACCGGACCATTGTCGATCAATCCGGAAAGCGGCAAGCGCTACGGCGCCGATTTTCCGCTGGTGACGGTCGAGGACTGGGTCGCGGCGCAGGCTCGCCTGGCCGACCATCTGGGCGTGCACACCTGGGCTGCGGTGATTGGCGGCAGCCTCGGCGGCATGCAGGCGCTCGAATGGTCGCTGCAATTTCCCGATCGTATCCGCCATGCCATGGTGATTGCTTCGGCGCCCAAACTATCGGCGCAGAACATTGCCTTCAACGAAGTGGCGCGGCAGGCCATCCTCTCCGATCCGGATTTTCATGGAGGTTACTACGCCGATCATGGTGTCGTCCCGACCAGGGGCCTGCGACTGGCGAGAATGGTCGGCCACATCACCTATCTGTCGGATACACAGATGGCCGAGAAATTCGGTCGTCAGTTGCGCCATGGCGAGCACAAGTTCAGTTATGACGTCGATTTCGAGATCGAGTCCTATCTGCGCTATCAGGGCAACAAGTTTGCCGGTTTCTTCGACGCCAACACCTATCTGATGATGACCAAGGCGCTCGACTACTTCGATCCCGCCTATGACTACGAGGGCAATCTGGCCGCTGCGCTGGCGCGCGCCAAGGCCAGCTTCTTTGTCGCCAGTTTTTCGACCGACTGGCGTTTCGCACCGGCGCGTTCGCGTGAGATCGTCTTTGCGCTGCTGCACAATCGCCGGCGCGTCGTTTACGCGGAGATCGACTGCGGTGCCGGGCATGACTCGTTTCTGCTCGACGACCCCCACTATCACGCGCTGCTGCGTGCCTATCTGGAGAACATCGCCGTATGACCGAACATGAGCGGAGAGTCCGGGCCGAACAGCGGGAGCGCTTCGACTTTGCGGTGATCGCCAACTGGATTCCGCCTGGCGAGCGCGTTCTCGACCTGGGGTGCGGTGACGGCAGATTGCTGCGCTACCTGAACGAAACTCGGGGTGTCAGTGGCTACGGCGTCGAAATCGACCACGAAAGCGTCCTCGGCTGTATCCGCAACGGGGTTGACGTGATCCAGATGGACATCGAGTGTGGACTTTCCGGTTTTGAGGACGACTCCTTCGAGCACGTGATCATCTCACAGGCGCTGCAGACGATGCGCGCCACCGAGCGCATCCTGACCGAGATGCTGCGCGTTGCGGCAGAAGCGGTGGTCAGCTTCCCCAATTTTGCCTACCGTGCCAACCGGGCAGCGATCAGCGAGGGGCATATGCCGGTTTCCGAAGACCTGCCCTATGACTGGTTCGATACCCCGAACGTGCGTTTTTTCACAATTGTTGACTTCGAGGATTTGTGTCGCCGGCTCGACATCGAGATTCGCGAACGTCTGGCTTTCGACGAAGCCGGACGCGAGGTCTGCGAAGATCCCAATCTCAACGGCAGTCTCGCCTTCTATCGCCTCGGACGAAGATCCTGATGCCTGCCTGGCTACGCCTGCTGCTGACCAGGCGGATGCTGATCTGCGTATTTACCGGTTTCAGCTCGGGTTTGCCGCTGTACCTGCTGCTCAATCTGCTGCCGGCGTGGTTGCGCAGCGAAGGCGTGGATCTCAGGACCATCGGTCTGTTCGCCTTGATCCAGTTTCCCTACACCTGGAAATTCATCTGGGCGCCACTGCTGGATCGTTATCGCCTGCCCCTGGGTCGCCGGCGCGGCTGGATGCTGTTCTCGCAGCTCGGCTTGCTGCTGTCGATTGGTCTGCTTGGAGGATTCTCGCCGTCGGGCAATCTGACGCCGGTGATCTGGCTGTCGGTGATGCTGGCTTTCCTGTCGGCGACACAGGATGTCGCGCTCGATGCGTTCCGGCGTGAAATCCTCAGCGATCAGGAACTGGGACTGGGCAATTCGGTGCATGTCAATGCCTACCGGATTGCCGGGCTGGTGCCGGGATCGCTGTCGCTGATTCTCGCCGACCTGTTGCCCTGGGGGCAGGTGTTCTGGATCACCGCGGCCTTCCTGTTGCCGGGGATGGTGATGGTCTTGCTGGTCAGCGAACCGGCCGTGGTCGGGGCGCCGAAAACCTTGCGCCAGGCAGTGGTCGAACCGTTTCATGAGTTCATCGGTCGCCAGGGCTGGCGGGGCGCGCTGCTGGTGCTCGGCTTCATTTTTCTTTACAAGCTCGGCGATTCACTGGCGACGGCCCTGGCAACGCCGTTTTATCTGGATCTGGGCTTCAGCAAGACCGATGTCGGCGTGATTGCCAAGCATGCCGGACTCTGGCCGGCGGTGTTCGGCGGTCTGCTGGGTGGCTTGTGGATGGTGCGTCTGGGGATCAACCGCGCACTGTGGCTGTTCGGTCTGGTTCAGATGGTGACCATTCTCGGTTTCGCCTGGCTGGCCTGGCGTGGTGTACAGGCACCTGTCGACACGCTTGACCGAGCCGCGCTGGCCGCCGTGATTGCCGCCGAGTGCCTGGGCGTTGGCCTGGGTACCGCCGCTTTCGTTGCCTTTATCGCGCGTGCCACCAATCCGGCCTTCACGGCGACCCAGTTTGCGCTGTTTACCAGCCTGGCTGCCGTTCCCCGAACCTTCATCAACGCGACGGCGGGGGCGCTGGTCGAGTCGCTGGGCTGGGTCAGCTTCTTCATCCTCTGTTTTCTGCTTGCCGCGCCAGGCATGTTGTTGCTGCTGAAGGTTGCACCATGGAACGAACTTCACCCATCGCCGCGACGCTGATCGCTGCCGCTCGGCAGTTGTCCGAGAGCCTCTCGACGCTGACCTTCTCGCCGCCGGTCAGCCACGTCTACAATCCGTTGAGTTATGCCTGGTCAGCACACGAGTTATACCTGCGTCGCTATGGCGCAAGCACTCGCCGGGTGGTCTTTCTGGGAATGAATCCGGGTCCTTTCGGGATGGTGCAATGCGGCGTGCCTTTCGGTGAAGTCGCCGCAGTGCGCGACTGGTTGGGAATCGAGGTCGCAGTGCCAAAACCGGCCGTCGAGAATCCCCGGAGACCGATCGAAGGCTTTGCCTGCACACGCTCCGAGGTCAGCGGGCGGCGTCTGTGGGGATTGTTCCGCGAGCGCTTCGGTTCTGCCGACGCTTTTTTTGCCGAGCACTTCGTCGCCAACTATTGCCCGCTGGCCTTTTTCGATCTGGCTCGCAATCTGACCCCCGACAAACTGCCGGCAACTGAAGCGGCCGCGCTACGGGTGGCTTGCGATGCGCACCTGAAGACGCTGGTCTCTGTCTTGCAGCCCGAATGGGTGATCGGCGTCGGTGCTTTCGCCGAAACGCGGGCAGCCGGAGCACTGGCCGGGATGAAGGTCAGAACCGGCCGCGTGCTGCATCCGAGTCCGGCGAGCCCGCTGGCAAATCAGGGTTGGGCGGCAGCGGCGACCAGGCAATTGGTCGAGCTGGGTATCTGGGCGTGACCGGAAGACTCTTCAGATGGCCGGGGAGGGGAGGGCATACAAGGGGAAGGATGTGATTCCCGGATTCGACTTGCGCGGCAAAGGATGGTCAGGGTCAGGCCAAGATCCCGATCTGTTTGCGCAGCATGCGCCAGGTGCGCCAGACGAAAAAGAACCGCCGGCTCCAGCGCCAGACACGGCGTGGTTGCAGCACGACCAGCACGGCGACGCCGATGGCGACTATTTCCGGGTGTTGTTTGACGCAATCACTGCCCTGGCGAATGCTGGCAATGGCACGGCCGGCGGTGGCCAGGCCTGCGCCCAGCGGTTGCAGTTGCTGGCCAAGGAGCTGGCGCTGGCTGCTGATGCGTTCGATCAGTCTGCCGCGCTCGACGGCAACGTCAATCAGATCCTGGTTCATTGCTGGCAGCGCCTTTCAGCTGGCGAAGATCCTCTGCAAGTTCGGCAACGCTGGCCGCGAAGGGTTGGTGGCTGGTGCGCAGCGACCGTCGCAGAGCCGTGTAGGCAAACCCTCCGCTGGCCAGGGCAATGACGGTGAAGGCACTCAGCAGAAGCACTCGGTTTTCCCAGAACGCGATGACCAGCAAAGAGATTGCCAGGATCGTGCCGACCATCAGGGAAAACGCCAGCACTTGCGACAGCAGCAGGACACGGACGGCGCGCAGCTTTTCTTCCTTGAGGTCATTGCCAAGGAGTTCGAGGCGCGTGCGTCCGATGGCCAGCAGTGTGGCAGCACCGTTCCTGGTGGCTGCCAACAGGCCGCCTGCGCTGCCCGGCGTTTCGCTCATTGCTGTCAGACGGCTGTGGCTGATTATCGACGACCGATGATCACCCCGAGCAGCAGACCGACGGCCGCGGCGACGCCGACAGCACGCCAGGGATTTTCGTGCACAAAGTCGTCGGTGGCACGTGCCGCGGCCTTGGTGCGGTCGACCAGTGCCGCTTCGGCATCTGCCAGGCGGAGCTTGGCATCGCGCAGCCGCTCGCCGATGCGTTCGCGCAGATCGCCCATTTTGTCGCCGGCAACGCCCGCCGTGGCGCGCAGGATTTCTTCTGCGTCAGCAACGACGACCTTCATGTCGGAGACGAGTTTTTGTTTGCTGGCGGAGGAAAGATCGGTAACTTCGGACATGATGAACCTCACAGGGGATGATGACAGAAAGAGCGAGGATGCCAAGGCAAACCTCAAAGAAGTTCTCAGATTATAGAAATCACTCGCGGAGAGCAATGCATAAAAGTTGTTGCGCTGCGTCAGGGCTTCCGTTCCGGGCAGATGCGAACTCATTCTCGCCCATCGGTCTACAGTGAATAGTCGTAATCGATGGTCAATGGCGCGTGGTCGCTGAACCGTTGTTCCTTGTAGACCGATGCGCTGCGGGCCTTGCCGGTGATCTCGGCTGTCGCCAGTTGATAGTCGAGTCGCCAACCGACGTTCTTTGCCCAGGCCTGACCACGATTCGACCACCAGGTGTAAGACTCGCCTGTGCTGTCGGGATGCAGGCTGCGGTATACGTCGCACCAGCCGCCTTCGTCGAGCAATCGGCTTACCCAGGCACGCTCTTCGGGCAGAAATCCGGAGTTCTTGCGGTTGCCTCGCCAGTTCTGGAGGTCGATTTCCTGATGGGCGATATTCCAGTCGCCACCGACGATGATGTCGCGCCCGCTCGACGCCAGTTCGACGAGATGTGGATAGATCAAGGCCATGAATCGGAATTTGGCCGCCTGCCGTTGCTCGGAACTGGAACCTGAGGGCTGATAAAGCGAGATGACCGAGAGATTCCCGAAATCAGCACGCAGATAGCGCCCTTCGCGGTCAAACTCGTCGCTTCCCAGTTTGTCGAATAGCCGTTCCGGCCGATGGCGGCACCACAGGCCGACGCCGCTGTAGCCCTTTTTCTCGGCGCAGCGATAGTAGGCATGGAAACCCTCGGGGGCTTGCATGGCTTCGCAGAGATCCGCCTCATGTGCCTTGATCTCCTGCAGGCAGATGATATCCGCATTGTGGGTCCTGGCCCAGGGGAGAAACCCCTTTCGCCATGCCGAGCGAATACCGTTGAGATTCAACGTAATGATGCGTAACATAGAGGGCAGATGCCGGGAACGGCTTTCATCCGAAATTGATTTATTTGTTTATGGACTCTCGTCAGGAATTCATCGAGTTTGCCGTTGCTCAGGAGGTGCTGCGTTTTGGCAGCTTCACGACCAAGGCGGGACGGCTTTCACCCTACTTTTTCAACGCCGGCCTGTTCAACAACGGCGCGGCGCTGGGCCGTCTGGCGGAATTCTACGCTCAGGCGATCATCGCCAGTGGGATCGTCGTCGACGGCCTGTTCGGGCCGGCGTACAAAGGCATCCCGCTGGTGGCCGCGGTCGCCGTTGCCCTGGCGCGGACAGGGCGCAACCTGCCGTTCTCGTTCAATCGCAAGGAAGCCAAGGAGCACGGCGAAGGCGGCAGCATTGTTGGTGCGCCATTGGCCGGTCGCGTGCTGATCATCGACGACGTGATCAGCGCCGGCACTTCGATTCGCGAATCGGTGGCGCTGATCTGTGCTGCCGGTGCGTCACCCTGCGGTGTGGTCATCGCTCTTGATCGCATGGAGCGCGGCAGCGGTGAATGGTCGGCGGTGCAGGAAGTCGAGCAGAATTATGGTATTCCGGTGCTGGCCGTCGCCAATCTAGACGATCTGCTGGGCTTTCTTCGGGAGCATCCGGATTTCACACAGCACGAGGTTGCGGTGGCGCATTACAGACAGGCATACGGCCTTGCGCGCGACAGTTAATTGCGCTCTCCTGCTGCTGGCGTTGACGGGCGGAGATGCGGGCTTCGCAGCCGCTTCGATCTTCTGTTGCACGGATGAACAGGGCAGGCCGGTGTGTGGCGACGTTCTGCCGCCGGCCTGTTATGCGCGTTCCTATCGCGAGTTGGGTACTTCCGGCCGGGCACGGACTGTCGAGGCGCCACTGACTGCCGAGCAGCGAGCTCAGCGTGCCGCCGAGGAAAAACGGCGCAGCGAGCAGGAACGGGCGCTCAAGGAGCAGCGGCGCAAGGATCAGGCCTTGCTTAATACCTATGGCAGTGAGAAAGATATCGAAGTCATGCGTAACCGCGCCGAGCGGGACCTGAATGCAGCGATTCAGGCGGCGCAGGACAGAATCACGGAGATCCGCAGGCTGCGCAAGAAATTCGAGGATGAGGCCGAGTTTTACAGGAACCGGCCGTTGCCGGCAGACGTGGCCAAGGGCCTGCGCGATGCCGATCAAGAGATCAAGGCACAGGAGTCGGTCATCGAGTCCAAGAAAAAGGATCAGGAGGGTATCCGGCAGAAGTACGACGAGGATCTGCGTCGCTTCGTCGAACTCTCGAAGCGGCCATCGGCGCGGCCCTGAGGGAGGGTGACCGTTAGCCGAGTTTCTTGCGCAGCAGGTCGCTGACGCGCTGTGGGTTGGCCTGGCCTCGCGTCGCTTTCATGACCTGACCGATCAGTGCGTTGAAGGCCTTTTCCTTGCCGGCCCGAAACTCGGCAACCATCGCCGGGTTGGCGGCAAGCAGTTCGTCAAGCAGCATTTCCAGAGAGCTGCTGTCGCTGATCTGCTGCAGGCCCTGCCTGGCGATGATCTCGTCAGCCGAACTGCCTTCGCCGTTCCACAGGAAATCAAAAACCTTCCTGGCGATATTGGTCGAGATCGTGCCGTCGCCAATGCGGGCGATCAAGCCGCCGAGTTGTTCTGCCGAGACCGGCGATTCGCCGATTTCGCGGTCTTCCTTGTTGAGGCGGGCGGCCAGGTCGACCATGACCCAGTTGGCGCAGCTTTTGGCGTTTGCCTGGCCGGCTGTGGCCACGGTGGCTTCGTAGTAGCCGACCAGTTCAAGCGAACTGGTCAGGACCCTGGCGTCATAGGCGGAAAGCCCGTAGTCGGCAATCAGGCGTTCGCGTTTGGCGGTTGGCAACTCGGGCAGTTGTGCACGAATCTGCTCGACCCATGAGCGATCGATAGCCAGCGGCAGCAGATCCGGATCGGGGAAGTATCGGTAATCGTGGGCATCTTCCTTCGAACGCATGGCGCGTGTTTCACCGCTGACCGGATCGAACAGGACCGTCGCCTGCTCGATGCTGCCGCCATCCTCAAGGGTGGCGATCTGCCACTGCACCTCGTAATCGATGGCCTGTTGCATGAAGCGGAAGGAGTTCAGGTTCTTGATTTCCCGGCGAGTACCGAAATGCGGCTGGCCGACGGGGCGTACCGAGACGTTGGCATCACAACGGAAGGAACCCTCCTGCATGTTGCCATCACAGATGCCGATCCAGCGCACGAGCGCGTGCAAGGCCCGGGCATAGGCGACCGCTTCGGCGGAAGAACGCATGTCGGGTTCGGTGACGATTTCCAGCAAGGGCGTTCCGGCACGGTTGAGATCAATTCCCGAGCACTCCCGGAAATGCGGCCCCAATCCTTCATGCAGGGACTTGCCGGCATCCTCCTCAAGGTGGGCGCGGGTCAGGGAAACCGTCTTTTCGCTTTCGCCGACCTGAATGGCCAGCTGGCCGCCCAGCACCACCGGCCACTCGTATTGGCTGATCTGATACCCCTTGGGGAGATCCGGATAGAAGTAGTTCTTGCGTGCAAAGACCGAGTGCCGGGCAATTTCGGCACCGACCGCGAGGCCAAAGCGGATCGCGCAGACTACAGCGCCCTTGTTCAGCACCGGCAGGACGCCGGGCAGGGCGATGTCGACCGCGTTCGCCTGGACGTTGGGGGCGGAGCCAAAGGCAGTCGAACTGCCCGAGAAAATTTTGGCCTGGGTAGACAACTGCGCGTGCGTTTCGATACCAATGACGACTTCCCACTGTTTCATCACTGCTTACTCTTTCTTCAAGAAGCGTCGGCGAAGTGCCGGCCGGTACTGGCCGGAAGAGGCACGCCGACGGCATGTGCAGACTGCCGTGCCTCAGTCAAATCCGTCTGGCCGCTGCAAATGCCAGGCGTTTGCCTGCTGATAGCGGTGGGCAATGTTGAGCAGCCGGGCCTCGGCGAAATAGTTCCCGATCAGTTGCAGGCCGGCCGGCAAGCCGCCGGCAAAACCGCAGGGAATTGAAATTCCGGGCAGGCCGGCGAGGTTGACGGCAATCGTATAGATGTCCGACAGGTACATCTGCACCGGATCGGC
>NZ_JDSS02000004.1:109053-128491 GCF_000584955.1 Candidatus Accumulibacter vicinus
CGGACTGGTCGGCCCGATGATCACGTCGCATTTCTGAAAAGCGCGGGCAAAATCGTTGGCAATCAGGCGACGGATGCGTTGCGCCTGCAGGTAATACGCATCGTAGTAGCCGTGCGACAGGACATAGGTGCCGATCAGGATGCGCCGCTTGACCTCGTCACCGAAGCCCTGCGCGCGACTCTTGCAGTACATGTCGTTGAGATCCTGGTACGCCGGTGCGCGATAACCGTATCGAACGCCGTCAAAGCGCGCCAGGTTCGAACTCGCTTCGGCCGGGGCGATCACGTAGTAGGCGGCCACGGAAAGGCCCATGCTCGGCAGGTTGATGGCGACGGTTTCGGCGCCAAGTTGGCGGTACTCGCCGATGGCCGCCTCGACCAGCTGCATCACTTCGGGACTGCAGCCGTCGCCAAAAAACTCTTCCGGCAAGCCGATCTTCAATCCGGCCAGTGGTTTTGCAGTACTCGCGCCATTGATTTCACGGCTGTAATCTTCGGCTGGGCGGTCGAGACTCGTCGAATCGCGTTCGTCGAAGCCGGCCATGGTGTTGAGCAAGGTGGCGCAGTCGGCTGCTGAGCGGCCAAGCGGTCCGGCCTGGTCGAGTGAAGACGCAAAGGCGACCATGCCGTAGCGCGAGATGACGCCATAAGTGGGCTTCATCCCGGTCAGGTTGCACAGTGCCGCCGGCTGGCGAATCGATCCGCCGGTGTCGGTGCCGGTGGCTGCGGGTGCCAGGCGTGCGGCGACCGAAGCGGCCGATCCGCCGGAAGACCCACCGGGAACGCAACTGCTGTCCCAAGGGTTGTGCACCGGCCCGTAAAATGAGGTTTCGTTGGACGAACCCATTGCGAATTCGTCCATGTTGGTCTTGCCGAGCATCACCGCGCCAGCGGTCTGGAAGCGGGCAATCACGGCGGCATCGTAGGGGCTGACGAAATTGCTCAGCATCTTCGACCCACAGGTGGTCAGCCAGTCTTTGGCGCAGAAGATGTCCTTGTGCGCGATCGGAATGCCGGTCAGCGGTCCGCCTTCGCCTCTGGCCAGGCGCTCGTCAGCGGCGCGCGCCTGGGCAAGACTACGGGCCGGATCGACGGTGATGTAAGCATTGAGTCGTGGGTTGTAGCGGGCGATCCGGTCGAGGTACAGGTGCGTCAGCTCGACGCTCGAAATTTCCTTGTTTGCCAAGGCGGTCGCCATCGCCTGGAGGCTGCACTCAATCATTCGATGACCTTTGGCACCAGGTAGAGTCCGCCCTCGGTTTCCGGTGCGATGGCCTGGAAAGCGGCGCGCTGGGCAAGCTGATCCGACTCGGTGACCAGATCGGCGCGCAGGCGCTGCGCCACATCCTGGGCATGCGCCATGGGCCCGATGCCTTGCGTATCAACAGCCTGCATCTCCTCGATCAAGGCAAAAATCTCGTTCAGATGGCCGAGTGTGCGATGTGCTTCGACATCACTGATTTCGATTCGGGCGAGGTGGGCAACGCGCCGGACCTGTTCTAGGGTAAGCGACATGGCAGAAATTACCAAGTTGTTAAATGAGTGAGCCATATAAGGTATCATAAAAGTTTTTCCAACCGCAGCCCTCGCTACGGGCCATCACGGATTTCTCAAGCATGATCAGTTTTTTGCGCAGTTATTTTTCCAACGATCTCGCGATCGACCTAGGCACGGCCAATACGCTGATCTATGTGCGATCGAAGGGAATCGTCCTCGACGAACCGTCAGTGGTCGCCATTCGTACGCAGGGTGGGCCGAACTCCAAGAAAACGATTCAGGCGGTCGGAAAGGCAGCCAAGGAAATGCTTGGCAAGGCGCCTGGGGCGATTACGGTGATTCGACCGATGAAGGATGGCGTGATCGCCGATTTTACGGTCACCGAGCAGATGCTCAAGCAGTTCATCAAGAAAGTTCACGACTCGCGGCTATTGTCGCCGTCACCGCGAATCATCATCTGTGTGCCCTCTGGTTCGACGCAGGTCGAGCGCCGTGCGATTCGCGAATCGGCGATCGGTGCCGGTGCAAGTCAGGTTTTTCTGATCGAGGAGCCGATGGCGGCGGCGATCGGTGCGGGTCTGCCGGTGTCCGAGCCAACGGGTTCGATGGTCGTCGATATTGGCGGCGGGACCACCGAAGTCGGCGTCATTTCGCTTGGTGGCATGGTCTATGCAGGTTCTGTACGCGTCGGCGGTGACAAGCTCGACGAGGCGATCATGAACTACATCAGCCGCAACTACGGCATGCTGATCGGCGAGAACACCGCCGAAAACATCAAGAAGAAGATCGGTTCGGCGTTTCCTGGCGCCGAGGTACGCGAGATGGAAGTTTCGGGAATCAACAAGGCCGAAGGGATTCCACGCAAGTTCACCATTTCCTCGAACGAAATTCTCGAAGCATTGACCGAGCCGTTGAACAGTGTCGTTTCGGCGGTCAAGTCGGCGCTTGAAAAGACCCCCCCCGAGCTTGGCGCCGATATTGCCGACAAGGGTATGGTGCTTACCGGGGGGGGAGCCCTGCTGCGCGACATCGATCGCCTGCTGATGGAGGAGACCGGTCTGCCGGTGATCGTTGCCGAGGAGCCTTTGACCTGTGTTGCCCGAGGCTGTGGCATGGCGCTCGAGAAGATGGATAATCTCGGAAGCATTTTCGCTTCCGATTGACGAGCCGCGGTGCGTGGTGTGATCGCCGCGCGTGCCAACTCCAGGCCTGATTGATGGACCACCAGCCGCCACCGTTTTTCAAGCGCGGGCCGGCACCTTTGGCGCTGCTGTCGTTCTACGTTGCGTTGTCGGTTGCACTCCTGGTGGTCGACGCGCGTCTGCAAACGCTGGAAGTGTTGCGGCAGGCACTGTCCATGTTCACCCATCCGGTGCAACATCTGGCTCAGTTGCCCGCGCAGTTTCTCGAAAACGCCGGGAATTATTTCGTCAGCGTGTCGCGTTTGCAGGCTGAAAATACCCAGTTGAAACGTGCCCGCCTTGATAACGTGGCGACGCTGCTGCGCACCCAGCACCTGGAAGTCGAGAACCAGCGTCTGCGCAATCTCCTCGGCGTCAAGGAGCGGCAGCAGGCGAGCGGTCAATTGGCACAGATCCTCTATTCGGCGCGCGATCCGTATTCGCGGCGTATCGTCATCGACAAGGGGCAACAGGACAAGGTGGTTTCCGGGCAGCCGGTGATCGATGATGCAGGCATCGTTGGTCAGGTGACCAGAGTGTTTCCTTTCGTCGCTGAAGTCACGCTGATTACCGACAAGGAGCAGGCGGTACCTGTACAGATTGTTCGCACCGGCTTGCGCTCGGTGGTTTTCGGTCTTGGCAACGGCCAGCTCGAACTGCGTTTTCTGCCGGCCAACGCCGACGTCAAGGATGGCGACGTGCTCGTGACCTCGGGACTGGACGGCATCTTTCTGCCCGGCTTCCCGGTCGCCAGGGTGGTGCACATCGAACGTGATACCTCGTACTCATTTGCCAGGATCTTCTGCATGCCGTTGGCCGGTGTCGAGAATTTCAGCGAAGTGATGATCCTCGACCCGCGTCCGGCAGTGGTCTTGCCGGAGCAACTTGTCCGGGAGGCTGCCGGCCGGGAAGCCCGGTCGCAGGTGCGATCCGGACAGGCAAAGAAGAAACGCCTGAGAAAGGACTGAGCCCGATGCAGACCAGCAGCTATTCCTCATCGCGAATTCTCTTGCCGGTACGCCCGTGGTTCATCGGCTTCAGCTTGCTGGCGGCGCTGCTGCTGAATTTCCTGCCGACCACCGTCTGGCACGGCGTGCCCGACTGGGTGGCTTTGTTGATCGTTTTCTGGAGCGTTCGCGAGCCACGCCGGGTCGGGATGGGCTTGGCTTTCATTTTCGGCGTGGCCATGGACGTTGCCGATGCCAGCCTGCTCGGACAGCACGCGCTGGCCTATGTCCTGGCGGCTTACGGTGGGTCCTCGCTGTCGCGCCGGATCCTGTGGTTTCCACTCGGGCTGCAAGCCTTGCAGGTGCTGCCGCTGCTCCTGCTGGTGCAGTTGGTGCAGTTCAGCGTACGCTTGCTGGCCGGCGCCGATTCGCCGGGCATCAGCTATTTCCTCGGACCCATTTTCGGGACGCTGCTGTGGCCCTTGCTGACCTTCTTCCTGCTGCTGCCGCAGCATCAGCCCGTAGACCGTGATGCCAACCGGCCGCTCTGAGTCCGTGACGTGCTCTCGGCGCCGTGTTCGCCGATATGCGGAACAGCGCTCATTGATCCGACGTCATCGCTGAGGGCTTCACCTTGCTGGCTGGTCAGTTACCGTTGAATGCCACCGATCGAGAACTGTCTCGCTTCCGCTTCCGGATCACCCTGGCCGGGGTTGCGGTGCTGGCGGCTTTCGTTGTCCTGATCGTGCGCTTTGTCCATTTGCAGGTGCTTCAGCACGCCTACTACACCACCCGCGCCGAGGACAACCGCATTTCCCTGGTGCCGATCGTTCCCAACCGTGGCGTCATCGTCGATCGCAATGGTACGGTCCTGGCCCACAATTATTCGGCTTTCACACTGGAGATTACGCCGTCGAAGGTCGAGGACCTCGAAGCGACGATCGAAGGGCTGGGCAAGGTGATCGAGGTTCTGCCCAAGGACCGCAAGCGTTTTCGCAGGTTGCTCGAGGAGAGCCGGAATTTCGAAAGCCTGCCGATTCGCACGCGCCTGAGTGAGGAGGAAGTCGCTCGCTTTGCGGCCAACCGTTATCTCTTTCCCGGTGTCGAGGTCAAGGCGCGCCTGTTCCGCCAATATCCGCTGGGTCCAATCGCTGCGCACGCCATCGGCTACATCAACCGCATCAACAAGCGCGACCTCGAGATCATCGAGGAAAACGAACAGGCGGCGAACTACAAAGGCACCGACCACATTGGCAAGACCGGACTGGAACAGAAGTACGAATATCAGTTGCATGGCCAAACCGGCTATGAACAGGTCGAAATCGACGCGGGCGGACGGGCGATTCGCAGTCTGTCGCGGACGGCACCGGTACAGGGCAGCAATCTGACACTGACGCTCGACATCAAGCTCCAGGAAATGGCCGAAAAGGCCTTTGGCGACCGCCGTGGCGCGCTGGTGGCGATCGAGCCCTCGACCGGAGGCATTCTGGCGCTGGTGTCCACTCCTTCCTTCGACCCGAATCTCTTTGTCGATGGCATTCGCAGCGACGACTGGGAACTGCTCAACAACTCGCCAGACAAACCGATGCTCAACCGCGCGCTGAACGGCGCCTATCCGCCGGGTTCGACCTTCAAGCCGTTCATGGCGCTGGCGGCGCTGGAAACCGGCAAGCGCACGCCAGGACAGACGATTTCCGATCCCGGCTTCTTCAACTTTGGCGGGCACCAGTTTCGCGATGACAAGAAGGGGGGGCACGGCAGCGTCGATATGTACAAGTCGATCGTCCATTCCTGTGATACCTACTACTACATGCTCGCCAACGACATGGGCATCGACAGCATCGCTCGCTTCATGGGGCAGCTGGGTTTCGGTCAACGCACAGAGGTGGACATCGAGGGGGAATCGGAAGGTGTGCTGCCGTCGCCGGAGTGGAAGAAGCGTCGTTTCAAGCGACCCGAGCAGCAGAAGTGGTTTGCCGGTGAAACGATCTCGATCGGCATCGGTCAGGGTTACAATGCCTACACCCCGATCCAGCTGGCGCAGGCGACGGCCACCATTGCCAACAATGGGGTCATGTTCCGGCCGCACCTCGTCAAGTACATCACCGACAGCCGAAGTGGCGAGCAGACGATGGTCGAGCCGGAGCCGCTGCGCACCCTGCCGTGGAAGCGACAGAATGTCGAGATCATCAAGAAGGCGATGGTCGGCGTCAACACCGCGGGCACTGCCGCGCGCGCTTTTGCCGGTGCCGGCTATGTCTCGGCAGGCAAGACCGGCACGGCGCAGGTTTTCAGCCTCAAGGGAGCGGAGTACCGGGCCTCGAGTGTCAAGAAGGAGTTGCGTGACCATGCGCTGTTCATTGCTTTTGCGCCGGCAGACCAGCCGAAGATCGCATTGGCCGTGCTGGTGGAAAACGGCGGTTTTGGTGCCCAGTCGGCGGCGCCGATCGCACGCATGGTTTTCGATTACTATCTGCTTGGCAAGCTGCCCAAGGGGGCCGCGCGGGAAGACGATGTCGAGGAGGACTAGCTGATGTTGCCGCCGTTGCTGCACCGCGCCTGGGTGCGTCTGATCGAGCACCTCGACGGGCCCTTGCTGCTGATCACCGCATTGATCATGGCCACTGGTCTGGCAACCGTCTACAGCGCCACCTACGACGCCAGCAACCGCCTGCTGGCGCAGACCGTGAACATGGCGGTGGGCTTTTGTGCGATGTGGCTGGTGGCGCAGTTGCCGCCGCAGAAGCTGATGGGCTTCGGAGTGCCGCTCTACGTGCTCGGCGTGACCCTGTTGATTTGCGTATTTTTCTTCGGGGTCAGGGTGAATGGGGCGAGACGCTGGTTGTCGCTCGGGTTTACCCGCATCCAGCCCTCCGAGGTACTGAAGATTGCCGTGCCGCTGATGCTCGCCTGGTACTTTCACAAGCACGAAGCCATGCTCAGATTCCGCCATTATCTCTTTGCCTGTCTGCTGCTGCTCGTCCCTTTCGCGTTGATTGCCAAGCAGCCTGACCTCGGAACGGCCATTCTCGTCGGTGCTGCCGGCTTCTACGTCATCTTCCTGGCCGGTCTGCCCTGGCAGGTGATCTTTGGCCTGTTCGCTGCTGCTGCGGCGGCGGCACCTTTCGTGTGGACGATGCTCCATGACTACCAGCGCAAACGCATCCTGACCCTGATCGATCCGACCAGCGATCCGCTGGGGGCGGGCTATCACATCATCCAGTCGACCATTGCCATCGGCTCGGGTGGCACATTCGGCAAAGGCTGGCTGGAAGGTACGCAGACCCACCTGGAATTCATTCCCGAGCGCCATACCGACTTCATCTTCGCCGTTTTCTCCGAGGAGCGCGGTTTGCTCGGCAACAGCCTTCTGGTGCTGCTCTACTTTCTGTTGATTGCGCGTGGCCTGATGATCGCCGCCAATGCCTCGACGCTGTTCGCGCGTGTCATGGCCGGCTCGATAACCCTGAGCCTGTTCACCTATGTGTTCGTCAATATGGGCATGGTCAGCGGCATTCTGCCGGTGGTCGGGGTGCCGCTGCCGTTCATGAGTTATGGTGGAACGGCGCTGGTGACCCTGTCGGTCGGCATCGGCATCCTGATGAGCATCCAGACGCACCGGATGCTGGTTCGAAAATGAAGCGCGCGGAGTGTGGGCTGGCTGAACTGGCCAGGCGGTTGCCGTACAGCGCGGCACTGTGCCTGTTGCCATGGATCCTCGCAGCCTGTGGTGGTCAGCCATCGCGTCCGGTCGAGTCGGGAGCGCGCACCGCCGAGCCGGCCAAGGCGCCGGCGAAGATGGTCAGGAAGGCGAACCTCCTGCAGAAGCGAGGGGGCGCCTATTACAAGGATGATGGCCCGGGCGACGAGTTTCCAGACAATCTCGATGAGATTCCCGACGCACAGCCGCGCCTTGAACCGCTGCATCGCTTCGCGAACCGGCCGTATGTCGTTCTCGGCAAGGCCTACGAGCCGAACGCCAGCCTCCGACCCCATCAGGAGCGCGGTGTGGCGAGCTGGTACGGCAAGAAGTTTCATGGACAACCCACGTCGATCGGCGAACCCTACGACATGTTCTCGATGACCGCCGCACATCCGACCCTGGCGATTCCCTCGTATGCCCGGGTGACCAACGTCAGCAATGGAAAATCAGTGGTCGTCAGAGTGACCGATCGCGGCCCCTTCCATGCCGATCGGATCATCGACCTCTCGTACGCAGCCGCTTACCGATTGGGTTACGTGGACAACGGCAGCACCCAGGTTGAAGTCGAGTCGATTCTGCCAGCCGGCGCGACCACGATGAGCTACGCGCAGGTGATGCCGGCGCCACGCCCAGCGCGAGCGATGGTCAACCCGGTGGAGCGAGACGAGATTGAGCTGCTGGCGGCCAGACTGGGGGCCGACAAGGCGGCCACCCCATCCCCGCTGGTGAATGTGACGCCGACAGCGGCTACCGCGTCCGCAAATCTGCGCGGCGTCTTCCTGCAGCTGGGTGCTTTCGTCAGCGCTGAAAATGCCGAAAGCCTGCGCTCACACCTGTTGCGTGAACTGGACTGGCTCAACGAGAAGATCCAGGTGAACGCCGGAGGCGGTATGCACCGCGTTCATCTAGGCCCGTATCCTAGCCGCATCGATGCCGAAAAAGTTGCCGAAAGGATTCGTCTGGCGCTCGGGTACAAACCCACCCTGGTGGCGCACTGATCAGCTGTCGTCGCTGTCGAGCGGGCGAAATACTCCCTGCACGATCTTCTTGCCCTGCTTGGCGTCGCGCAGTTCTTCCTTGATCGAAAGCAGTTGGTATTGCAGCAAGGCCTGGCTGACCAGACTGGCAACGGCATGAGCGAACAGTCGCTGCACCGAAGTCCAGGTTGCGTGTGGTCCGACGCGCTCGATGCAGAGCACGCCCTGCAGTTCGCCATCGGCATGAATCGGCGAGTTGATGACGGCGCTGATGCCGTTCAACAGCAAATAGTCGTGGCTGAGTTCCTGGGTGGACGGATGCTTCATCGCGTCATCGGCAACAATCGGTTCGCCTTTCTCAAGAGCCCGAAAATATTCCGGGTAGCGAGCCGCGCGCAGCGTCAAGCCGTTGCTATGCTGGTCGCGGGACAGCTCGTAGAGATTGATGCATTCGAGCTTCTCTCCTTGCGCACTCAGGCCCCATAGACTGACGCGCTCGATGTTGAGTATCCGGCTGGTGGTGGCGGTGAGCTGGCGCAGGGTTTCGTCGAGGTGATGACCGGCAAATCCTCGTCTCGACAGTTGCGCAAACGCGCCTTGCAGGTCAAGGGAGCTCGAGAGAGGTCGGAAGAGTGGCAACAATGGAGTTCAGCAGCGCCCGCTTGCGCGTGTGTTTACATCCGGAAAAGTGTCCCTACTGTACGTTCAGGTCGGCCTGCCAGGGTAGGGAGTAAATCACGGAAGCGAGGAATCTCCTGCCGGCCGGGTCACAAAACGCACACGGATGTGGCCGGAATGGCTTGCTATAATCGCCACTTTGCCAAGAAATCCCCCATGCTCAAGCTCCGATCCCTGCTTTTCGTTCTGTCCTGCCTTCCCATCCTGGCCGGTGCCCAGCAACTGCCAGCGCCGCCGGTACTGGCCGCCAAGTCATGGCTGCTGGTCGAATCGGCGTCTGGACAGGAACTGGCCGGACAGGCCGTGGACCAGCGCCTCGAGCCAGCGTCACTGACCAAGCTGATGACCGCCTATCTGAGTTTTGCGGCGATCAGACAGGGGACGATCAAGCTTGATCAGACTGTCCCTGTTTCCCAGAAAGCCTGGAAGACAGGCGGTTCACGAATGTTCATCCAGGTCGGCACAGAGGTCAAGGTGGAGGATCTGCTGAAGGGCATGATCATTCAGTCGGGCAACGATGCCTGTGTCGCACTTGCCGAAGCCATTGCCGGCGACGAGGGGAACTTCGCGCAGATGATGAATCGTGAGGCACAGAGACTGGGCATGAAGGGGTCGAGTTTTCGCAATTCGAGCGGCTTGCCTGATCCGCAGCACTACACGACAGCACGCGATCTGGCGATCCTGGCTGACGCCCTGATTCGTGATTTTCCCGAAGAGTATGCCAGATACTACTCGATGAAGGAGTTTCGCTATAACAACATCAGGCAGCCGAATCGCAACCGCCTGCTGTATATCGATCCGACCGTCGATGGTCTCAAGACCGGTCACACCGAGGCAGCAGGCTATTGCCTGGTCTCGTCGGCGAAACGCGGGTCGCGTCGCCTGGTTTCGGTGGTACTCGGTGCGGCATCGGACAGTGCGCGCGCGCAGGAATCACTGAAGCTGCTCAACTTCGGCTTCCAGTTCTATGATGCCGTTCAACTGTATGCGAAGAGCGAACCGGTGACCACGCTTAAAGTCTGGAAGGGCAAGGAGAGTACGGTCAAGATTGGTTTTCCAAAAGACCTCGTAATGGCCGTTCCCAAGGGTTTTGGCCCCAAAATCAGGACCGAACTCGTTGCGCAGCAGCGGCTGATGGCGCCGGTCGCCCTCGGGCAGGTTCTGGCCACCCTGAAGGTCAGCATCGATGACAAAGCTTACGGCGATTACCCGGTACTGGCGCTTGAGGAGGTGCCGGCAGCAGGCATTTTGGGCCGCATGATCGACACCATCCGTCTCTGGTTTAACTGACATCCGCATGCCCTATCCATTCCATCGGTATGTCCGGATATGGTCGCAAGAATGGATGCTGGCGATGCGCGCCAAGCGCAACCCGGCGAGCCGGAGCACCGATGTCTGACGACGCCGACAGCCTGTTCGAGTTTCCCTGCGCTTTCCCGCTGAAGATCATGGGAGCGGCCAGCGATGCCCTGGTGCAGGCGGTACTCGAAATCGTGCTGCGGCAGGCGCCGGATTTCGATGTCGCGACGATGGAGGTGCGTGCTTCATCGGCCGGCAACTATCTGAGCCTGACCTGCACCATCCATGCCGTCAGCAGAAGGCAACTCGATACGCTCTATCAGGAACTGAGCAGCCACCCGCTGGTCAAGATCGTTCTGTGAAGCCGGCCGGTCAGTGCGGTCCTGTTGATTCGGATGGCTTCGGCGGCGATCCGGTGCCGATCTCCAGCTCGCTGCGGGTCCGTCATCTGGGTTGTACCGATTACCAGCAGACTTGGCAGCAGATGGTCCGCTTTACGGCTGCACGTAGCGAACAGACGGTCGACGAACTGTGGTGTTGCGAGCATTCACCGGTGTTTACCTTGGGTCAGGCGGGCAAACCGGAACATCTGCTGGCTGACCTGGGCATCCCGCTGCTGAAGACCGACCGGGGTGGCCAGATCACCTACCACGGCCCGGGCCAGGTGGTGATCTACCTGCTGCTGGATTTGCACCGCAGGAAGTTGAAAGTGCGCGAGCTGGTGGCGGCAATCGAGCAGGCGGTGATCGATCTGCTTGCCGAGCATGGCGTCGTCGGCGAGCGGCATGGCGGTGCACCGGGGGTCTATGTGGGCGTAGCCAAGGTGGCGGCACTCGGCCTGCGTGTCCGCAAGGGGTGCTGTTACCACGGCGTCAGCTTGAACGTTGCGATGGACCTGTCGCCGTTTGCGGCAATCAATCCCTGCGGTTACCCTGGTCTGCCGGTGACGCAGACACGCGATCTCGGCATCGCGCTGATCCCCGCACAGGTGGCCACGGCGCTGGCCGGACATCTCGCGGGACAACTGGAGTGCAGGCAATGAGCAGTCAGGATGATGGGCAGGCAGGGTCGGGGGCGACAAGGGCAGGTGCCAGGATCGCCGGCGTCAAGGAAAGGGGCGAACTGAAAACGGCTCGCATTCCCATCAAGATCGTTGCGCAGACGCCACAGCGCAAGCCTGACTGGATTCGTGTCAAGGCGGGTAACGATGCGGGTCGTTTCGGTGAAATCAAGAAAATGTTGCGCGAACAGAAGCTGCATACCGTCTGTGAAGAAGCTGCTTGTCCCAACATTGGCGAATGCTTCGGCCGCGGTACGGCGACCTTCATGATCCTCGGCGACATCTGTACGCGCCGCTGCCCGTTTTGCGACGTCGGCCACGGCAAGCCGCTGGCGCCCGACGTCAACGAACCGGCCAGTCTTGCCGACAGCGTTGCCCGGCTCAAGCTTCGCTACGTGGTGATCACCAGCGTCGACCGCGATGACTTGCGTGATGGCGGCGCGCAGCATTTTGTCAAGGTCATTGCCGAAGTGCGCCGCCGTTCGCCTGGCACGACCATCGAGACGCTGGTCCCCGATTTCCGGGGCCGCATGGAGATCGCCATCGAGGTGCTCGGGCAGGCGTTGCCCGACATTCTCAACCATAACCTCGAAACGGTGCCGCGTCTGTATCGCCAGGCTCGACCCGGTGCCGATTACGCGCATTCACTGGCTTTCGTCAAAGGCTTCAAGGCGCGCTATCCGCAGGTGCCGACCAAATCGGGACTGATGGTCGGTCTCGGCGAGACCGACGACGAGATCCTCGAAGTGTTGCGCGATCTGCGTGCCAACGACGTCGACATGCTGACCATCGGCCAGTACCTGGCACCTTCCGGCCATCACCTGCCGGTACTGCGTTACGTACATCCCGAGACCTTCAGGATGTACGAGCGGGAGGCGTTGGCAATGGGCTTCACCGGTGCCGCCTGCGGTCCGATGGTGCGCTCCAGCTACTGGGCAGATATACAGGCGAACAGCGCCGGTGTCGCCTGATCCGGGGTGTCCGATACTCAGCTGTAGCGGATGAAGCGCGCCGGATAGCGGGCCGTGGCCCAGGCCAGAAACAGATATTTGACCGTCTTGCCGACGCCGACTGCAATCAGAATGCCCAGGGTCGACACGTCGGCCAGAGCGCAGAAGAGCAGTGCGGGTGTCTGCGGGATCGGCGACCCGGCAATGATCAGCATGGCAACCAGACCCCAGCGCTGCAGCCATTCGCTGGCCGTTTGCCAGGCCTGCGAGTGCATCAGTTCCGGGTAGTGCGAGACGACAAATTCCGACCCCAGGTACTGGAAGATCTCGACCAGCGCGGCGGCGCCACAGCCACTCGCGATGCCGCAGAGCAAGCCGAGCGTGCACCAGCGCCTGGGTGAGAGCAGGACCGCCGGGATCAACACGACAACGAAAGGAAAGGTGAAGGTCATCGTCGATGAGAAGGCGATCGCCGTCACTACCAGTGAATAGTAGCGATGTGCCACGCTGCGCATCAGCAGCCGTCGCAACCAGTCAGGAACAGCGTGCGTATTCATGCGGTCGACAAGCCCGGTCGATCGATTTCGCATGCGCCGGCTGGGCGCGGCGATCGCTCGGGCGCCAGCCTGATTGACGGGCGACTTGTGCGCGTGCCAACGCGCAGGATATGCTTACGCCGGCGAAGCTGCCGCTTTGCCAATTGCCACCGGGGAGTCACCATGCGACACCTTGCAGGAAGAGTCGGAATTGTAAGCGTTCCAGGCGGTGATGATGCTTGTCGACCGGTCTGACCTACAATCGGTCTGGCTCTTGCGCCCACCTTGAGGAGTCAGCTCCTTTGAAACTTGTTTTTGTGGTGCTGGCTTCGCTTCTTTCCGGATTTGCTGTCGGAGATTCCTTTCCGGTCTTGGGTTCGTCGGGTGAATGGCCCGATACCTCACCGATCCTGAGCGGACGAGCCAGTTTTTACGGTACCGCTTTTAGCGGGCGCAAGACGGCTTCTGGCGAGCATTTTGATCACCAGACCATATCCGCCGCAAGCAATCGCTTCCCCCTGGGCGCGCTGGTAGCCGTTCGCCGTGTCTTGTCGGCGCGTTGCGTGGTGGTCAGGATCAATGATCGCATGGGACATCGCAGCCGGCTGATCGACCTCTCGCGTGAGGCGGCGGTACGTCTCGGGATGATCGAGGCCGGTGTCACCGAAGTGGAAGTCGTGGCCTTGCCGAAATTCCTGAAAGGCCACGAAAACGCCTGTTCGCTCGCCTTCATGCCTCCGCCACACCTGCATGCCGGCGACGAGTCAGGGATGGGGATCGCAAAGAAGTGAGCGCGCGGTCATGAGCCGAATGGCTTGTCAACAAGGGAGGGAAATACAAGGTGAAAGAGAGTGAACTGCCCAGGGTCAAGAAATCGGTCGCGTTGTCCGGTGTGGTTGCCGGCGACACGGCGATCTGTGCGGTGGGGCGCATCGGCAACGATCTGTATTACCGTGGTTATGATGTCATTGCCCTGGCCGAGCATGCCACTTTCGAGGAAGTGGCCTATCTGCTGCTCTATGGGCGCTTGCCGAGTCTGAACCAGCTCAACCAGTACAAGAAAAAACTCAAGACGCTGCGTGGATTGCCGGTGATGCTGCGGCCGATGCTCGAGAGCCTGCCGGCCTCGGCGCATCCGATGGATGTCTTGCGTAGCGGATGTTCGGCGCTCGGCACGATTCTGCCGGAGGCGCAGGATCATAACCCTGGTGCTGCGCGTGAGATTGCCGACCGGCTGATTGCCAGCTTCGGGTCGATGCTGCTCTACTGGTATCACTGGTCGCATAACGGCCGGCGCATCGAGACCGAGACCGATGACGACTCGATCGCTGCGCACTTTCTCCACCTCTTGCGGGGAAAGCCCCCGACGGCGCTGCAGGCGAGCAGCCTCGACAAGTCCCTGGTGCTCTATGCCGAGCACGAGTTCAATGCTTCGACCTTTGCTGCCCGGACGATCACTGGCACCGGTGCCGACCTGTATGCGGCGATCAGCGGGGCCATCGGCGCGTTGAGTGGCCGTCTGCACGGCGGTGCAAATGAGGTCGCTTTCGAGATCCAGAGCCGTTATAACGACGCCGAGCACGCCGAGCAGGACATCAACCGCCGCCTCGAGAACAAGGAAATCGTCATCGGTTTCGGTCACCCGCTGTACACCATCGCCGATCCGCGACACAAGGTCATCCGCGCCGTCGCCGAGCAGTTGTGCACCGCGGGAGACAATCTGGTACTGTTCGACATCGCCAGTCGAATAGAGGCCGTGATGTGGGAGAAAAAGCGCATTTTTCCCAATGTCGATTGGTTTTCGGCCGTGGTGTATCACATGCTGGCCGTTCCAACACCGATGTTTACCCCGCTGTTTGTCATTGCCCGCACCAGCGGCTGGGCAGCACACGTCATCGAGCAACGTATCGATGGAAGAATCATCCGCCCTTCGGCCAACTACATCGGACCGGAGGAACAGGAGTTTGTCATTCTGTCAAAACGATGCTGAGCATCCTGCCGGGCAGTTGCTCCGCAGCCAGAGAACGGTCATGACTTTTCCAGGCACCCCCCGATCATGAAAATCATGACCGTTTCCCTCTCCACCGACCCCCTCCCGCAAGTGGGGAGGGGAGATTCGTGAGCCGCTGACGCGACTTTCACATTAAAGCAGACATGAGCACACGCATTCCCGCCACACGTCCCGCACCGGACCAGGTTCTGGCCGATATCGCCGACTACGTTCTCGATTTCAAGATCGAGTCGAGAGCGGCCTTTGAAACGGCGCGCTATTGCCTGATCGACGCGCTCGGTTGCGGTCTCGAAGCGCTTGCCTATCCGGCCTGCAGCAAACTGCTCGGACCGGTCGTCCCGGGCACCGTTGTCCCCGCTGGTGCACGGGTTCCCGGCACCGTATTTCAACTCGACCCGGTGCAGGCGGCCTTCAACATCGGTACCCTGATTCGCTGGCTGGACTTCAACGACACCTGGCTGGCAGCCGAATGGGGGCATCCTTCGGACAATCTCGGGGGCATCCTCGCGACTGCCGACTGGCTGTCGCGGACTCGCGTCGCCGACGGGCAGGCGCCGCTGCTGATGCGCCAGGTTCTGGAAGCGATGATCAAAGCCTATGAGATCCAGGGGGTGCTAGCACTCGAAAACAGTTTCAATCGTGTCGGGCTGGACCACGTACTGCTGGTCAAGGTGGCGACTGCTGCGGTATGCACCTGGCTGATGGGCGGCGGGCGAGAGCAGATCATCAATGCTGTTTCGCAGGCTTTTGTCGATGGTCAGCCGCTGCGCACTTATCGGCACGCACCGAATACCGGTTCGAGAAAATCCTGGGCGGCGGGCGATGCCACTGCGCGTGGCGTATTTTTGGCGCTCATGTCGTGCAAGGGCGAAATGGGTTATCCGTCGGTGTTGACTGTTCCGACCTGGGGATTTTATGAGGTTCTGTTCAAGGGACAGCCGTTCCGTCTGTCGCGTCGGTATGGCAGCTACGTGATCGAGAATGTGTTGTTCAAGATCAGTTTTCCAGCCGAGTTCCACGCTCAGACGGCGGTCGAGTGTGCGGTGGAACTACATTCTCAGGTGCGTGGACGAATCGATAGGATTGCCAGGGTACTGATTCGCACCCACGAATCGGCGCTGCGCATCATCGACAAGCAGGGGCCGCTCTTTAATCCTGCCGACCGCGACCACTGCCTGCAATACATGGTCGCTGTCGCGCTGATCAAGGGACGGCTGACTGGCGAAGACTATGAGGATGCGGCTGCCGCCGACCCGCGTATCGACGCTCTGCGTGCGAAGATCGAGGTCCGCGAGGAACCCAGGTTTTCGGTGGACTACCTGGACCCATCCAAGCGCTCGATCGCCAATGCCGTGCAAGTCGTGTTCGCCGACGGCAGCCGGACCGCAGAACTGGTCTCCGAATATCCGTTGGGGCACTGTCGACGCCGCGCCGAAGGTATTCCTGTACTGGTCGAGAAATTCCGGGCCCATCTGGCGCGCCGGTTCTCCCCGGCACAGCAAGGCCGCATCGAAGAGTCTTCACGCGACGTGTACCAACTGGGTACGCTGGCAGTGCACGATTACCTCGACCAGTATGCCCAATATGTGCCCTGATCGGTTCGCGATAAAATCAGACAAAATCGATGCCGACTTCGGAGAGACCCACGAGATTGATGTTGGCCGCGTTCTGCGCAGTGTCGGCAGCCAGCACGCCCAGGCTGGCCGGCGTATGCGCGCCACTGTCGAGCAGACTGGTGAAGAAGGCCAGCGTGTCGGGTGAGGGCGCGCTGCCGATCACGTTGGTGTATAGCAAAGTCACCACCGCCTGGTGGTTGGCGCCAACCCCGAGCCGGACGTCCAGCGCAAGTTGCATCAGGCTTTGGTAGGACATTCCACCATCGAGCAGACCAAGCCCGATGCCGACATAGGCAGGATTGTCGACCGCGGCTGCGCCGAATACTGCCCCCAAAACCTTGGCAGTGGTGCCGGCATGACCGTCGATGTCGATCGCCAGGTGGTGGTCGGAAAAATGCAGGCGCTCGATGCCGTACAGGAGATCGTGGCCCTCTTCGCCGGAAGTGTCGCTTGCCGACCAGTGACCGTTCGTCATGGCCACCACATAGTGGCCGGCAGGGCCGTTGTAATGGGCGGTGTCCTGACCGGTGCCACCAATCAACTGATCGTCGCCGGCCATGCCTTCGAGCACATCGTTGCCGCTGCTGCCGGTCAGCGTATCGGCGCCGCGAGTACCCACCAGATACTGCCCTTGGCTGCCCTGGCCGAGCGCGTTGCCCAGGCCGTCCCCCCCGTAGAGAAACATCAGCGCCGCGATGTCGTAGGGCGAATAGTCGCTATAGGGCCCGCCTGCATGGTTATAGGACATCAGCGTGTTCGCCGTGTGGTCGTTGGCTTCGCTCAGCCGAACGCTGCCCGAAAAGGGGTGCTTCAACCCCAGCGCATGGCCCAACTCGTGCAGGAGCATCTCGTAGCCGACCGAGCCGGCAGTGGGTGCGTGGTTGCTGGCTGCAAAGTTGGCGTTGTCAAGGTAAATGTAGGCGTCCGCCGTGTACGAGATGATCGTGTTGTCGCCGTCGAAAGAGTAGTGGCGGCGCGTTGAACAGATGCCCGCGGTGGTGGTGCTGGTGATGATGTCGGCAGCAGCAAAATGGAGATCGGCCACGGCGCCGTCGGTTGTGGCCACGAAGGTGATGCCGGTGATTTGTGTCAGTCGGTTGAGAGCCTGCACCGCGGCAGTCTGTTGCGTAGCATTGAAGGCCACCGGTGCAGCGCTGATCGTGCTGCCTATGTCGCGGCTGTTGCCGTCATTCAGCGCGAAGGTATAGAAGAGGGTGTTGCGAGCGGGAGCCACCCAGTTCCAGCCGGGACCAGCATCCAGGAGGGCATCAATGTGGGTCAGGCCGGACGCGGCCTGCGTAGTAATGTCAGTGACGGTGGTCATGTAGGGCTCAAATCGCCAGCATCGTTAATGGCCCTCAGTCAGTCAGAGCTGCCGCCAGCGCCTTCGCGTTCTGCCGCATCATCCCGAGATAGCTGTCGGCTGCGCTGCCGGGTTTCGTCAGCGAGTCCGAGTATAGCGTGCCGCCGATGCGCGCGCCCGATTCGCGACTGATGCGTTCGAGCAGGCGCCGGTCGGTGATGTTTTCGACGAACATCGCCCTGATCTTTTCCTGGCGGATCTGCCGGATGATCGCGCCGACCTCGCCGGCCGAAGGCTCGGCGTCGGTGCTGACGCCAACCGGGGCGATGAAGCGGAGCCCGTAGGCGCGGCCGAAGTAGGCGAAAGCGTCATGTGAACTGACGACTTTGCGCCTTTCTGCCGGCAGGGCGCTGAAAGTGGCGCGGATTTCGCCGTCGAGAGTCGCCATCGCCTGGTCCAGGCGAGCCGCATTGGCCTGATAGACGCTGCGGCTCGCCGGGTCCGCCTCGCCGAGTGCGGCAGCGATGTTGGCGACGTAACGGCGAGCATTGGCGAGATCCTGCCAGGCATGCGGATCGAGGTCGCCGGTAGGCTGGTGAGGATCAGCATGCTTGCCGGCATGCGCCCGCGGCTGGTGCAACGCATTGACTCCCTGACTGGCGACGACCAGCGGACCGCGATAGCCGGATGATTTGATCAGGCGGCCGATCCAGCCTTCGAAACCGAGCCCATTGACGATCACCAGTCGCGCCTGGGAAAGCGTCCTGGCGTCGCTGGGTGTCGGTTGGTAGACATGCGCATCGGCGCCGGGGCCGACCAGGGTGTACACCTGCACGCGGTCGCCGCCGACCTGCTGCGTCAGATCGCCGAGAATGCTGAAGCTGGCGACCACCGGTAGCGCTTCGCCAGCCACCGTCCGGCCGGTTGGCCCCAGACTGGCGATGGCCAGCAGCCATATTGCCGCGAGTCGGAAAGGCGTGCTCAGAAGAATCATGTGCATTGGATTTCTCATCAGGGTTCAGCGTTCGAAATGCCAATCCGGCGGCCAGCGGCTGGCCAGCGGCCCGAGCCGGCCGACTCCCATCGACAGCAGGTAGAGGGCGCCGAGCGTCAGTACGATGGCCGGTCCGGCCGGTAGGTTGAAGTAGTACGACAGCAACAGGCCGATCAGCGACCCGAAAAAAGCCGTCAGCACGGCGATCAGCAGCAGTGGCCCCAGGGTACCCACCCACAGGCGTGCCGTGGCCGCCGGCAGGATCATGATGCCGACCGCCATCAGCGTGCCGAGGGCGTGGAAACCGGCCACCAGGTTGAGCACCAGCAGGATCATGAAACCGTAGTGGGCGACCGGTGCGAGGCGGCTGATGCGCGCCAGGAAAGCCGGATCGCAGCCTTCGAGCGCGAACAGACGCAGCCCGATCGCGAGTGCGACCACCGATAGCGAGGCGAAGCTGGCGAGCAGGTACAGCGCTGCGTCGTCGAGCGCGAGCACGCTGCCGAAGAGGACATGCAACAGATCGACGCTACTGCCGCGCAGCGAGATGATCAGCACACCGGCGGAAAGCGAGAGCAGGTAGAAGGTCGCCAGGCTGGCATCCTCCTTGATCACCGTATTGCGCGCCACGCCACCGGCCAGCACCGCCACCGCCAGGCCGGCGATGAGGCCGCCGAGGGTCATCGC
>NZ_JDSS02000004.1:128516-137936 GCF_000584955.1 Candidatus Accumulibacter vicinus
GATCGCGTGCGACATCGCATCACCAGCGAGACTCATGCGGCGCAACATCAGGAAGACACCGACTGGCGTTGCACCGAGCGACAGTGCCAGGCAACCTGCCAGTGCCCGGCGCATGAAGCCGAACTCGATGAATGGCGAGAACAGCGGCAGCGACGATAACGTTTCGGTCATGCGCCAATCCGGTTGCTGCGACAGATCGCCGTGGCCTGGTCTTCGCGGTGGCCTCCGGCGAGTCGCTGGGCGCGCAAGAGGTTGGCCTCGCTGAGTACGCGCGCGGTGTCACCGCGCGCGACGACTTCACGAGCGAGCAATAGCGTCTCCGGATACTCCTGGCGAACATGCTCGAGATCGTGCAGGACGGAGATCACCGTTCGCCCTTCGCTGTGCCAGCGGCGTACCAGCGCCGCCAGGTCATGCACGCTGGCCACGTCGATCGCCCCATAGGGTTCGTCGAGCAGCACCAGCGGCGCGTCCTGGAGCAGGACCCTGGCAAACAGCGCGCGCTGCAACTGGCCGCCAGAGAGCGAGCCAATCGGGCGCCCTTCGAGTCCGCTCAGGCCGACCCCATCGATCGCCGCTTCGATGCGCCTGCGGCGGGCGCGGTTGAGGCCGGCAAAAGCACCGATTTCGCGCCACAGACCCATCGCCACAAAGTCATGAACGACGATCGGGAAGCTCGTGTCAAGCGTCGCCTGCTGCGTCAGGTAGGCGATCTGCCGGCGCTGCAGGCCGTTCAGGACGATCCTTCCCTGCAGGGGTCGCAGTTCGCCGGCGATACCCTTGAGCAGCGTCGATTTGCCGGCGCCGTTGGGGCCGACGATGGCCAGCAGACTGCCGGTGGCGACTTCGCCGCGCAGGTGGTGCACGGCTGGATGCCGGTTGTAGCCGAGCGTCAGATCGTCAAAGTAGAGCAGCGCCTCAGCCTGCAAGGGCGGGCGCAGACACGGCGATCCCGGAGCGTTCAATCGAGTGCCCAGAGGACGGTCGTCCACAGCAGCAGCAACGCAGCGATGGCCCACAGCAAGCGGACGGCGGCGCTGCTGCAAAGCGCCGGATCGAGCTTGAGGACGCCTGCCGATCGGGCTGAACGGAGTGGGGTAGACATCAGACAGCGTAGTCGGCAGGGAAAATTGCGGGTCGAAAGTTATGGCGAAATACGGATCTTGCCGCATTTGGCTGCTTAATGCAACTTTGTTGCGAAAACTAAGCATATTCGATGTCATTGGCCATGCTGGCGTGTTGGGTACTGTTTCCATCGCGCGCCGCTTCGCGTTCAGTGCCTTCTCTTTTCAACGAATGTTCTGATTCTCAGCATCGCGGACGCCGACGCAGGGCCAGTACCACCGCAGGTCCCAGCAGCCACAGCGCGCCCGGTTCCGGCACATCGGTGATTCGTGCGTCGGTGAAGTGGCCCGCCTGCAGACGCAATTGCTCGAGAGACAGCCCCTCGTCACAGGAGAAGCACGGCCGGCCCACCTCCGTGTCCATGCCCAGTGCGAGGTTCGAGAGGTACAGGCTGCCGTCGCCGTCAGTGTCCACCCTGGGCGAGAAGGTAAAGTCCGTCACGCGGCCGCGGCAGGTCACGCAGAAAAGCGTACCGATCTCCACGCCACTGATGACCACCGGCTCGTCGGCCTCGAACAGTTCGTCCGGCGGGCACGCGCCAGGATCGCCGAGACCACATCCGAACGACGAGATCTGGCGGAAGGTGCCTGCCACGGTGACATCGAAGTAGCCCGCATCGCCGCGTGTGCCATTGCGCAGGTTGCCGAAGCCGTGGCCGTTGGCCGCCACATCGCCCACGCGCGCCACCGTCATGGTCAGGCTCGATGCCTCGCGCAGCAGGCGCGTCCGCGGGTCTTCCAGCAGGATCCGGAACGCTGGCGTGTCGATGGGGATCACGTTTGCCTTGAAGCTCGAATCCACCACCGGTGCCACGAAGCCATCCGCATTCAGCTTCAGATCGAACAGCGGTGACGTGGTGCCTTCGAAGCCCAGCAATTCTGCGCGCACTTCTGGCCCCGCGAAGCTCGACTGGCCGGCGAACGCCAGCGACACAGCGCTGTGGATGTCGGCATCCAGCAGGTAGGACGGCTTCACGCGCAGTTCCGACACGTTGGCGGCGGTGCGCAACTGCAGCGGGTTCGCCGGATCGAAAATGCTCGTATAGCCCGGATCCTGCCACGCACCGTGCTCGAACACCTGCACGGGCTGGTTGAAGAGGAGTGCCACGCGTGTCTTCGTGGTGATGTCGAACTGCGCGGAGAGCGATGCGGCGAACCCGAGATGACCGTCGAGCAACTGGTAGCTGAAGGGACCCACGCTGCCGCCAAGGGAGGGCAGGCCGCGTGCACGCAGCACCTTGTCCAGGCTGTCGCCGACGTCGAAGCCGAGGTTGAACAGTGGCACACTGCCGCCGTAGGAACGTGTGGCGTTCGGCACCGCGGGGCCGGCCAGCGGGACCGGCGGGACGGGGCCGATTGCGCTGCCAAGGTCCTTGGCAATGCCGTCGTCGAGCTTCGAGCCGAGGTTGTTCTGCGTGAAGAACGGGATGCGTGCGTTCACGAACTTCGGCAGGTCGGCACTACTACGCTTACAGAGAGGCCCAGCGCAGGCTTCGGCGAACACGCTTGGGCCGAGGTTGAGCAGCGCAGACACAGCGACATCGACACCTCCCAAGTCGAAGTTCACCGAGGGTTTCACGTTCGCTGGGCGCGAACCGAAGAACGTCTTGTAGACATCCAACAGGTCACCCTTCGGATCCTTTGCCGGTTGGAGCGCTGCGACGGTAAACTTCGTGTCCGTTGCATCGGCCAGACGGCTGGTAGGTGTCAGGGAAAAGCTGCGCCCTGCAACGGCCGCGTAGTCGTCCGGATAGTCGAACTTCTGCCGCACGGGCAACGCGAGGTCGAATGTGCCACCGGTGAGGTAGGCATCCACGCCGATACCCACGCTGCCCTTCGCGGACACACCGACCGCCAACGGGCCGAAGGACTGGCGGTATGCATCGATGTCGAACGGTGTCCTCAGATCGACCTGGCCGCGCGCGGAGAACGTGTTGCTCGCCGCAAACGCGTTCTGCGAGCGCGCCACGAACATGACATCGGCCTCGTATTTTGCTGCGTTTACCTGCGGCGCGGCGCCGAGGACGAACAAGGCGGCCGCTGCCGAGAGCACACGGCGAACGGTGCGGATTCGATTGCCGGAACTCGCGGGCATGACCTCCGGCCTGATGACATTTCTCGCGTGCTGATCCCGGTTTTTCCGAATAGCCCCCTGGAATCGGAGGTAGAAACGGCGAGCGGGCCCAGCACCCAGGCCAAAAATCGGCAGAGCCGATGTGGCAAATGCAAGTGTCTTCATTTGGATCTCCAAAGTGTCCATAGAGAATCCAAACAGAGCAAACACCGTGCCATAGTTGAGCATGTTGACGTGCTCTGGATTGGTTTTCATTGCACTTCATGCGGTTAGCGCGAGTGGTTGCGCCGTCAGCCGCTGGCAGGGAGCGAAAAGATCCCCGCTGTTATAGGGGCACTGTAAAATTTTTCGACACGTACGAGGCCCGTAACGCGATACGACAGCGACGATGTGAGTGTCTCTGTCTCTGGATTGCATCCTGGAATTCCAGCGAGGTATCCAATGACTATGCTATCCATCACGCGAACTCAGGTCCGTGTGGTGCATCATCCGTCGCGAGACGTACGCTTGGATCTGCGGCATGACGGCCTTGGCGCACACCAATGAGGTCGACCGCACATCCGCCCGACAGATGCTGTATGGCGGTGAAATCCTTTCCGATGTCGTTACCGTAGGCGTGGTTTCGACGCTCGATTGTCGATTATCATGAGACTCACGTAGACAGATCCAGAATGGAGGCCAGTAGTGACCGAACTGATTCCAGTTGAAGCATTGGCGGAGCGTCTGCGGCCCAACCCAGGCAATTCCCAGCCTTACTATCAGCAGATTCTGCAGCAACTGACCGGCCTGATCGATTCCGGTGAATTGGCGGAAGGCGCCAACCTGCCCCCGGAACGGGTGCTCGCAGACTTGCTTGCCGTCAGCCGGACGACCGTCAAGCGCTGCTACGACGCGCTGCGCGAGACCCATAAGCTGGCTTCCTTCGGGCGTGGCGGCACCGTGGTTCGTGGTACGCCGCGCGTGAGTCCCGAAATGGGCCGGCTCAAGGGATTTTCCGAGGAAATGCGCGAACTGGGCATGACACCTTCCACGCGTCTGCTTGAACGCGTGGTGATACAGGATCGCACGCTGGCTTCCATGTTCGGACGCCCTTCGTCAGCGCGTTTTCTCAAGCTGGTGCGCTTGCGTTTGGGCGACGAGCAGCCAATGAGCTACGAGACAGCCTGGTATGACCTGGGCCTGGCGCCGGACCTGGAGAATTGGGATACCAACGGTTCGGCCTATGCCTTCTTGCGCGATCCGTGCGGGATCGTCCTCGCCGATGCGGATCAGAGCATCGAAGCGGTGCTGAGTTCCGAGGTGGAAAGCGAAGTATTCGGTTTTTCGGCGCCCGCGCCCTGTCTGTTGCTGAAGCGCCGCACCTACTCCAGCCACCGGAAACTTGTGGAATACGTGGAAGGGTTGTTCCGCGGCGATGCCTACGCATATCGGTTGAAGCTGCGCGCTTGAGAGAACCCGCCCGCATTTGGGGTGAGCGCGGTCCGGTCACCGGATAACCGATACCAACTCGATGAAACTCAAATCCGGCTTGGCCCTTTCTGCCGCTGAGCGTGGCCAACGCGGTCATGGTCGACAATCACGGCAATGAAGTTGCGGTTTGAACAGCCGCCAGGCCGCGTCTGAAATCGCGTAGCCGCTCCGCCGTCGGGAGTGCGGATAACACGCCCCGATGCGCGGCCATGAAAGCGCCACAGGCATTGGCCTGGTCGAGCGCATCGGGGAGGGGGATGCCGGCTCCCAGACCGTGTAACAGGCCGGCGGCAAAGGCGTCGCCGGCACCGATGCTGTCGAGAGCGGTGACGGGATAAGCCGGAGCGGCAACGCAATTCCCTGCGCGCGGAAAGGCGAGGGCTCCACGTGAGCCCAAGGTCAACACCAGAAGTTCGCCAGACCATGTCCGGAAGAAATCGGCTACGTGTCCGCGCACTTGCGCGAGGCAGCCCATCAGGGTGTCCTGATCCAGATCTCCGCAGCCGATGAGCCCCTGCGCTTCCACTTCGTTGACGATGAGGATATCGCACAATGCCAAGAGCTGCGGCGCTGTGGGCTGCCAAGGTGAAGGGTTAAGCGCCGTGCGCACGCCATCCCTGCGTGCGCGGCGGAAGCATTCCCAAAGTGCGCCCAGCGATGTCTCGAACTGGCCATAGACCAGATCGGCGGCTGCGATGGCGGCTTGCGAAAGGATCGCGTGACTGGCTTCGAGACGATCGTTTGCGCCGGGATAGACGGCAATCAGGTTCTCGCCATTGGCGCCAATCAGTCCAGCGCCATGTCCGGACGGGGTGTCGAAGTCGAACACCAGTTCCGTGGATATACCTTCCGCGGCAAACAGATCGCGCAAACACCGGCCGCCGGAATCGCGCCCAACGCCAACCAGCGCGCTGACCTCGGCGCCCAGACGGCGGGTGCCCACCGCTACGTTGAGTCCCTTGCCACCCGGTTCCACCAGAAAGCCGTCGGCGCGCAGGGTTTCGGCCGCGCACGGCAGGCGCGCAACCAGCCAGCAGTAGGCCATGACCAGATTGGCGCAGACAAAGACATTGACACTCTTATCCAAGACAGTTCATGACAGTGGGAAAGTCAGGGCAGCAGCACAGCCGCTATTCGATTCGGCTCAAAGTATTCTGCCAACTAAGCCAGGGCCATCGTATTCGCCTCCTGCAGGGAAGGTCAAGAGCCTGGAGCAAGTGCTCCGGCGAAATGTGCTTCATATTTGATCAGATTTCCGGCGTACGCCGGAATGACTGTGGGCTGTTAGAACAAATTTGCTCTGAGCCCGCTACCGCCTACCGCTCGCCGATTGGCCCGCCGGCCTCGCTTGCCTGATAATCGCTGCTTTCGCTCTCTTTGCAGCAATGCCGCCCATGGATGACGATCCGGTCAGCAACGACAGCACCAACCCGCATTTGGAGCAGCTTCTCGCAGCGCTTGCGCCACATGCCCAAATACGCCGCCGCCTGCTGCAACTGGGTCTCGGCAGTGTCGTACTGCCATTTCTCGGCTTGCCCGTGCTGGCTGCTGCGGGCCGATCAGAGATCGGTTTCAGAGCGATTGCCGCGTCTGCAGAGGATCTTGTACGCGTTCCAGAAGCCTATATGCTGCAGATGCTCTACGCTTGGGGGGACCCGATTTCGACCGGCCCGGTTTTCCGGTCCGATGCCGGTAACAGTGCGGCAGAGCAGGCCGAGCAGGCGGGAATGCATCACGACGGGATGCATTTCTTTCCTTTCGTCAGCGACGGCAAACCCTCGTCGACGCACGGCCTGCTGTGCGTAAACCACGAATACACCGACGAAAACCTGCTTCACCCGGACGGTCGCGCCGGCTGGAGCGAGGCCAAGACGCTCAAGTCGCAAAATGCACATGGCGTTTCGGTGATCGAGATCGAACTGACGGGCCGCGGCAAGGACGTGCGCTGGCAGCTCGTTCGGCCTTCCGCCTACGCCCGCAGGATCACGGCGCGCACGCCGATGCGCATCGACGGTCCGGCTGCCGGCACCGCCGCCATGCGCACCCGCGACGACATGGATGGTCAGCGCGTCGCCGGCACCCTCGCCAATTGCGCAATGGGCGTTACGCCCTGGGGCACCTACCTGACCTGCGAGGAGCATTTCAACGCGTACTTCAACGGGCTCGACAGGCCGACGCTGGCGCAGAAACGTTACGGTATCCGTGCCTCGGGTGCCGGTTACCGCTGGCACGAGCATGACCGCCGTTTCGACGTGGCGAGTGAGCCCAACGAAGCCAATCGCTTCGGCTGGGTCGTCGAGATCGATCCCTGGAATCCAGGCAGCGAACCGGTCAAGCACACTGCACTCGGCCGCTTCAAACATGAGGGGGCGATGCTGACGCTTGCCGGCGATGGGCGGGTGGTGGTGTACATGGGCGATGACGAGGCTTTCGAGTATCTCTACAAGTACGTCTCACGCGATCGTTTCGACGCCGGCAAGCCAGGCAGCGGTGCCGCGTTGCTCGCGGTCGGGACGCTATACGTCGCCCGTTTTGCTGCCGATGGGCGCGGCCAGTGGATTGCTCTGCAGCATGGGCAGAACGGCCTCGACGCAGCCAATGGTTTTGCCGACCAGGCCGACGTCCTGATTCATGCCCGTCAGGCTGCCGACCGTGTCGGGGCGACGAAGATGGACCGCCCGGAGTGGATTGCCGTCCATCCACGAACCGGTGAAGTCTACTGTAGCCTGACCAACAACCGCCAGCGGAGCGTTGCCGACCCCGCCAATCCACGCGCCGACAACGCTTTCGGCCATATCATCCGCTGGCGCGAGGGGGGCGGGCAGGGTGCTGCGGCCGCGGCCGACAGTTTCGCCTGGGACATCTTCGTTCTCTGCGGCGACCCGCAGCATCCCGACCCCGACAAACGCGGCAACATCCGTGGTGACGCCTTTGCCAGTCCGGACGGGTTATGGTTCGACCCCGACGGTCGCCTGTGGATTGCCACCGACATCTCCGGCAGCGCGGTCAATCGTGGCGACCATGAGCGATTCGGCAACAATCAGCTGCTGGTCGCCGACGTTGCCCGTGGCGAAATCCGGCGCTTTCTCACCGGGCCGAGAGGCTGCGAGATCACTGGACTCACCGCCAGCCCTGACGGTTGCAACCTGTTCATCAACGTTCAGCATCCCGGTGAGGTCGTCGGTGGCCGTTTCGATCCGGCAAAGCCGCTGACCGGAGCAGCCTGGCCGGCCAGTCAGTTCCCTGAATTGACCGGTGGCCGACCGCGCTCGGCAACCATTGTCATCCGTCGCGAGGATGGCGGCATCGTGGGTTGCTGAGGAGAATTCAAGTCGGTGGTGGTGGGGTCGCGTCGTCGACAGCCACCTGTTGCTGGCACGCCTGCCGGATGAAAGACAGTTGCTTCTGGTAGTTTCGGCAGCCGACACAGATCAGCTTGTGCAGCCACAGTGCAAAGCGATTGCCACCGGCAAGATCGCGGTCCATTTCTTCCGACATCAGCCGGAGGGCTTCCTTGCAGTTCATTCTCGGGCCAGTTCTCCGGTCATGAACCATTTCTGATCGAGGCACAGGCGCAGACCCATGCGTGCCCGGTGCAGAACCACCCAGCAGTTGTTGCTGCTGATTGACAGTTCCTCGCAGATTTCGTCGGTTTCCAGACCGAGCATCTCGCGCATCATGAAAATGCGCGCTGTTGCTGCCGGCAGGCGATTCAGGCAGCTATCGAAGACCGCCCAGAAGCGCTGGTCCTCAAAACTCTTTTCCGGGTCTCCCCAGTCCGCAGGGCGGGCGTCGCGTTGCCAGTGGCCGTTGGCCGAGAAAAGCGGGTCGAAATCGCTTTCATCGATCTCTTCTTCGGGGTCCTGGTAGTTCGGCTCGCGAACTCGTCGCCGGATGATGTCGACGATCTTGTTCTTGAGAATTGAAAAGACCCAGGTCTTGAATTTGGCCCGCTCGCCAAAACGGTCGGCTCCCTGTAGCGCGGCCAGCATCGCCTCCTGCACGGCATCTTCGGCACTGGCCTGGTCACGCAACTGCAGGATCGCGAAACGCAGCATCTCGCGCCGAAAACCGGCCATTTCAGCGGCGATAGCTTCCGCATCCGGCGCTGGCTTCCGGCTCATGGCTCTGGGTAATGGCGTTTGCCCGATGTCGCCGCCGGTGTTCGCGATCATGCGGCTGTGTCGTCAGCAGGGAAGCGAAATGAGTCTGGCAAGGATCATTGTTCTCCAAAATAATGGGCAGCTGGACTCGCCGCCAAGGATGGCCAAGTGACTGCAGCGTCGGGCAATGCAGCGGCAGTTTATACGCAAGTGGGCGTGCAGCATAGCCAGAGCATCCGCAATTTTGACCGAATATGGCACCGTCAGCGTAGCGTCGGGTCATCTTGTGCTAATATGCGCGCCCGAAGGAGAGGTGGCAGAGTGGCCGAATGTACCTGACTCGAAATCAGGCGTAGGTGTGAGCCTACCGCGGGTTCGAATCCCGCCCTCTCCGCCAGAATAGTTAAAAAAACCGCCTATACGGGCGGTTTTTTTTCGCCTGTTGGCGCGTGCCTGCGCGGGTTCCTGCGGGTTCATATTTACTTCGCTGCAGTAGCAACCGGTCCCAGTACATGCCTATTCTCTCTCTCATGCCACGGTCTTCTCTGCAATTCGTCGCCAGTGAATAGTGGCGAAGTTAATGAGTCAGTGCTTTGATGCCATTTTTAACCAAAAATGGGAAATCCCCCGGCTCTGCCGGGGGACTGGA
>NZ_JDSS02000005.1:0-1888 GCF_000584955.1 Candidatus Accumulibacter vicinus
GTAGCGCCCGTAGAGATGAGCACTTGGAAACCGGCGGAAACCAGTTCCTCGGTCCTTCACCTGATGACGCTTCATCAAATGGGTTCGCAACCGGTCTTCCGCGTGGTATCTGACTTTGCTCATCGCCAGACTTGAGTTTCGATAGTGGAAGTAGTTTGCCCAGCCTCGCAGGCTGCGGTTGACGTTTCCCACGATATCTCTCAAGGGGATGGGGGTCAGTTTCCGGCCCGTGAGTTCCGTCAGCCTCGCCTTGATTTTCTTCAGCGATTTGTCTGCTGGCCGGACATTCGGGTACGGTTTTCCAGTCTTGGCCCCTCGACTCATCTGAATCGTGAAACCCAGGAAGTTGAAGCTTGCTTGGGTGGCGTCCACGATGTGGGTCTTCGTCTCGTTGAGGCTGAGGTCCAGACGGTCCAGGACATGACGCACCACTTTCAGCGGTTCCTCTACCTCTTTTCGGCACAGGATGACAAAGTCGTCCGCGTAACGCACGAGATGTGCGGATAGCTTGCCCTTCAGGTGCTGCCGTTGCCATATTCGGTCGAGAATATGCAGGTAGCAGTTGGCCAAGAGCGGGGAGATCACGCCGCCCTGCGGCGTGCCTTTGCGATTGGCTTTTCCACCACCTACGGTCTTCTTCACTCCGTTGTCGTCTTCGCCGATGACCGGGGCTTTGAGCCATTGCTTGATGAGGTGCAGAATCCCCCCATCGACAACACGCTCGGCCACCACGGCCAGTAGCTTGGCATGCGGAATGCTATCGAAGTACTTTGATAGATCGGCGTCTATGACTTGAGTGTAGCCGGCCCATAACGTGTGGGCGATGTCATCCACGGCATCGTGGGCCGACCTCCTGGGCCGGAATCCGTACGAGTGCTCACAGAAGTCGGCTTCAAAGATCGGTTCGATGATGAGTTTCACCGCCATTTGTGCGACCCGATCGCGGAGCGTCGGTATCCCAAGCGGGCGCTGACTGCCATCCGCTTTGGGAATCATGACGCGCCTTACCGGCTGGGCGCGGTAGGTCTTGTCTTTCAGATCACGGGCCAGGTCCCGCAGAAACGTCTCTACCCCGATTCCGCTCTCGATGGCCTCGAAGCTGATCCCATCCATACCGGGACTGCCTCGGTTCGACCGGACAAGCCGCCAGGCATGACTGAGGATGTCTTCCCGGTAGAGCTTGTCGTAAAGCGCGTAAAAGCGATAGGCTGGTTCTTGCTTGGCCTTGGCATACAGCTTCCTCTGTAGCGTCCTGATCGTGTCCGGGGTGGTTAGCGACATGGCAATCCCTCGATCCTCCGCTCTTCGGTTGCACGAACAAAATAGGGTCCCTTCCCTCGTCCGGGGTTATGTTGTCCCACGAACTCAGACGGTACTATGAACCCCTCCGACTCCCGCCTGCAGCCGCTGCGCTTTCGTTGCCTTATACGCAGCAGTCGGTGGTCTCCCCACCTCCGCAGACGGGCCTCCAGCACTGGGCAGTAAGTCTTCAAGAACATGCCATCCCTGCTACCCCGGGAGTCGATTGACGCCACTTCCGTTATTCCAGCGCCCATCCAACGGCCTTCCCCTTCTGACCACAGGGTCGGCTCCTCCACATAATTTACGAGGCTACTCATAGGTTCACTTGCGTTACGGCCTGCTCTCTTGCTGTTGGAAACTCACGACCCCGTGTCGCCACGGCGCCGCTTCCTCATGCTACCGGGGCGTACGGACAACTCCCCAGACGGGACTTAAACCCGCTAGACTTGCTGCTGTTACTGCGAACGGTCAGGTCTTGTTTTTTGCCAACCACAAGAGCTGACAAGATCTGCAGCCACACCTTTTTCAGCACAGAGAATCGGGACGGACCACGATTCTTTGCCGAAGCGCTGGCCCAATGCTCCTC
>NZ_JDSS02000005.1:1913-3259 GCF_000584955.1 Candidatus Accumulibacter vicinus
GGTGCGGACGCTCAGCGTTGTAGAAGGCAAAATACTCGGCCAGGCCGTTCGCCGTGATCGGCGGTATATCCAGCGGGTTCAAGTCCCGTGAAAGGAGTTGTCCGTACGCCTTTTTAGCACCGGGAAGCGGCGTCCGAGTAATTGGAGGTCGTAAGTTTCCCAAGGGCAAAGCAGCAGGCCGCAACGCAAGTGAACCTAGACGTAGCCTCGTAACACTAAATGGAGAAGCCGACCCTCTGGTCTGAAGGGGAAGGCCGTTGGATGAGCGCTGGAATAACGGAAGTGGCGCGCATCGACTCCCGGGGTATCAGGGGTGGCATGTTGTGGAGGATAGACCGTGCAGCACGGGAGACCCGTTGCGGTGGTGGGGAGGCCACTGACTGACGCGTATAAGGAAACGAAAGCGCGGCAGGCCGTAACGGGAGTCGGAGGGGTTCATAGTACCGTTCGAGATCAAGGGACAACACAACCCCGGTCGAGGGAAGGGACCCTACTTTGTTCATGCAGCCGAAGAGTGAAGGAGAAGGGGATTGCAAAAATGCTAGCCACCCCTGAAGTGATCAGGACACTACAGAGGAAGCTCTACACCAAGGCCAAGCAGGAACCGGCCTATCGCTTCTATGCTTTATATGACAAGGTTTGGCGGGCAGACATCCTCATGCATGCCTACCGCCTGGTTCGCGCCAACAAGGGGAGTCCCGGCGTTGATGGGATGAACTTCGAGGACATAGAGCAGAAGACAGGGATAGAGATGTTTTTGTCGGAACTGACCCAAGACCTGAAAGATAAAACCTACACCCCGAGTCCAGTACGGCGCGTCATGATCCCCAAGGCGGATGGCAGCAAGCGTCCTCTGGGGATACCGACGATCCGAGACCGGGTAGCCCAAATGGCGGTAAAGCTGGTCATCGAGCCGATATTTGAAGCGGATTTCTGTCCGAATTCCTACGGATTCAGACCTAAGAAGTCTGCCCATGATGCGGTCGATGAAATAGCAGAGGCGCTTGATCGGGGCCACACCCAAGTCATTGATGCCGACCTGTCGAAGTATTTTGACAGCATCCCTCACGCCAAACTGCTGGCCGTCGTAGCCGAGCGCATCGTTGATAGTGCGATTTTGCACGTACTCAAGTTATGGCTCAAAGCGCCGGTCATCGAAGAGGCCGAGGACGGCACACGGAAGAATGTTGGTGGCGGTAAAGGCAACAGCAAAGGCACGCCGCAAGGTGGAGTAATATCGCCACTGTTGTCGAACTGCTATCTGCATCTGCTTGATCAGATCTGGGTCAGGCATCAATTCTGCGCGAGAATCAGGTGGTTCAGATGCGTTGCGGCAACCGTGCTGG
>NZ_JDSS02000006.1:0-1195 GCF_000584955.1 Candidatus Accumulibacter vicinus
GCCGCGCCGCGGCCAGGTCGCCGGCCGCTTGCTGCACGTCGCCGAGTTCGACCGCGGCGACGCTGCGTTCGCGGTCGTCGCTGGCGACGCGGCGCGCTGCGCCGGCGGCGTGCAGCGCCTGCGCGGTGTCGCCCGATTGCTGCGTCAGCCGGCCGATGTAGACCCAGGTCCAGAAGTCGTCGGCGTCGCGCTGCGCGGCCGCACGCCAGAGTTGCAGCACGTCGTGCGTCGTCTTCTCGCCGCGGTCCTGCATGTCGGCGGCGAGCGCGGCCAGTTGGCGGTATTCGGTGGCACTGCGCAGCTTGTTGGCTTTGTCGCGCGCCGCCTCCTCGGCGCGCGTCAGTTCTTCGAGAACGGCGAAGGCGCCGACGCGGTCGCCGTCGGCATAGCGTTGCAGCGCCTGGCGTCGTTCGGGGTTCGGCGAGTCGGCGAGGGCGGCGATCAGCCGCCGGTATTCGGCCAGTTCGGCGCGGTAGGCCGAGTCGCGTGCGCCGAGTTCGTCAACCAGGCGTTGCCGTTCGCTGGTCAGCGCGCGCAGTTCGTCGCCCAGACGGGCGGTCTCGGCCGCGCTCTGGTTCTGCTGCGCGAGCGCGCGCCGCAATTGTTTGTCGCGCTGTTCGAGTTCGGCGAGCAGGGTCGCTTCGCGTGCAAGGCTGCGCCGCTGACTCGCCGCCAGCGACGCGGCACGGTCGAGGACGAGGCGCTCGGTGAGTTCGCGCACTTGCGCGTCGCGATCGGTTTCGCTGCCCGGCGCCGGCGCCACCAATGCGCCCGCGGCAGTCGCCGCGCGCGCCGGCGGCGCCGAGGCCAGACCAGGGACGACGATCAGTCCGGCGAGCATCACCGCGAACGTCGCCACGCCAGGGCCTGGCGGGCGGGTCTCGGCGACCATGGTGGATGGCGCAGGCATGGCAGAATCTCCTGAAGCAGGCGAAAGACCAGGAGCGAGTGGATGGGCGAGCGGCAGGACCGGGCAGCGACCGGCGACCCCCAACGAACGAGGGATGACCGGCCCGTCAGCCGCTGGCCAGCCGCCCGCTCCGGCCGCCGCACCCCGGAGCCCCTTGCCAGCCGCCAAACCCCTACCGGAAAAGCAGTATCGACACGTGCCGGCGCCTTGTCAAGCCACTCCCCGACGGTCCCTTGCTGGCCGTTCGCCCGCCTCTGACCCCTCGCCGCAGGTCAGACGGCCGGC
>NZ_JDSS02000006.1:1630-2288 GCF_000584955.1 Candidatus Accumulibacter vicinus
GGCAATGCGCTGGCGGCCCATGGTGTCCGCGGCGGCGAAGTGCTGCCGACCATTCACTCAAGGCGTTTGCAGCCGAGCTGCTGACGCCCCCGCTCATCTCCTCTTCCCATGGCCGAACCCGACAAGACGCCTGCCTCCCCGCTGTCGCTGCTGACGATTGACCGCAACGCGGCCCCGACCCGGCGGCGCCGGCGCCGCTGGGCTGTCTGGCTGGCGGGTGCGCTCGGCATCGGTGGCATCGCCGCCTACCTTCTCGTGCCGGGCAGGGTGGACGTCCAGGTCACGACCGTGCTCAGTGCCTACCCGTCGCAGCAGTACACACAACTGACCGCTTCCGGCTACGTGGTCGCCCAACGCCGCGCGTCGGTGGCTTCGAAGGGCACCGGCCGACTGGTCGAGCTGCGGGTGCGCGAGGGCAGCCCGGTGCGGGCGGGCGAACTGATTGGACGCCTTGACGCCAGCGACGTGCAGGCCGCGCTGCGGGTCGCCGAGGCGGCGATCGGTCAGGCCGCGGCCGGGGTGCGTCAGGCCGAGGCCAACCTCGAACAGGCGCAGGCCGAAGCCGCCAACGCCGAGGTCGAGTTCCAGCGTCAGCAGGCCTTGCGTGCCCGCGGCTTCGTCTCGTCGCAGGCGGTCGATGCGGCGCAGCGCCGCGCGC
>NZ_JDSS02000006.1:2313-6381 GCF_000584955.1 Candidatus Accumulibacter vicinus
TCGCCAGCGCCCGCGCCGCTGTGGCGCTGGCGCAAGCCCAGGTGGCGGTGCAGCAGGTCAATCAGGACAATACCGATATCCGCGCGCCGTTCGATGGCGTGGTGCTGGTGAAGAACGCCAACGTCGGCGACATGATCACGCCTTTCTCGGCGGCGGCGGGCACCTCGGGTGCCGTCGTGACGATGGCCGACATGAGTACGCTGGAGGTCGAGGCGGACGTCTCGGAAAGCAATGTCGCCAGAGTCCGCGTCGACATGCCGGTGGAGATCACGCTCGATGCGATCCCCGATGCGCGCTTCCGCGGCAGCGTCGCCCGCGTCGTGCCGACGGTGGACCGGGCCAAGGCGACGGTGGTGACCAAGATCCGCTTCGACAAGATCGACGCGCGCATCCTGCCGGAAATGAGCGCCAAGGTGAATTTCCTGTCGCAGCCGGCGACTGATGCCGACCAGACGCCGGTAGTCGCCGTCAACCCCAGGGCGATCGCCGAGCGCGCCGGCAGCAAGGTCGTTTTCCGGCTGCTCGGCGAGACCGTCGAAGCCATCCCGGTGACGCTCGGCCGCAAGCTCGGCGATGCGCAGGAACTGACCGGCAGCCCGCTGCAGCCCGGCGAACGCCTGGTCCTGGCGCCCCCGGAGAGGCTCGCTGCCGGCACCCAAGTGGCGATTTCGGGCGGCAGCGCCGCGCAGAGGAGTCCTTGAGCACCGATCCGGTCCCGCCGCTGATTCGCATCCGCGGGCTCTCGAAAGGCTACCGGCGCGGCGGGCAGGTGATTCCGGTGCTGCTCGACCTCGACATGGACGTTGCGACGGGCGAGTTCGTGGCGCTGATGGGTCCGAGCGGCTCGGGCAAGAGCACGCTGCTGAACCTGATCGCCGGCATCGACAAGCCGTCCGCCGGCACCATCGAGATCGGCGGCGTCGATATCGCCGAGCTGAGCGAGGGCGAACTGGCTGACTGGCGTGCCGCCAACGTGGGCTTCGTTTTCCAGTTCTACAACTTGCTGCCGGTGCTCAGCGCACAGGACAACGTCGCGCTGCCGCTGCTGCTCACCAGTCTGTCGAGCCGCGAGCGCGCCGAGCGGGCGCGCGTCGTCCTCCGGCTGGTGGGCCTCTCCGACCGCGCCGACCATATGCCGAACGAACTCTCGGGCGGGCAGCAGCAGCGCGTGGCGATCGCGCGCGCACTGGTCAGCGACCCGCTGCTGATCGTCGCCGACGAGCCCACCGGCGACCTCGACCGGGTCACCGGCGAAGAGATCCTCGGACTGCTCGAACGACTCGTCGTCGAGATGGGCAAGACGATCGTCATGGTCACGCACGACCCCAAGGCTGCCGCGCACGCGCGCCGTCTGGTGCACCTCGAGAAGGGCGTGCTGGTCGACGAGGTCGGCGCATGACGCTCGCGCACGCACGAGGCGACCGATGTTCCTGCTGCGGCTGCTGCTGAAGAACGCCTTTCGTCACCAGCTGCGCACCGGCCTGACGCTGATCGGACTGGTGGTGGCGATCTGCGCCTTCGGCCTCCTGCGCACCATCGTCGATGCCTGGTATGCCGGCGTCGAGGCCAGTTCGAGCACCCGCCTGGTGACGCGCAGCAGCATCTCGCTGACTTTCCAGTTGCCGCTCAACTACGCGCAGCGAATCCGCGCCGTCGAGGGCGTGCGCGCGATCAGCTGGGCCAACTGGTTCGGCGGGGTGTACATCACCGAGCGGAATTTCTTCCCGCAGTTCGCGATCGATCCGGCGAGCTATCTGGCACTCTACCCGGAGTACGTGATTGCCGACGCCGACAGGCTCGCCTTCTTGCGCGATCGGCAGGGAGCGGTGGTCGGACGCGGGCTGGCCAGCAAGTTCGGTTGGCAGGTCGGCGACCCGATCCCCTTGCGCGGCACGATCTATCCGGGCACCTGGACCTTCACCCTGCGCGCGATCTACGACGGAGCGGACGCCAAGACCGACGAGAACCAGATGTTCGTGCACTGGGCGTTCATCAACGAATCGCTACGCCAGACCGCGCGCCAGCGTGCCGATGCCGTCGGCGTGTACATCGTCGGGATCGACGAACCGAACAACGCCGCCCTGATCTCGCAACGCATCGACACGCTGTTCGCCAATTCGCTGGCCGAGACGCTCAGCGAGACCGAAAAGGCGTTCCAGCTCAGCTTCGTGTCGATGAGCGAGGCGATCCTGGTGGCGATCCAGGCGGTGAGCCTGATCATTATCGTGATCATCATGGCGGTGATGGCCAACACCATGACGATGACCGCGCGCGAGCGGCTGGCGGAATACGCGACGCTCAAGGCGCTGGGCTTTCCGCCCGGCTTCGTCGTCGGTCTGCTGTATGGCGAAAGCCTGCTGATCGCCGGCCTCGGCGGCGTGCTTGGGGTCGCCGCGACGCTGCCGCTGTCGGCGGCCTTCGCGCAGGCGACCGGCACGCTGTTTCCGGTGTTCCAGCTGTCCGCCCTGACGATGGGCCTGCAGTTGCTGGCCGCGGCGATCGTCGGCCTCGTCGCCGCCGCGTGGCCGGCGTGGCGGATGAGCCGGATCGACATTGTCGATGGCCTGCGGCATGTGGCGTAAGCGGGCGCTGGCGCGCGTGCGCGGCCCGCTGCGCCCGCGGAGCACGCCGTGAAGGGCCTGCCGCTGGCCTACATCGTGCGCAACCTGTGGGTGCGCCGGGTGACCACCGTGCTCACCGCGCTCGGCATGGCGCTAGTGGTCTACGTCTTTGCGACGGTGCTGATGATGAGCGAAGGCATTCGCGCGACGCTGGTCGCCACCGGTCAGGCAGACAACGTCATCGTCCTGCGCAAGGGCGCCGGTGCCGAGATCAACAGCGCGGTCGCTCGCGATCAGGCGGGAATCATCGAGACGCTGCCGGGAATCGCCAGCGACACCCTGGGCCGCACGATGGTCAGCCGCGAGCCGGTGGTGCTGATCAATCTGCCCAAGCGTGGCAACGGTAAGCCGAGCAACGTCACCGTGCGCGGTACCTCGGAAATTGGCGGGGAACTGCGGCCGCAGGTGCGCATCAGCGAAGGCCGCATGTTCCGCCCAGGCACTTCCGAGATCGTCGCCGGCAGCGCCGTGGCGGCGGGCTTTCAGGGTGTCGGCCTGGGCCAGACGCTGCGCTTCGCCGGCCGCGACTGGCTCGTCGTCGGCATTGTCGACGCCGGCCGCAGCGGTTTCGACTCGGAGCTCTGGGGCGATGGCGAACAGATGCTGCAGGCTTTCAGGCGTAACGCCTTTTCGACCGTTGTGCTGCGTCTGGCCGATGTGGACGGCTTCGAGCGCATCCGGAAAGCGCTCGAGGACGATCCCCGGCTGTCGCTCGAAGCCAAGCCCGAACGTGTCTTCTATGCCGAGCAGAGCGAGGCGCTGGCGACCTTCATCCGCCTGCTCGGCACCGCACTGGCCGTCATCTTCTCGATCGGCGCCGTGGTCGGCGCGATGATCACGATGTTCGCCGCGGTGGCCGCGCGCACCGCCGAGATCGGCACCTTGCGCGCGCTCGGGTTTCGGCGCCGCGCCGTGCTGCTGGCGTTTCTCGGCGAGTCGCTGCTGCTGGCGGCGCTCGGCGGCGTGCTGGGGCTGGCCGGTGCGAGCGCGATGCAGGCCGTCGACATCTCGACGACGAACTTCCAGACTTTCGCCGAGCTGGCTTTCCGCTTCGTCCTGACGCCATCGATCGCCTTGCAGTCCATGGCTTTCGCGTTGGCGATGGGCATCGTCGGCGGCTTCGTCCCGGCGTGGCGCGCGGCACGTCTGGAGATCGCCGAGTGCCTGCGCGCGGCCTGAACAGAAAATCCGGGCACGGAGCACCAGCAGCGACGGCAAGCCTCTGGAGGCCGCCCAAGGCAGCAAGGCCAACGCAACGGCCCAGACGGTCGGCGGCCAGCGGTTGCTGCGGATCTTCGCGTCCGGCGCGCAGGCAGGGGCCCCAGGGCCGTGCGCTCAGCGCGACACGTAGAGTAGGCCCAGGGACCGGTCTTCAGGTGGAAGACCTTGAAACGGCTGCTGCCGCCGCCGGCCATTCCCAGTTCGCCGCGCACGGCGTCGAGGATCG
>NZ_JDSS02000006.1:6431-8428 GCF_000584955.1 Candidatus Accumulibacter vicinus
TGCGCGCCGGGCTGCCCGCGGCCGGCGTCGACACGCCGGCCGCGGTCGCTTGGGCGAAGGCCGACAGCGCCGAGAAGACGAGGCTGGCGAGCAACACGACCGCGGCGCTCACCACCCACAGCACGCTCAGGATCAGCGGGGCGCCGCCGGGCCTGGTGAGCACCAGACGACTACTGCCGGCGATCCGCTCCGGATCGAGGCCCGAGGTCTCGAGCAGATAGCGGCCCGGCACGGGCACCTGGAAACGCCGCACCGAGAGCGTGGCCTCGCCGTCGAGGCCGGTACGCAACGAACGAAGCACGAGCATGCTCGACGGCACCGCCTTGCCCTCGGTGTCGCGCAAGGCGAAGGATGCCCCGGCAAAGTCGGTGCTGCTCAGCCTGCCGCGCAGGGAAAGGAGCACTTCTCCCGCTTCCCGGATGTCCACGGTCCCGCCGGCGGCGAGGGGCAGATTCGCCAGTTCGTCGACCCGCAAGGCCTGAATCAGCCGCGCGATGCCTTTCACCAGCGCCAGCCCCGCCACGAGCAGGAGGGGGAGGGTTGCGAACAACAGGCTTTTGTCCAGCATGGCGTCTCCCACGACCCGAGAAGAGTGCCTCGGGTGCAGTTGAATGTTGGTCAGCAGGCCGGCCCTTTTCCCGTGCCGTCAACACCCGCGTGCGGGAGGAGCCTGGGTAGCGGACCCGGTCCCGGCGGCGCGTCGGCTCGATGGCGGCAGGGGCCGCAACCCTTCATCAGGTTATTATCTGCTGTTCTACGGGAATGGCGAAAGGAGTGTAACAATGATGCACGCTGGAAGCGGTGCCTTACCGCGCGAGTTGGGGCGGCGCTGGCACGGTGTCAAGCGCTCGTTCGTGGCGTCGTTACTCTTCCTGACGCAACACGGCGCGGGGGCTTTCGAGGTCTGGCTGCCGCAGGCGAACTGGCGCATCGAGCGGAGCGTGGTCGCGCCCTGGGCGCCAACGAAGACCCCCATGCCGACGGCTCAAGAACTCGCCGGCAAGTCCATACGCTTCACCGCGACCCGGGTCGAAGCGCCAGAGCCGCTCGCCTGTGCGGGGGTCCGGTACGAATTCGTCCTGATGCCGGCGCCGGGTCTGTTCCAGGGCAGTCTGCCGCCGCCCGCCGAGAAGGCCGCGCGCGGGCTCGGGATCGCGCATCTGCCGGTGCTGAGCCTGCAAGTGACTTGCGACAGCGGCGTCTTCGACTACCACCTGATCACAACCGGCAAGGTGTTACTCGGCCTCAACAACGCGGTCTGGACGCTCACCCGCGCCGCCGAAGCGGATTCGCCCGAGGCGGCGACGCTGAACCTGCTGCGTGTCCACATGACCCACGACATGGCGTTCAATCCGGCCTCGGTCGCACGCAAGCGCGCCTATCTGACGCCTGGTCTGGGCGGCGCCATCGCCGATTATTTCAAACGGCCGCGGCCACACGACGAGGTGCCGCCAATCACCGGCGACCCCTTCACCGATTCGCAGGAATACCCCGACCGTTTCCTGCCGGGACGGGCGCGCATCGACGGCGCGCGCGCCAGCGTGCCGATCCGGCTGGGCGACGGCTCGCGTCACTGGGAGGTGGAAGTGCTGCTGCTGCGGCAAGGTGAACGCTGGCAGGTGGACGACCTGCGTTACCCGGGCGGCACCACTCTGCGCGGGCTGCTGCAGCCGGCATAGAACCTGGCGTGTGTTGACATGCAAGCGAACCAAACGGCCATGACTTTACTGGGTCTATCGGGATCTTTGAACAACAACGTCCAACACGGCACCCTTCGGGCGCTAACGTAGTACGGGTGTTGGAGCGGCTGGGTTTCGAGAAGCTGCACCAATCTGGAAGTCACGTCATCATGCGCCGTGGTTCCACAGGCTGCGTCGTCCCCATTGCACAGCGAGGTCAAAATGGGCACACTGGCGGTGTCTTGCGCCAGGCCGATGTGTCACCCGAAGAATTCATCGCGGCCTTGTAATCGTGGTGTGCCCAACGAATAAGGTTAG
>NZ_JDSS02000006.1:8438-9629 GCF_000584955.1 Candidatus Accumulibacter vicinus
CCGCTGCGATAGTTGTTCGGGATCTTGATTTCCGGAAATCACCTTAGATCGCGCGCAGCCGCGATCTGAACCGTTTGTTGGACGAGCCCGGCCGCCAGGCGCCGACCAAGCCTACAGAAAATAGGTTCCGCGTGGAAATGCCAGATGAGAAAACAGCGCGAGAGCAATGCCTTGATCAAAACGGCGCAGCGCGCCCAGGCTCGCCGCCAGCATCGACTCCTGGGTTGTACTCCGTTCCGATCGGCGCGTTGCCGGACCGTGGGGAGTAAGCGCCTCGGTCCGCGGGCCTGGTTGCTCAATCGAGCGCCGGGTTCTTGGCGTGAGCGCCGCAGTAAGCAACCGTCGCCAAACCGGCTCAGGCCTTCACGCCCGAGTGCCTCCGGCCATCTCGACCTCCGGATCAAGGGCTCGGGCGGTACCCCCTGGACGGTTTTCCCCTGCGTAGCGGCTTCGTCCAACCCGGTGTTCGAAACGACCTGCGCGAAAAACCGCGCAGGCGCCTCGACTCCACGTTAGCGAGCAAAGGACAGAGCGTGTATATCCCCAAGCAGTTTGAAGAGCCGAGAGTTGAGGTAATGCACGAGCTTGTCCGTGCGTATCCGTTGGCTACTCTGGTTATACATTCTTCAAGTGGTCTAAACGCAAACCACATTCCGCTTCATTTGTCGCAGTCGCCGGCGCCCTATGGTACGTTGCAGGGCCATATTGCCCGAGCCAATCCACTATTTGGCGAAATAACCGGAGGCATTGAAGCGTTAGCCATCTTCCATGGCCCCGATTCCTACATCACCCCCTCATGGTATGCCACAAAGAAGGAAACTGGCAAAGTCGTACCCACCTGGAACTATGCTTCTGTGCATGCTTATGGTGTCCTACGCGTTGTAGACAATGCGTCGTGGTTGCGCGCGCAACTCGATGCTCTTACCAGCCATAATGAAGCATTCTTTCCTGAACCTTGGGCAGTCTCTGACGCACCGGCGGATCACATTGAAAAAATCATGGCGGCCATTGTTGGTGTAGAAATGGTCATCACAAAGATGCTTGGTAAATGGAAAGTCAGCCAGAATCAACCAACGCAAAATCAAGTTGGCGTAATCTCCGGTTTGAAGGCAAGTGACCTTCCGACCTCGGAAGCAATGGCTGCCTTGGTCGAAACCGGAGCAAAAAATGCTCGCTAACGAATAAGGTTAA
>NZ_JDSS02000006.1:9639-92402 GCF_000584955.1 Candidatus Accumulibacter vicinus
CGGCGCAGCGCGCCCAGGCTCGCCGCCAGCATCGACTCCTGGGTTGCACTCCGCTCCGGCTCCTTGCCCGACCGTGGAGAGTAGGCGCCCCGGTCCGCGGGCCTGATTGCTCAATCGAGCGCCGGGTTCTTGGCGTGAGCGCCACGGTAAGCAACCGTCGCCAAACCGGCTTAGGCCTTCACGCCCGAGTGCCTCCGGCCATCTCGACCTCCGGATCAAGGGCTCGGGCGGTACCCCCCCTTGACGGTTTTCCTCCGCGTAGCGGCTTCGTCCAACCCATCCATCGAGCGGGCGTTAGCCCTATGGAGTCCCAATGATTCACCGACTACTTCTTCTCGTCCTTTGTGTCGTCACCAGCAGCTTGGTTTCTGCCGCTCCAGCGTCGATCAAGGCCCCCAAGCCTCTTCTGGCACAGGTTCAACGCCTGATCGAACTGCTGCGAGATAGTTATGCTGTTGGCTATCCCGACGCTACGATGGTTCAGTTGGTAAAAGGGAGCGAAGGCGAAGCGCTTGCGCTAGTGGTGTTTACTGTCGAAGGCTTTGGTGGTGGGAACAACCATACCCAATACTTTGCAGCCTTTACTCCGGAAACAAATGAGAAAGGGAAACAGCATTTCTCGCTCATTGACGTCATGCCAATTGCTGGGAAAGGCTGGCGAGGGGTCATGAATCTCAATGCCAAAGTGACCCGGAACCCAAAGACCGGCGAAACTCTCATTGCCTTCGACGGATTGGAGGTCGCCGGTGACGACGCTCCCAACTTTCCGAGTAAGAAGGTAACGATCAATCTCTTACTCAAAGGCGGTCGCCTTGTCGAGCAGAAGCTACCATAGGCCTGCGCAGCCCTCTGAACTTGAACATTGGGCCATCACGGACGGAAAACGTGCGCGCATGAAGACTCAGACTGGCTGTAGCGATGGAGCAGCGGTGAATGTCATGACCGTTTGAGCGGCTCACATCATCAAAGCTTGCGGCTCTGCCGTGAGATTGTGACTTATCCGGCCAGTTCGTCGATGTAGGCCAGATGCTGCGGCAGGCAGATTCGGTTGAGATCATAGCGGTCGATGATCGTCTGCCGGGCGCGTTGCCTGAGTGAAGCGAAATCACCGGGAAGTTCAAGCGTCTGAATCACCTGCTCGGCAATTTGTTGCGGCGAGAAGAAATCGACCAGAAGTCCATTGTCCCCATGGCGGATCACTTCTTCTACCGGTGAGGTTCTGGATCCGACGACCAGGCAGCCGGCGCTCATGGCTTCGAGCATCGACCAGGAGAGAACGAAGGGATAGGTCAGGTAGACGTGCACCGCCGAGATTTGCAGCAGACCGATGAACGCGGAGTAAGGAATCGTGCCGACGAAATCGAGACGCTGGAAGTCGATCTCGCTCCTCACTTCGTTGAGAAACTGCTCGCGGTAGCTCGTGCCCTCGGCGGGCCGACTGCCGTAACTGACCTTGTCACCGCCGACAATCAGGATATGGGCATTCGGACGCCGGCGTTGGATTTCAGGAAGGGCGCGGATGAAGCTGTGATAGCCTCGGTAGGGTTCGAGGTTGCGATTGACGAAGGTGACAATTTCATCACCGGCACGCAGGACACGGGCCTTTTCCCGCAGCTTGATCTGGGCGTCGGTCTTCGGGGTGATCGCGGCCGTATTCACCCCTTCATGGATGACGCGAATCTTGTGCTGAAAGCTCGCGGGGTGGGTGGATTTCTGCCATGCGGTCGGTGAAAGTCCGGCATCGCATTGTTCGAGGTTCATCAGGTTGGCGAAGTTCTTCGCCAGCAAGCGTGGCGTCTCGTCTGGATTTTCGGGAAACTCCGGGTCGAAACCGACATCGGCGCCATGGGCGCGATAGTAGAACTCGAAGTAGTTCAACAAAGGAACCTGCGGCCAGACTTCCTTGACGAACAGCGCTTCGCCCCATCCCGGGTGGGCGCAGATGAGGTCCGGGCGATAGCCCTGCATTTGCAGTTGTCTCGCCGCCCGGAAGCAGGCTTCGCCGCGAATCACCTTGGTCTCCGTTTCTTGCACCCAGGGGTGGATTTTGGGTGTATTGCCTCGCTTTAGCCCGTAACGGACGACCCGAACACCGGCAGGAACCGGGTTATTCTCGATGCACAGCGCCGTCACTTCATCGCCTCTGGCGACCAGCGCTGCGGCAATGTGTTTGTATTGACCCGGAAAATTCTGATGGATCAGGAGAATTCTCATCGTTGATGCGCGTGTGTGCGGCGTGTTGATTGTTTCGGTGAGGCATTCTATCAGGGCGCATGCGTCATCGCGATCCGGCCGAATGCATTGCGCGTACAGGCGCGGTTTCTGGGTTAGAATCCGGGCCGGCTGGCTGGAACGAGCGGCACCCCGTGGATCGATTCTGGAAAAGCCTCGATCACCCGAAAACGGCTGAGTCTACGTCAATCCGGATTTCATTTGTTCAAGGATGTCACCCATGAGGGCCGATGATCGAAGGTTATGGATGTGGGCGGAGGCGCTCGATCTGCTGCAGGGCGGCGAGCGATGGCAGCACCGGGTGCTTGCCTGCGAAAACCTGCAGTCGGTGCCCTGCTGGGAACCAGCGGTCGATCTGTACGAGAACAGCGACGAGTTGAGACTGCTGGTGGCTCTGCCGGGCGTTGATTCCCGGCAGATTGAAGTCGTTCTCGATGAAGCCGGCCTAGTCGTCCGGGGCCGGCGCCCGATACCGCAGGCCTTGCGTCTGGCAACGATCCACCGTCTGGAGATCCCCTATGGGCCATTTGAGCGCTGGATAGCCCTGCCGCCCGGAAATTACCGGCTGCACGAGCAGTTCCTGGAGGATGGCTGCCTGGTGCTGGTGCTGCGCCACCTGCGAGACGACCGTGCGATCTGACCGGACGGACGCGAGTCGCAACACGCTCGCAACTGGTCCCGGCGTTCTGGTGATCCCCGACGATGCGATGATCATCGTTCCGGTTCGCAACGTACTGCTTTTTCCCGGCATGATCCTGCCGCTCACCATCAGCCGCGAACAGTCGATGCTGGCAGCGCAGCAGGCAGTCAAGACCGAGCGCCCGGTCGGGGTTCTCCTGCAACGGGATGCCGAGGTCGAAGTGCCGGGGCCGGATGATCTGTGCCTGGTCGGGACGGTGGCCAACATCCTGCGTTACGTGACCCTGCCGGATAACACGCATGTCATCGTCTGCCAGGGGCTGCAGCGATTTCGCATCGTCGAGTACCTGCCGGGCTATCCTTTCCCGGTGGCGCGTATCGGGCGGATCGATGAACCCGAAACGACAGACAGCCAGATCGAAGCGCGCATGATTCAGCTCAGGGAGCATGCGCTCGAAGTCCTGCAGTTTCTGCCGCAGGTCTCACAGGAACTGGTCGGTGCGGTCAAGAGCATTACCCAGGCGGGAGCTCTGGCCGACCTGGTGGCGAGTGTTGCAGAACTGAAAATTACCGATCGGCAACGGGTCCTGGAAAGCATTGACCTGCAGCGACGGCTCGACATCGTTCTCGACTGCCTGCTCGCACGCCTCGAGGTGCTGCGACTTTCACGCGAACTCGACGAGCGTACCAAGGCGAACATCGATCAGCGTCAGCGCGAATTCCTGCTGCGCGAGCAGTTGAAATCGATCCAGAAGGAACTTGGCGAGGGGGATACCGGCAACAGCGTCGAGCTCGAGGCGCTGCGCAAAAATATCGCCGAAGCCCAGATGCCCGAGGAGGTGGCGAACCAGGCGAACAAGGAACTGCAGCGCCTGGCGCGCATGTCGGACGCTTCTGCAGAATACTCGATGGTGCGCGCCTATCTCGACTGGCTGGTCGAGTTGCCATGGCGGGCGCCCGAGCCGGACCGGATCGAGATTGCCGAAGCCCGCCAGATTCTCGATGCCGACCACTTCGGCCTCGACCAGGTCAAGAAACGGATCATCGAATTTCTCGCGGTGCGCAAGCTCAACCCGGGCGGACACGGGCCCATTCTGTGCTTTGTCGGTCCGCCCGGAGTCGGCAAGACCTCGCTTGGCCAGTCGATCGCCAGGGCGCTGGGACGCAAATTCGTACGCGCCTCTCTCGGCGGCGTTCACGATGAAGCCGAAATCCGTGGCCACCGGCGCACCTACATCGGCGCCCTGCCCGGCAACATCATTCAGGCAATCCGCAAGGCCGGATCACGGGGCTGTGTGATGATGCTCGACGAGATTGACAAGCTCGGTGCCGGCATTCAGGGTGACCCGTCGGCCGCCCTGCTCGAAGTGCTCGATCCGGAACAAAATAATACCTTCCGCGACAACTATCTGGCCTTGCCGTTCGACCTGTCCCGGATGCTGTTCATCACCACCGCGAATGTGCTGGACAACATTCCGGGGCCCCTGCGTGACCGCATGGAGATCATCCAGTTGCCCGGCTACACGCAGGAGGAAAAACGGGAGATTGCCCAGCGTTATCTGGTCGGGCGTCAGATTGCCCAGAATGGACTGAAGGAAGGTCAGATCGAGTTCTCGGAGCAGGCACTCGTGGCGATCATCCGCAATTACACGCGTGAAGCCGGCGTGCGCTCGCTGGAGCGGGAAATTGGCGCAGTCTGCCGACGCGCGGCGGTCAACATTGCCGAGGGCAGGATGTCGTCGATGCAGGTCGATGAGGACGATCTTGCCGGCATACTCGGGCCAGGCAAGTACGATAACGAAGTTGCCTTGCGCACCGGCCTTGCCGGAGTGGCCACCGGACTGGCGTGGACGCCGGTCGGTGGCGACATCCTGTTCATTGAAGCCAGCCGCACGACAGGTGACGGCAAATTGATCCTGACCGGACAACTTGGCGAGGTGATGAAGGAATCCGCGCAGGCAGCGCTGACCCTGGTGAAAACGCGCGCCGCGGACCTCGGCATCGACGCCGGCAGCTTCGAGAAAAGCAACGTACATGTGCATGTGCCGGCGGGGGCAATCCCCAAGGACGGTCCGAGTGCGGGCGTGGCGATATTCATCGCGCTGGCCTCGCTGTTCGTCAACCGCCCGGTGCGTAACGATAGCGCGATGACTGGCGAGATCAGCCTGCGCGGACTCGTTCTGCCGGTGGGTGGAATCAAGGACAAGGTGCTTGCCGCCATGCGCGCCGGAATTCAGCGGGTGCTGTTGCCGGCAAGAAACCGTAGGGACCTTGAGGAAGTCCCGCCGGAGGCGAAGCAGCGAATCGAATTCGTCTTTCTGGACAATGTGGACGATGCGATCCGTCACGCCATGCGGCAATGAGTCGACGGGATGCGCCGTACCCCGAAAAGGTTGAGCTCGCTCATCGGCAAGCGCCCATCGAGCGGGCGACGGGTTCCACCCTCGTCGACAGCGAAGACGCGCCTTCCCGCGATTGACCGCAGTTGATGGGTGGACATATACTCATCCGGGCAGCAGGAGACTGCGGCAAGCGGCCATCTGACAATCGCTGCGCAGATCCCCCGGCTCCGCCGATGCCGCCTGCGGCGGAGCGTGGCACATCGGTGATCATTTTACTTTCGACTCATTGCAACGAGGAACTTGCGGAATGAATCACCTCGTCATCGGGCTGGGCGGTACCGGAGGGAAAATCATCCGGGCCCTGCGAAAGAGCCTGTACCAGGAGTTGCGCGGCGGCAAACTGGCCGACATCGGCATCGGCTACCTGTACGTCGATTCGTCCAGCGAAATGATGGCAATCGACGACCCCGGCTGGAAGACGCTGGGCACTTCGGTCCAGTTGCCCAAAGCCAGCCAGTTGCTGATTACCGATGCCAACCTCACCTCGCGGCTCGACAATCTCGACAGCTATCCAGGACTCAAGCACTGGCTGGGCAGCCCGCAGGAATGGCGCGACATTCTCAACAGCATTGTCGGCGCCACGCTCGGTGGCCAGAAGCGCCGGCTGGGCCGCTTCCTGTTTGCCTGCAAGGCCGACAAATATCGCGAACAGGTACAATCGCAGGTCAAGCTGCTGCAGCAGAACGGCCAGACGGAAGTCACCTTCCATGTCGTGCTCGGCCTGGCCGGCGGTACCGGCAGCGGCAGCGTGATTGACGCAGTGGCACAACTGCGGGATCTGTATCCCGACTCCAAGCGTTTCCGCATCCTGATCTACGCGCTGCTGCCCGATGCCTACCCGAACCCCAACTGGGATACCGGCAACTACCACGCCAACGGATTTGCCGCCCTGACCGAACTCAACGCCATGTCGGTAGGGGTTTATCAGCCCTACGACGTGACCGGCGTGAAGGAACGGCTCACGCTGAGCGACCCGTTCAACGGCTGCTTCGTGTTTGGCAACGAGAACGAGAACGGCCTGACGGTGGATGTGGACCGGGATGTGCCTGGCATCGTCGCTGACTTCCTGTATCAAAAGATCGTGACCGCGAGGAACATCAACTGGGTCTCGCTCGACCGCATGGAGAACGCGGAAAACGGCGACGGCTCGCCAGAAACTGCCGCGCAGGGGCGCATTCCAGAGCGCTCCAAGCGTTTCCTGACGTTCGGCATCAAGCGGCTGGCCATTCCCGAAGAGGAGATCAGCGAGTACCTGACCTACAGCTTTGCCCGACAGGCGGCGCTGCAGTTGCGCTTCAATCACTGGCAGGAGGCGTCAGGCTTCATCGAAGAACCGCGCAAGCAGGATTTTCACGAGTTTGTGCAGCAAAAAGAGACGCAGTTACGCTGGCTGCTGTCCGACGACCATCTGACGCTGGCGCTGGGCATCCTGCCGGAAGATGCCGCCAACAAGCGCTGGAAGTCTTTCACTGGCGAGTGGGAAGCCGTCATCCCCAACTTCAAGTCGCTGGTGCGCGAGCGCGAGCGCGCCACCTGGCTGGACGAGCTCACCAAATTGTGTGAAAAGCGTTACCAGGATGACTACCGCTCGCTGGGCGTCCCTGGTTTCTACCGCACCAAGCTGAAAGCGCGCAAGGACATGGCGCGCGAGATCCGGATGCGGATCGAGCAGGAACTGGTCAATGAATGGAAGGTCGGCGCCAAGTCCGCCTGGGATGTATCCCGCCTGCTGATCGCGCTGAGCGAAAAACTGGACGAACGTCTGAAGGCCTGCGACGAAAACATTGCGCGTGCGCGCCACGCAGAGGAAGAAGCGCAATCGCGGGTCCTGGGCAATGCGCACAAATGGTCCAGCATGGGCCTGTTCTCCAAGCACCTGCTGGGAACGCCGGACAGCCTGCTGGATGCGCATGGCGTGCATTTGCAGGAGATGTATGTGTATCGTACGCGTGCCGAAGGCTGGGGCTTTGCCAAAGCGCTGCTGATCGAGGTGATCGCCGAAATCACCGACCTGAAAGGCGAAGTGGACCGGGCCGCCAACACCTTGCAGCAGGCCCTGAAGAAATTCGATGTCGGCATCCAGGCGCGCCTCTCCGATGCCGGTGCAGGCGATTTGCGCCAGCACCTGATCCGCTTTTATGACCCCGTTCAGGTCAAGCAGATCAGCCGCCGGCTGGTGGTGGACGAAGCCGAACAGAAAACGCAGACCGGCCGGGTGCGTGCCGCCCTGACCGAAAAGATTGGGCAGGATTCGAGTTTTGCCCTGTTCAACCAGCGGGTGACGGAATCGACCTTTCTCGATGTGCTCGAAACGGTGTGCGAGGACAACACGCGCATCGCCCACCAGAACCTGGTGCAGAACCCCAAAGAGCGTCTGCTCGGCGTGTCGATCATCGACAAGTTGTGCGACCGCTACGGCGCCGATCCGCAGGAGTTGAAAAGCTACGTGAGCGAGCTGGTCAGCCGGGCAGGCAACTTCGTCACGCTCGAACCGCTGGAAATCCACCGGGCAGCGCCCGGCATTCCCGTGGGTGTACCCACGGCGGTGAGCAAATTCACCGTGATCCTGCCGAGGGCGCCTGAACAGGCCGAGTTTGCCCAGGGACTGAAGAATGCGCTGCGCGAAGCCAGAACCGGCGATGTGGAGATCATTGACTCGGATGGCCGACGCAACGAAATCACGCTGGTCTCGATCACCAACCTGTTTCCGCTGCGCTACCTCAAGCCGCTCAAGTTCCTGGAAGAAAAATACCGTCGCCGCATCGACACCGGCGGTGCGCGCGCGCGGCTCGAACTGCATACCGAGGGTGACGGCAATGCCTGGCCGCGACTGTTCGTGGCCTCCAGCGCCGAGGTCAAGCAGCAGGCGCTGCCCTATGTGCTGCTGGCCAAGGCTCTGGGATTCATCCATGAAAGCAGGAATCCAGCCACGGGCGCGGAGGAAGTGCTGCTGCTCACCAAGGATGCCGATGGCTTAGACAATGACCCGGTCCTCCTGGGCAGGAGCTTCACGGCCAGTGCCGACAGCATCAACCTGGAGAATCTGCACACCATCCGGTCGGTCTGCGACGCGACGCTGGCCGGTGCCGGCTACCTGCACCAGGACCGCCGCAGCGAGGTGCAGCGGGCCATCCTGGCCGAGGTCGAAGCCATCAAGGCTGCGCGCGGCGGCAACATCCAGGATGAAACCTACCGCCGCTTTCTGGAGGCCGGCCGGCGTGCATTGGCCATCCTCAAGCGCGAAGTCACCTGATGCACCCTGGTTGAGCAAAGCCGACAATCGATTCGCCGGTTTCTTCAACTTTCCAGAAAACCAGGAGGAACTCCCCGATGGCCAGCATGAAATCCAAATCCGGCAAATGCTCGAACTTTGGCAACTGCGCTACGGCCGACGCCCGCGCCACGGTCGAAGTTCCGGGCGGTCTGGACTTCGTCTGCAATGAATGCGGAAAACCCCTGCTGCTCAGTGACACCGGCCTTCAGAGTGGCGGATCAAAGACGTTGCTCGTCGGGGGGCTATTGCTGGCCATGCTGCTGGTCGGTGGAGGTGCCGCATGGTTCTTGCTGGCCGACACCGCCGCACCCATGCCTCCGCCAGCAATGCCGGCACCCGCGACACCGGCGGTGGTCGCACCAGCGCCACCCGCACTGCCAGCGCCGCCGACACCCCAGACCGAAGCACCCACCCGGCCGGCCCATGGCCATTGCTCTCCCGCCGACGAGCGCGCCGGTCTGTGCCGCACGACACCTTGACCCTGTTTTCCATTTCCCGGCATTCGCTATGAAAAAATTACCTGCCTCACGGCTCGGTGGCATCAAGACCCTGCTCGCCGGAATCTCGGCGGCCGTGCTGTCGATGGCCGCCCCTGCCGAAAGCATCGTCACCGGTGGCAAGACAGGCACCTACTACGCCATCGGCACCAATTTGCGGGATTTTGTCAATCCAGCCCTGGAAGTGAAGGACTCCAAAGGTTCCTGGGCCAATGTGGAAGACATGAGCCAGACCCGAGGCGTGACCCTGGCGATTGTCCAGTCGGATGTGTACTCCGCCTTCGTGCGGATGCGTGACGCAAGCGATGTCCCGCAGGCGACGCGCCGCGAATACGCACAACTGCTGGCCAACTTGCGGGTGTTCATGCCCTTGTACCAGGAAGAAATCCATTTCCTGGTTCGCAAGGACGAGCCCATCGAATTCATCCATCAGATCAGGGGAAAACCCATCTGGATGGACATGGAGAAAAGTGGTACCTACCTCACCGCCCTGAATGTGTACAGCAAACTGTTCCAGGAGCGGCCCAATGTCGTGCAGCCTTTCATCAACACCACCGCCACGGGCGATGACGACGGCACCAAACGACGCCGCTCGGCTTTGATGGCCTTGAGCGATCCGGTTTATTACCAGGCCTATCCGAAGATTGACGTGATGGTGCTGGTAGGCGGACAGCCGCTCGGCCTGCTTGAGAAAAATGTCCCGGCCAACCTCAAGCTGCTGAAATTCGACCCGACACAGGCCAGTTCGGACAAAATCCTGCAGGAATACCGGAAAGCGGATATCAGGAAATCCAGCTACCCCCTGCTGAACATTGCCGGCAACGATTCCCCCTCGCTGGCTGTTGATTCCTATCTGATCACGGCCAATTTTGCAGACCCCCAGAGGAATCAGTTCATCAAGGATTTCGCTGGCCAGTTCTGCGAGAAATTCGCGGTTTTACGGGACCGCGGGCACGCCAAATGGCGGTCGCTGACCTGGCAACCCGGCTCCGCGCTGCCGCCTCTGGCCGCAGGCTGGCAATACTCCGACAAAGTCAAGGAGCGCCTGGCCAACTGCCCATCCGGCGCCGCCGCCAAACCCGGCTCCGGCGCCTGTAGTCCACAGGACCGCTTTGCCGGCCTTTGCAAGTAAAGAGTCAGCGGCTGTTAATTTTTCACTTCCGCGCCATGTTCTGCAGGATATCCTAACGGGGAGCAGGGCGGAGACTCTGCTCGGGAGTCTTTTACCGTCATTCCGCCAGCCACGGCAGCAGCGCGGCCGCTGCTTCTTCAGCACCCGACGGCAAAGGCAGCGCTGGAGCAGCTTGCTGCCACAAACTCGCCAGCGCCTCCCGGAGATGGCCGGCCAGCAGGTCCGCCAGGCTGATTTCCCGACACCGGGCATGCCTGTGCAGCCAGTCGATCAGGCAATCCTGTTCGGGCCAGTCGTGTCTGCGCACATAAAGGATCGGTGTGCCATTGCAGGCGGCTTCGGTGAACGTGCCGTAACCAGGTTTGGCAATCACCGCGTCGACCGCGCACAGGAGGTCGGTCATTGGTCGGTCGAGCGGCTCGAAGTTGCTGGCATTCGGATGAGCCACCTGCCAGTCTTGCGGAATCAGCCAACGCACGCCGGCGATGTGCGGCCAGTTGGCGATCGGTAGTTGTTGGCTGACACCGCCGAAGGCGATCAGGACCAGTCGCTCGTCACTGGCACAGCGTAGTTGCGCCCGCACCGCCTGACGGCAATCGTTGCCAAGATCGGCGACCGGACCAATGGGGCATACCTGTGACAATTCGGTCATGGCCATGCCGGGAGTCAGCCGCAGGAAGCACTCGGCGCCGTGGTACGCGGCCATCATCTGCTCAAGAATCGGCGCTGCCCAGGACTCATTGGCAAAGAAATGAGCAAACAGCCCGGCCCAGTTGAGGGAACACATCGCCAGCGCGGGGATGCCGGCGCGTTTGGCGCCAGCCAGCGGCAGGTAGGCGACATCGCTGAACACCAGCCGGGGTTGCAGTTCGGCGAGCAGGCGCGCTTCACGGTCCACACGAGCTTCCCAGTCGGCATGTTGGATGCAGTAGGCACGGGCCGTTGCGTCGAGGTCGACGCGCATCGCGTCGTACATCACATAGCCGAAATCACTGCTCTCCGCCAGATGTCTGAAAGGAGTCACCAGGCGGGCTTGCAGTCGAGCGGTGGGTAGAGCGCTACGGAGGGTGAGGCGCAGCTCCGGCAATTGTCGTGCCAGGCGGTTGAGCACCGGCGCCGCTTGCGCCAGGTGGCCGAAGCCGTGTGCCGAGATGTCGACGAACAGATGGGGACCCGGCATCATGGCTGGATCAGACGAAGCGTGCCAGCAATGCTCCGGGCAGTTCGGCCGGCAGTGGAATCCACACGCGATGGCCATTGCCGGGGGCGACGCGAATTTCGGCGCCATCGATGTGCTGCATCCGCTCCAGAGCCAGCTGGCGGTTGCCCGTGGGATGGATGATCTCGAGGCGGTCACCCACCGAAAAGCGATTCTTCACCTCGATCAGCGCCAACTGGCGTGGCGCGTCCCACGCCAGTACGTCGCCGACATAGAGACTGCGTCCCGATTCGGAATGGCCGCGCAGGTAATTTTGTCTCTCGTGTTCGTGGTGGCGCTGGTAGAAACCGTCGGTGTAGCCGCGATTGGCCAGCCCTTCAAGTTCGCCAAGCAGTCCGGGGTCGAACGGCCGCCCGGCGACGGCATCATCGATGGCACGACGATAGACCTGCGCGGTGCGCGCCACATAGTAGGGCGACTTGGTGCGCCCCTCGATCTTCAGCGAGTCGACACCGATCTCGGCCAGGCGCTGGACATGCTCGACGGCCCGCAAATCCTTCGAGTTCATGATATAGGTACCGTGCTCATCCTCGTCGACCGGCATCAGTTCGCCCGGCCGTGCCTTCTCCTCGAGCAGCCAGACGCGATGGCCTGATCGTGCATCAGGTGAATTGGCGGCATGGACATCGCCAGACGCATCCGCTTCGCCTGCCTTGAGCCGATAATCCCAGCGACACGAGTTGGTACAGGTGCCCTGATTGGGGTCACGATGGTTGAAGTACCCGGAAAGCAGGCATCGCCCTGAATAGGCGACGCAGAGCGCGCCGTGGACGAAGACTTCGAGCTCGATGTCGGGACATTGCTGACGAATCTCGGCAACTTCGTCGAGCGACAGCTCGCGTGAAAGGATGATCCGCCGGATGCCGAGCTTCTGCCAGAAACGCACCGCTGCAAAGTTGACGGTATTGGCCTGTACCGAGAGATGCACCGGCATCTGCGGCCAGGTCTCGCGCACCAGGTCGATCAGCCCGGGGTCGGCCATGATCAGGGCGTCAGGCCGAAGTGCGACGACCGGCGCCATGTCGCACAGGTAGCTGTGGACCTTGCGATTGTGCGGCAGGACGTTGCTGACCACATAGAGTTTTCTGCCAGCGGCGTGTGCCTCGCCGATGGCGGTCCCGAGTGTGGAAAGGTCGCCGAAGTCGTTGTTGCGCACCCGCAGGCTGTAGCGCGGCTGGCCGGCATAGACGGCGTCGGCACCGAAAGCCAGGGCGGCGCGCAGCATCGCCAGCGACCCCGCGGGCGCGAGCAATTCGGGAGCGATCAGGGCTGCGGGCATCCGGGAGAGCTTCGTCACGGGTAGAATGTGGCAAACCGCCATCTTACTCCCATTCTCCAGATTGCCCCGCCATGTCCGAAGAGATCCTGATCAACTTTACCCCACAGGAAACGCGCGTCGCCGTCATGCATCAGGGCGTCGTGCAGGAACTGCACATCGAACGTAGCGCCAGTCGTGGCTTCGTTGGCAATATCTATGTCGGACGCATTGTTCGCATCCTGCCGGGCATGCAATCGGCGTTCATCGACATCGGCCTCGGCCGTACCGCATTCCTGCATGTCGCCGACATCCGCGAGCCGCGCCCGAGCGACGAACCGCTGCGACCGATCGAGCGCCTGTTGTTTGAAGGGCAAAGCATTCTGGTGCAGGTGATCAAGGACCCGATGGGCAGCAAGGGCGCACGCCTGTCTACGCAGGTATCGATCGCCGGGCGAATGCTGGTCTACCTGCCGCAGGACAAGCACATCGGAATTTCGCAGCGCATCGAGCGCGAGTCCGAACGTGAAGCGCTGCGCGAGAAACTGGGTCGCCTGGTACCCGGCGACGAAGCCGGTGGTTTCATCGTCCGCACCATGGCCGAGAGCGCGAGCGAGGCCGAACTCGCCAAGGACATCGAGTACTTGCGCAAACTCTGGTGCGACATCCTGACGCAATCGACCACCGCTGCCCCCCCTTCACTGCTCTACCAGGAATTGTCGCTGGCTCAGCGGGTATTGCGCGACTTCGTCAACCCCGAGACGGCACGTATCGTCATCGACTCGCGCGAAAACTTCCAGCGGCTCACCAATTTTGCCGCCGAGTACACGCCGACGGTCGCACCCTTGCTGGAGCACTACGTCGGCGAACGGCCGCTTTTCGACCTGCATGGCGTGGAAGACGAACTGCAGAAAGCCCTTGCCCGCCGCGTTGATCTGAAATCCGGGGGGTACCTGATCATCGATCAGACCGAGGCGATGACCACCATCGACGTCAATACCGGCGGCTTCGTCGGCGTGCGCAACTTCGACGACACCATTTTCAAGACCAATCTTGAAGCCGCACAGACGATCGCGCGCCAACTGCGCCTGCGCAACCTTGGCGGCATCATCATCATCGACTTCATCGACATGGAAAATGAAGAGCACCGCACGGCGGTCCTCAGCGAGTTCAACAAGGCACTGGCGCGCGACCATACGCGTCTGACGGTCAATGGCTTCACCGCGCTGGGACTGGTCGAGATGACCCGGAAGCGGACGCGCGAGTCGCTCGCGCATGTGTTGTGCGAAGAATGCCCGACCTGTGGCGGGCGTGGCGAGGTCAAAACGGCGCGCACCGTGTGTTACGAAATCCTCCGCGAACTGCTGCGCGAAGCCCGCCAGTTCAACGCGCGCGAATATCGCGTGCTCGGCAACCAGGCGGTGATCGACCGCTTTCTCGACGAAGAGTCGCAGGGTCTGGCGATGCTCTCCGACTTCATCGGCAAACCAATTTCACTGCAGGCGGAGCCCAGCTACTCGCAGGAGCAATACGACATTGTTCTGATGTAGTTACGTGTGTGCAGATCTGCTTGATGGTGAGCAGGGCGAATAAGCGCTCTGCATCAGGGTTGCACGATTCTTCATGGGAAGATCGACTAAGCCGCTTGCAGTGTTGCCAGTGCGCGATTAACGGCGCGATCGAACATCGGTTCGACGGCCAGAATGGTCGCTTCGCCACGCTCAATCTTCAGCGCCAGTGCGTCTGGCGACACCGACATCGCCCGTGGCGACTGGGGATTGGTCAACAGCAGGATGCCCCGCTGCGGACTGATCCAGGACAGGCGATAACGTACCGGGCCGCTCTCGGGGTTCGCGAACTCCAGCCAATCGCCGCGCTGCAGCCCTGCCACCAGGGATTGAGCGTGGTCGCTCTGCGCCGAGCGCGGCGGCGCCGTACCGGGGGAAAGGAAGATCCGATCCAGATGGGTTTCGCCGCAGTCGATACGTTCGCTGGCGATCTCTGCCGCGACCGGCTCCGCTGCCGGGAGAATCGGCCGCGCGTTTGTCACCACCGCTGGCACCGCACCGCGCAGCACTGCAGCATGAAGCGTGAACAATTGATCAGTGAGGGCGAGACGACGATCGTCGGTCACCTGCAGCTTGTCCAGACCCTCACAGATTCTGCGAACCAGGGTTGGCAGCCGAGCCGCGAGACGTTTGCGGCTCTGCACATCGGATTGGGGCTGGACGCTCGCTACCAATTCCCCGACGGTACTCATGGCCACCCCCCAGGCGACGTCGTCTCCGCTCAAATGGTGCCGAATGAGCAGCTTGCGCCATTCATGATGCAGCAGATCGGTCACGGCGGCAGGCAGTGGCATGGCCAGCCAGCTCGCGAGAACCTGATCGGCAGCCAAAGCAGCCAGTTCGTGCTGCTCCTGCTCCGCAACAAGGGGAACCGCCTGGACTGCACGGTCATCGGCGGCGGCTTCCTGTCCTTCGAGGAAGGCCTCCAGTTCAACACAAAGCAGATCGAACAGACTGGTATCCTGAATGAACTCATTTTGCAGACGCTCGACGATTTCTGCGATGCGCGCGTACAGCGGGTCATCGTGGCCCGCGTGCGGGCCACAACGCACGGCTGCCCGCGAGATGCCGTCCAGCAGACGTCTGGCCGGATGGGCCTTGCTGGAGAAGAACGTCCTGTCCAGCATCGCCACCTTCAACACGGGAATCTGCAAGCGCCCAACCAGCGCCTTGATCGGATCGGCGACGGAAGCATCGTCGAAAATGAAGTCGAACAGGGTCGCGATGATATCGACCGTCACCGCTTGCAAATAGTCAAGATTCTGGCCAGTGTCACTGGCGCGAAAATCCCGCAACGCGCTGGCCGTCAATGCGGTGTCGGCGGTCGGGGGCAATACCGCCCCTTGCAGGGCATTCAGAGAAGCCATGACCTGTTCCGTCGACACGGTCATCTGGCCAGAAGCCCCCCCTGGCAGAGACATGCCAGCGGTTGCCGCACCGCCCAACAGGCTACCCGGCATGGGCAAACCGACGGGCGCAGTTCCCCCATGCGCGAGCGGCGGCACCACCAGTTTTTGCAGCAGAGAAAAGATATCGGCAGTTTCGGCAGCGTTCCCGGTATCGCTCGGCGGCTTTTTGCCGGCAACCGACGGAGAGTAACTGCGGCGTAGCGTTGGCAGTACGCCACGGCTAACCAGAAAGGCGTTCAGTTCCTGGATCGTTGGGCCAAAGGCGTCGACTGCATGACTCTCCAGGGCATGCAGAAGCTCAATCTGTGCCGCCCCGACCACCCCGGTCTCAATGAGTGTCTGGTCCAGCGCCTGGGCAATGAGGTCCTCGATGAGCCAGCGGCTTTCCGTCTGTCCGCAGAGAGAAGCCAGACGATGACCGACCGCAAACAGCTCCTCGTCACAACCGCTGCGCAGGCGAGAAGCAATGGCCTTGACTGCCAGGTCCTGCTCCATGGCGTCCAGATCGAGCAACTGCAATTCCGCCGGGACCTTGCTGGCCTGGGTCGTTTTGGCTTGTTCACCAAGCTCGAACTTTTTTTCGCACAGCGTCAACCATGCGCTTGCCAGACCACTCTGCAAACGCTGCGCCTTCTCATGGATGACGTCTCTGGTGCGGTAATAAAGCTCCCGCTGCACGCGTCCAGTCGAGGCATCGCCGCGGGCGAGGAAATTTTCCTCGATCCGGGGCAGCAGGGAACCAAGCGCTTCACCAAGCTTCTGAGCCATGAGCTCCCGTGCCTTGGCCAGGGTCTGGGAACGATCGAGTTCGGAGGTCGCCCCGCGGGCTCTTTCAGGGAATCTGATCACGTTGTCAACTGGAACAGCCATCGCCGATTCACCTTGACGCTAGCATCGAAGCGCTTTGCCAAATCTGCTGGGCCGTGCTGCAAAACCATTCACGAAGCAGTAAAAAAACCGCTTGGGGAAGCGGCGGGTCTACCTCAGAGCAATCACTCATACGGGAGAATCGTGTATTCGGAGGAGTCTGCTTCGGTTAACCTGGCGGTCCCACCATCATTGGATACGGCATGTTTCCGCTTCCCCTGGGTCGTTCGACCGGTTTGCTTTTTCCCGCTCTTGGTTCGTCAAGAAATCACTGCAAAAACCCTTGAAGTGCCAGCATGATCGAATTCTCGTTCCAACACCGGATAACACACCTGCAATCTATAGCAAGTGCCTTGATAAGGCAAGGCACTTGCCCGTGCTTTGATGACCACGACGAATTGTGGTCATGGCAGTGGTAAGCGGCCAGATACCCGCGCAGGGCGGGCATTCTGATCAGGGGCGGGCGGATCAGCGATCGCCATAGCTGCGCTGACCACCTCTGGCGCTGCTACCGGGTTTCGCGGTGTCATGGAACGAGGGGCGTGCCGCCGCGCCATCGCGTCTTCGCGCGGCCGGTTTGCTGAAGCGGCTGTCGGCTTGCCCCGCGGGCGGCCCGAAGCTGCGCTTCTCAGACCCCTTCCAGGCTGGCTTGCCAGTCGGACGCGGACTTGCCGAAGGGGCACGACGCGTCGGCTCATGACCGACCACGACCTCGACCGGAATCATCTGCTTGGTGAAGCGCTCGATCTTTCTGACGTTGAAATGCTCGGCGTGATGGACCAGCGAGATCGCCAGACCGCTGCGACCGGCACGACCGGTTCGGCCAATGCGATGAACATAGTCTTCGGCAGCCTTCGGCAGATCGTAGTTGAAGACATGCGTGATCGTTGGGACGTCGATACCGCGAGCGGCGACGTCGGTGGCGACGAGGATGCGCAGCTGACCGCGACGCATTGCGGTGAGGGTACGGTTGCGCGCGCCCTGATGCATGTCACCATGCAATGCTGCGGCATTGAGGCCGGCGATGTTGAGGCGATCGCTCAGGGTGTCGGCGTCACGCTTGGTGGCGGTGAAAACGAGCGCCTGGTCGATCGACGCATCACGCAGCAGGTGGTCGAGCAGGCGGTTTTTGTGCGCCAGGTCGTCGACGAAATGCATCCGTTGTTCGATGTGGTCGTGCCTCGCCGAAGTCGCATCGACCTGGATACGCAGCGCGGAGCGCGTCATGCGCTGTGCCATGTCGCCAATGGTCCCGTCGAGCGTTGCCGAGAACAGCAGCGTCTGGCGCGCGCTCGGCGTCGCCGCAACGATCCGTTCGATATCTTCGATGAAACCCATGTCCAGCATGCGGTCGGCTTCGTCAAGGACCAGAATCTGCAACTGCGAGAAATCGATCTTGCCAGAACTCATGTGGTCGATCAGACGACCCGGCGTGGCTACCAGGATATCGGGGTTGCGGCCGAGGAGTTCCATCTGCTTCGGGTACGGCATGCCGCCGAGGATGGCCACTGCCCGCACCTGGTGGAGCTGACGGCCGTACTTTTCAGTGGCCGCGGTAACCTGCAGCGCAAGTTCGCGGGTGGGTGTCAGTACCAGCATGAGCGGCTGTGCCGGCTGGAAGCGAAGGCGATCATGGCCGCGCGAAGGCTCTGAACGATGCGCCGGAGCGTTGGCACGTGCGGTCGCCGGGCGTTTCTGCGTGGCGAAGAGATGCAGTGCCGGCAGCATGAAGGCGGCGGTCTTGCCGGATCCGGTCTGTGACGAAACCATCAGATCGCGACCAGCGAGGGCAGCAGGAATGGCTTGTTGCTGAACTGCCGTCGGCTGGCTGTAGCCGGAATCGGTGAGTGCTTTGAGGATGGCCGGGTGGAGGCCGATTTCTGAAAAATTCATGTTCTCTTTCGTGTGGGTGTGCTGCGCACTACCGTAACGGCAGTGCGCGCTGCTGGAGAAAAAAGGCAACGCCAACCAACGAAAAAGCTGAGAGACAGACTCTGTGCGATGCACAGGCGTCAGCACCAATCAGCACAAAAGCTTTGTGCCAGAACGGCGCTGAATGAATCGACACCAGAAGGCAGGGGGGCTTGAGATTTACGGCCAGGTTCGCGATGCTCTTTGCACGCTGCAGGCGGGATGCTTCGTGCGGCGCGCATTATAGCACTCGACGACGTGCCGTCCAGTTTTCTTTGTCGTGCTGACGATCGATGCGCCTCCGCTTTCGTTCAGGCCGCCGGGGTGGACAGCGTCTGCCTGACTGCCGCGACACGCGCTGCGTGCAGGCGAGCAGCAATCTGGGTGCGCTCGGGACAGGCATGCGCAATCGCCGCCGCGTTCACGCTGCGCACCGCCACCAGCGCCTGCCGGAAGAGCGCCGGGGCAGGGTAAGGGCGGTCTTGCCAGCCGAGGCGGCCATGAAAATCGCAGGTACAGGCTTCGAGCAGTTGCTCGAAGCGGCCTGGCCGGCGCAGGGCATCGGTCTTTTCCAGAAGCCTGACGATCGTCGCCGCCGTCAGCTCGTGAGCACGGTGTACCTTGCCATGGCAGCGCGCTACCAGCAGTGCCAGATCACGACAGTCCACCGGCACCTTGAGGCGCGCACAGACTTCGCCAGCCAGTTCGACGCTGCGTTCTTCATGACCGGGATGACGCGGCAAATCGGTCTCGGGGGTCGTGCCCTTGCCAAGATCGTGCAGCAGCGCTGCCCAGCGGACCGGCAGGGCGAAACCACGCTGCGCCGCCTGGTCTACAACCATCAGCACATGCACGCCGGTATCGACTTCCGGATGATAATCGGCACGCTGCGCGACCCCGAAAAGACGGTCGAGTTCCGGCAACAGGCGGAGCAGTGCGCCGCCGGCACGCAGCACTTCGAACATGCGCGACGGGCGGACTTCCATCAGTCCCTTGGCGAGTTCCTGCCAGACACGTTCGGCAACCAGATGGTCAAGTTCGCCGCCGGCGGCCATACTGCGGATCAGCGCCAGCGTTTCCGGGGCGACCGTAAACTCGGGGAAACGCGCGGCAAAACGCGCCAGACGCAGAACACGCACCGGGTCTTCGGCAAAGGCCGGGCCGACATGACGCAAGACGCGCGCAGAGAGGTCATCGACGCCGTGGTAGGGATCGATCAGAGAACCGTCGGCAGCGCGCGCGATGGCGTTGATGGTCAGGTCGCGGCGTGCCAGATCCTCCCTCAGGGTGACCTCGGGTGCGGCATGAAAAGCAAAGCCCTGGTAGCCGTGACCGGTCTTGCGCTCGGTGCGCGCCAGCGCATATTCTGCATGTGAATGCGGGTGCAGGAAGACCGGGAAATCCTTGCCCACCGGCTTGAAACCGCGTGCCAGCATCTCCTCGGCGGTGGCACCAACGACCACGTAATCGCGATCCTGGACCGGTAAGCCGAGCAGCTCGTCGCGAATCGCACCGCCAACAGTGAAGATCTGCATGCTTGCCGCGGCTCGTGCTTAGATCATTGGCTCAGCGACCGGCACGATAGCGAAAGCGGTTGAGTCGGATCTGGACAATTTCGTCGGGCGAGAGATAGCCGGGCGCCACGGCTTCGAGTGCTTCCGGCTGCCAGCCGGGATAATCGTGTGTGCCATCGGTGACGCTATCCACTTCCATCGAACGCAGGTTGTCGGGCGACAGCGGCGGATTGGGCAGCAGCCACATCAGGCCAGCCTGCAGGTACGCCCAGCCACCGCTCCCGAGATTGATGATCCTCGGGGATTTGCCAACCAGCCGAGCGGTATACTCGACCAGTTCGCGCAGGCTGTAGGCCTTCGGCCCGCAGAGTTCGTAGGTCTTGCGGAAAGTCGCGCCATTGCCCAGACAATCGCTGAAAACGCTCGCAACGTCGCCGACATAGACCGGCTGGAAGCGCGCCTCGCCAGCGCCAAGCGGCAGGATCGGGAACAGCTTGATGAGCTTGGCGAACATGTTGAGAAAGGCGTCATCCGGTCCGAAGATCACCGATGGACGGAACACCGTGACGTCCAGCTCCGGCATGGCGGCGTGGACGATCGTTTCGCCCTCGCCTTTCGAACGGAGATACTCCGATGGCGCATTGGTGGCGGCCTTGAGCGCGCTCATGTGTACTAGGCGGCGAACGCCGCTTTGCCGCATCGCGGTGACGATCTTGCTCGGCAGGTCGACATGCGCAGCAGCAAAACCCTTGCCATACGGCAGGCGCGAATCACGATCGTGGAGAATCCCGACCAGGTTGATGACCGCATCCTGACCGCGCATCAACTGGACGAGTGCCTGCGGGTCGTGCACGTTCGCCTCGACCATGCTGACCATTGGCAGCATGGTCAGCTTCTTGGTGTTGTCGCGATGGCGGGTCGGTATGGTCACCCGGATACCACGTTCCGAAAGGCGGCTGGCAATCCAACCGCCGACAAAACCACTCCCGCCGATCAACAACACGCTCTCGAGTTCCATAGTTTCCTACCGGTAGTTTGAATGTCGGAAAATCGCCATTTTAGGGCAAATCTTCGATCCTCGCCTCGCCACCGGTGCGCGGCGCAATCACGCCGAGCCGGTTCTTGAGGGTTTGCGGTTTGCCATCGAAGAGAGCCGCATAATAGACGGAGTTGCTCATCACCTTCTTTACGTAATCGCGGGTTTCGTTGAAGGGAATGGTTTCGGCATAGATGGCGCCTTCCAGCGGCCGCTCGGCACGCCATCTGCGCGCCCGGCCGGGGCCGGCGTTGTAGGCAGCCGAGGCGAGCACCGGGTGATTGTCGAGACTTTCGAGAACCAGGCGCATATAGGTGGTACCGAGCAACACGTTGGTTTCCGTATCGTTGACCCTGGCCGGCTGGAAATCCTTCAGACCGATCTTGTTGGCCACCCACTTGGCGGTCGCCGGCATCAGTTGCATCAGCCCGGAAGCACCGACGTTCGATCTGGCGCTGCTGATGAAACGGCTTTCCTGGCGCATCAGGCCATACACCCAGGCGTCATCCAGCGCCTGATTTCGTGCAGCCGGCCGGACCTGGTCGCCGTAGGGCGCCAGATAACGCAGCGAGTAGTCGTGCTCATTGCGAGTGCGGTCAGCGGCGGCAATCGCACGGTCGTAATTGCCCGTGCGCACGGCAATTTCGGAAGCGGCCAGCAGTTCCCGGTCGCTCATGCTGCGCAGCGCCCAGCCCCATTCCCTGCTGCCCTCGCTGCGCAGGCTGAGGCGAAAAAAGGCCTGCGCGCGCCGCACGCTGGGCATGGCACTGACCTGCGCCAGCTCTTCCCGGCTTGGCGGCAATGCCTTGGGCGGGGTCATGGTGCTGCGGCCGAGCTCATCATTGGCCAGGCTGCCGTAGAAGTGGGGCTGTCCGGCGATCTTCGCGAACAGCGTGTTGGCGTCATCAAGGCGTCCGCCGGCGCGGTATGCGCGACCCAGCCAGTACACCCAGGCAGGTTGTTCGGCCAGCGCCGGCGGCATCTTTTCAATGCTGGCGCGAACGCTGCCCCAGTCCTGCACGCGCAGCGCAGCGCGCACTTTCCACTCTGCAGCCTCGTCGGAAAGGGGGGCATCGCCAGCCTGCCGGTACCACTCCATGGCCTCCGGCAAATGCCGCTGTGCCGCCTGCCAGCCGATCTGACTCCATGCCCAGGCCTTTTCACCAGACTTCAGCGACCCTCCGATTTTGTCGAGCTGATCGGCAGCCAGCCGCGGATCATTGCGGGCCAGGCGCTGGATTGCCAGTGCCGCCAGCTCGCGCTGCGCGCGACTGCCCGAGAAATCGCTCGGCAATCGCCCCAGCCAGGGGAGTGGCGTGTCGACGACCGTCTGTGCCAGCTTCTTTTCCGGCATCTGGCTGGCGGGCAGGTAATTCATCGTGTACAGGGCGGCTGCGATCTTGTTGGCCTCGAACTGGCGACGAATGCGCGCCCATACCGCATTGGCCAGCACCCGCTTGTCGATGATCAGCGCTTCGAGGATCGGATAGCAGGGTTCGGGGGGCTCAAGCAGGGTCAGCCAGAGCGGCAGGGCATCGTCGAGGGCGCGCGGGTCGCCCTGCGCAAGCCGGCCCTGCAGCGCCAAGCAGGCAAGTTCCTGGTCAGCTTGCGCCAGGCGCGGATACTCGCTCTCAAAGAGCAACCATTGCTGCTTTCTGGCGAGCTGGCGGAGCCAGTCAGCGCGCAGTTTCTCGGCAATGTAGCTGTTTTCGTGGCGGCTGAGGAAGGCCTGCACAGTCGCCGGATCGCTGTCCTTGAGGTCCGGGAGGAGCTGCCAGTATTCGACGTAGGCTTCGAGCTCATGGCCCTGCAGCAAAGGCGCCAGTCGCTCCAGTTTGGCCCGGTCGCTGGCGCGCGCAGCGTCGCGCGCGGCCAGGAACTGTTCGTCGGGCGTCAGCGCGAAGGCCAGGGTGGATGCCAGAAACAGGGGGATGAGGACGCGCAGGATTGACTGACGAAACTTCATGGTAAGCTGGATTTCTCGAAAAACACTGCGTTTCAGGATATCACATGGCTGCCGGGTTGATGCCGGGAATCGTTGCCGACCGGCGTTCGCTGCGCAAGGTGCTGATCGAGCGTCGGCTGGCCTTGCCGGCCGACGCCTGGGATGGCCATTGCCGGCGCGTCTGCGCGCTCCTGCAGGCCGGTTTTCCACAGCTCTCGGGAATGCGCGTCGGTTTCTGCTGGCCATTCAGGAAGGAGCCCGACCTCAGGCCGCTGATCGAAAGCTGGGCCGACGAGGGTCGGCCAGGTTTCGCAGCACTGCTGCCGGTGGTGATCGATGAAAACCGGGCGCTGGCTTTTCGCGCTTGGTCGCCAGACACGGTGATGGTCATCGACCAGTATGGCATCCCGACGCCGGCGGCAGGTGATTTCCTGATTCCGCAAGCCTTGCTGATCCCGGTGAATGGCTTCGATGCCGCCGGCCATCGCATCGGATACGGCGGCGGCTACTTCGATCGCACGCTGTCTTCGCTCTCGCCGCGGCCGCTTGCGATTGGCGTCGGTTTTGAACTGGCCCGGCTGGACTCGATCCACCCCGAACCGCATGACCAGAGGCTGGATGCAATGGTTACCGAAGACGGAATCTTCTTCCCTTCGCCAGGCGCCGCAATGGCTCGACCGGCAGCAGGCCCGGTGGCAGCATGACTTGTGAGCGGCACAGGGTGAGGTTGTTCATTTGAAAATGCTGATCAAATCTTCCCGCAGATCGCAGTACTCGTCATCCGGCAGCCCCAGATGATCGAGCACTCGTGCGCCGATCATTTCCCAGCAGCTATTGCCGCGCATCAAAAAGAAATCGTCATGAAAATGTTCGGCTATGGCATTGATGGCAATCAGGGTCAGTGCCTGCGGGTTGACGCCGTCCTTGTCGTCAAAGACCAAGGGATCATGATGGTAGAAAATGCCTTCGCAGATCGCCTCGGGCAGGAACCAGCCCTTGGCTACCAGGTAGCCAAGGGTCGCATGGTCGGTCGCGTGCCGCTCATCTTCCACGGCGGTCGATGGCCGGGTGCTGTCCTTTTCCGCCAGCGCCAGCGTCTGCCGGTAATCCGGGAATTTCTGCATCAGGATCGGAATGCCCACATCGTGGAACAGTCCGAAGCAGTAGGCGTCGTCACGAGGCCCTCTGGGGATGGTCGAGGCGATGTAGCTGGCAATACCGGCGACCTTTTCGGCACGCTCCCAGAAACCTTCCAGTGACGGCGTCTTGCCACCCACGGCGGCCTTCAGCACCAGGCCGGTGACGATCTGCCCGACGGCTTTGATGCCTAGCAGGCTCATCGCCTGGGCGACCGCGCTGATCTTCCTGGACAGGCCGAAGAAAGGAGAATTCACCGTTTTGAGCATGGCTGCCGAGAGGCCGACGTCACCGCCGACCAGCCGCACGATGACCCGCGGGTCCGGGTCGCCTTTCCCGAGTTCGTTCTGGAGATGAAGCAGCACCTGCGGTCTGGCGGGGATCGTGATTCCCTTCAGGGTTTTCTCGATCACCTCCGTGGGTATCAATTTCGACATTTTTCCATCTCCGGGCAGGTGCATTTCCGACGGAACGACAAGGTACTCCACTCCGTCGCGGTCAGCAATGCCATGTCCGGAGGCCGCCCGTGCAGCCGCCCTTTTGACGCCGCATCCAAACCGAGGTCAGCGCAACGCGCCCGCTATAATCACGGCTACCTTGCCAGGAAACCTTCCTCATGTCCGATCTGCTCGCCCATCTCAATGCGCCACAGCTCGCCGCTGTCACGCTGCCGTCGCAACATGCCCTGATTCTTGCCGGTGCCGGCAGCGGCAAGACGCGCGTCCTGACCACGCGCATCGCCTGGCTGATCTCGACCGGGCAGGTCGGGCCGCAGGGCATCCTGGCAGTGACTTTCACCAACAAGGCGGCAAAGGAAATGCAGTCGCGACTCGCGGCGATGCTGCCGATCAACACTCGCGGCATGTGGATCGGCACCTTTCACGGTCTCTGCAACCGCCTCCTGCGTGCGCACTGCCGCGAGGCTGGACTGCCCGCGCAGTTCCAGATTCTCGATGCGGCGGACCAGTTGGCAGCGATCAAGCGCCTGCTGAAAAACCTCAATGTCGACGACCAGAAGTTTCCGCCACGCGAGCTGATGCACTTCATCAATGCGCACAAGGAACAGGGTCTCCGCGCCGCCCAGGCCGAAGCCTATGACGCATTCACCAGCCGCCGGGTCGAGCTGTATGCCGAATATGAGGCGCAGTGCCGGCGCGAAGGGGTGGTCGACTTCGCCGAACTGCTGCTGCGCTCGTACGAACTGCTGCAACGCAACGAGCCGCTCTGCCAGCATTATCAGGCGCGTTTTCGGCATATCCTGGTCGATGAATTCCAGGATACCAACCGCCTCCAGTACACCTGGCTGAAGCTGCTCGCCGGACGCGGCAGCGTCATGCCGGAAAGCAGTGCGGCCTGTCTCTTCGCAGTCGGCGACGATGACCAGTCGATCTACGCCTTCCGCGGTGCCGAGATCGGCAATATGCGCGACCTGCAGCGCGAATTCGCGTTGCCGAACGTGATTCGACTCGAACAGAATTACCGCTCGCATGGCAATATCCTCGACGCCGCCAATGCCCTGATCCAGCAGAATCGCGGTCGGCTGGGCAAGAAGCTATGGACCGAAGCCGGTGCTGGCGAACCGATCCGTGTTTTCGAGGCGTATTCGGATGTCGACGAGGCGCGTTTCATCGTCGAAGAGCTGTCCGAACTCGTCCGCGCAGGTGTTGGACGCCATCAGATCGCCCTGCTGTATCGCTCCAACGCGCAGTCACGCGTCCTCGAGCACCATTTGTTCACGCAGGGAATCCCCTACCGTGTGCATGGTGGTCTGCGCTTCTTTGACCGACAGGAGATCAAGCATGCGCTGGCCTACCTGCGCCTGATCGCCAACCCTGATGACGATACGGCTTTTACACGGGTGGTCAACTTTCCGGCGCGCGGGATCGGCAGTCGCAGCATCGAGGCGTTGCAGGAAGCGGCACAGCAGACGAATGCGAGCCTCTACAACGCGGCCGCGAGCCTCGCCGGCAAGGCCGGGAGCGCGACGGCCCGATTCGTTCGCCTGATCGAGACGCTGCGCAGCGAAACCCGCGCTCTTCCTCTGCCGGCAGTGATCGATCGGTTGATCGACAAGAGCGGCCTGCGCCAGCATTACCTGGCCGACAAGGAAGGCCAGGACCGACTCGAGAACCTCGACGAACTGATCAACGCCGCGACGGCTTTTCTGCACGAGGAGAGTGGCTCTCCAAGCGATTCAGCGAGTGACGGCGAAGCGGTGCCGGATGGCGGTCCGCTGGCTTCCTTTCTCGCGCACGCCTCGCTGGAGGCCGGCGAGCATCAGGCCGGCGAAGGCGAGGAGGCGGTCCAGTTGATGACCGTGCATGCCGCCAAGGGACTCGAGTTCGATGTGGTCTTCATCACCGGCCTCGAACAGGGTCTTTTTCCGCATGAGAACGCGGCGCAGGAGCGCGACGGCCTGGAGGAGGAAAGACGGCTGATGTACGTTGCCCTGACGCGTGCCCGCCGCCGCCTCTATCTGAGCCACGCGCAGACGCGCCTGCTGCACGGGCAGACACGCTACTGCCTGCCTTCGTCCTTTCTCGAAGAACTGCCGGCGACGCTGTTGCGCAGGATCAATCGCGGCGGCAGCCAGGGTTCTGCCCGCCCGACCAGCAGCCCAGGCGGGCAGGTGCAGACCGCAGTCGGCGGTCTGCGGATCGGCCAGAACGTGCGCCACGCCCGGTTCGGTGCCGGGGTCATCGTGGCCACCGAAGGGTCGGGGTCCGAAGCACGCGTGCAGGTCAATTTTGGTGCCGGCGGCATGAAGTGGCTGGTGCTCGGGTACGCCCGGCTGACGCCGGCCTGACGGGCAAGGAATCGTCGCCACGACTTTCATCTTTCCTCATCCGAAGTGGCGTCCTTCGCGATGACCGTTGGTGAAGAAAACGGTGGATATCTGCCCTCTCTACCCACCAAATGTGTGGATAAGTCTGTGGACCACCGGTCGCTTAGGGGGTCAAATGGCAGACCGCAAGGGCTTTTTTGCGCTTGCCTAAGAAGCGGGCGCCACACTAGACTGTCGCGTTACATCAAATGAGGAGATCGCCATGCCATTTGCCATTCGTATACACCGCACCGGTGGCCCCGAAGTCCTGTGTTGGGAAGAGCGTGCAGTCGCCGATCCGGCGCCTGGAGAGGCGCGCGTGCGCCACCAGGCCGTCGGCCTCAACTACATCGACATCTATCATCGCAGCGGTCTTTACCCGCTGCAATTGCCGAACGGTCTCGGCCTGGAAGCTGCGGGCGTCGTCGAAGCGGTCGGCGCCGGCGTCAGCGAACTGCACCCCGGCGATCGCGTCGCTTACGCCGGGGGTCCGGTCGGCGCCTATAGCCAGGTCCGCTGCCTGCCCGCCGACCGTCTGCTGAAGTTGCCGGACGCGATCGATTTTCGCACCGCGGCAGCGATGATGTTGCAGGGTCTGACCAGCGCCTACCTGCTGCGCCGCACCTATCGCGTCCAGGCTGGCGACAGCGTGCTGATTCACGCGGCGGCCGGCGGCGTCGGTCTGATCGCCTGCCAGTGGGCCAAGGCGCTCGGTGCAACGGTGATCGGCACGGTGTCCACCGCGGCCAAGGCGGCGCTGGCCACCGCGCATGGCTGCGACCATGTGATCGACTATACGCGCGAGGACTTTGCCCGCCGGGTTCGTGAAATCACCGTCGGCGAGGGTGTGGCCGTGGTCTATGACGGGGTCGGCAAGGATACCTTTGCCGGTTCGCTCGACAGCCTGCGCACCTGTGGGATGCTGGTCAGCTTCGGCAATGCCTCCGGTCCGGTGCCGCCCTTCGACCCGCTGTTGCTGTCGCAGAAGGGTTCGCTGTTTCTGACCCGGCCGACACTGATGCATTACACCGCCAAGCGCGAGGATTTGCTCGCGCTTGGCGCCCAATTGTTCGACGTGGTCGGTAGCGGGCAGGTGAAAATTGAGATCAATCAGACTTACCCCCTGGCAGAAGCGGCGCAGGCGCATCGTGACCTCGAAGCGCGCAAACATAGCGGATCGACCATCCTGCTGCCCTGATGCAGCGTTTACGCGCCCGGCTGGTTGCCCTCCGCTACCTGCTGGCGACGGCCTGGCCAATCGTCCTGATCACGGCGATTGGTCTGGCCGTCGCCTACCAGTTCGTCGCGCCGGAGCCGCCCCGACGCATCACCATCACCACCGGCAGCGACTCCGGTGCCTATTATGCCTACGCCCAGCGCTACGCCGTTCTGCTGGCCGCCAAAGGCGTCACGCTCGACATCCTGACCTCGGCGGGTTCGCACCAGAACCTCGAACGTATCGAAAAAGGTGAAGCCGACATCGCCTTCGTGCAGGGCGGCATTGTTCCACCGGCTGTTGGCGAGGACGACGGCGAAAGTCCGCTGCGTTCATTGGGCAGCGTTTCCTACGAACCGGTGTGGGTGTTCTACCGCGGCGCACAACGCGTCGACAAACTGCATCAACTGGCGGGTCAGCGAATCGCCGTCGGTGAGGACGGCAGCGGTATCCGCGGGCTCGCGCTGAGCCTGCTGGAGGCCAACGAGATCCCGGCCAACAGCCCGAACCTTTTGCCGATTGCCGGCCTGACTGCCGCCGAAGCCCTGCAGCAGGGACAGATTGATGCCGCTTTCATCGTTGCCGCCCAGGAAGCGCCGGTCGTACAGGTGATGCTGCGTTCGCCAGGCCTGCGGGTCGTCAGCCTGAGCCAGGCCGAGGCCTATCTGCGCCGTTTCCCGTTCCTCTCGAAGATCGTGCTGCCACGCGGAGTCGTCGATCTGGTGCGCGATGTGCCACCGCGCGATACCCTGCTGCTGGCGACCACGGCCAACATCGTCGTTCGTGATGACCTGCATCCGGCGCTGGCGAGCCTGCTGTTGCAGGCGATGACCGAGGTCAACGGCAAGGGCGGCTTTTTCCAGCGTGCCGGCGAATTCCCGGCCTACAAGGATCACAGCTTTCCGCTGTCGAAAGATGCCGAGCACTACTACAAGTCGGGGCCGCCGTTTCTCCAGGTTTATCTGCCTTTCTGGCTGGCGGTGCTGGTCGAGCGCCTGTTCGTGATGATTCTGCCGTTGTTGATGTTGTCGCTGCCGCTGTTGAAATTCGCGCCGACGATCTATAGCTGGCGTGTGCGCTCGAAAATCTTTCGCTATTACGGTGATCTGAAGTTCCTAGAAAACGATCTGCGTCATCACTATGACCCAGTTCGCCATCAGCAGTACGTGGACCATCTCGATCGTATCGACGAAGGGGCCAGCGTGCTCAATATTCCACTGGCCTTCAGCGATCTGCTTTACACTCTGCGCGAGCACATCAATCTGGTGCGTGCAGAGCTTCGCCGGCTCGCTACGAACCATGACAAGGACAATTAAGAATGAAATCCTTCCTGATTGCGAATCCCAAGGGCGGGTCGGGGAAATCGACACTGGCCATCAATCTGGCCGGTCATCTCGCGCGCAGTGGCCAGCGCGTGATGCTCGGCGACGTCGACCGTCAGCAGTCGTCGCGGGAATGGCTGCGTTTGCGGCCATCGATCCTGCCGCCGATTCGTAGCTGGGAGATCGAGCCTGGAAAAACTGCCAAACCACCGAAGGGCACCACGCACGTGATTCTCGACACGCCCGCTGGTTTGCACGGCAAAGCACTCGACACCGTCGTCAAACAGGTCAATCGGGTCATCGTTCCGCTGCAGCCCTCGCTGTTCGACATTCTGGCGACAGGCCATTTCCTGGAAACGCTGCTGGCCGAGAAAGCGATCCGCAACGAACAGGCTTTCGTTGCCGTGGTCGGCATGCGCGTCGACCCGCGTACCCGCTCTGCCGCCGAGCTGGAACGCTTTCTCGCGAAGTACGACCTGCCGGTCCTCACCCATCTGCGCAGTACGCAGCTCTACGTGCAGACCACGATGCACGGGATGACCATGTTCGACTTGTCGGCATCGCGTGCGGCGAAAGATCTGGAGCAATGGCAGGCAATCATCGACTGGGTGAACAGTTAATGTGAAAGTCGCGTCAGCGACTCACGAATCTCCCCTCCCCACTTGCGGGGGAGGGGTTGGGGGAGAGGGCAACGGTCATGACTTTCATGAGCGGGGGTGTCTTGCAAAGTCAAGACCGTTAGGCGCTTTCTCCGCAAGGCGATCCCAAAAACAGAGCCTTCGACAGGTGCAGACCGGGCGGTGAACGGGCAATCACCCGACCCGCAGACCGGTCGTCTAGGCGCCCGTCAAGGGCCAGCGCGGCCGCACCGCAAATGCACCGGGCAGCTTGCCTGCTCCCCCTGCCTGAAGACGCAAGGCCCCGGCCAGCGCGATCATTGCGCCGTTGTCGGTACAGAATTCGAGCTCGGGGTAAAAGACGGCGACCCTTGCAGCAAGAGCGTGTGCATCGAGTTGGCGACGCAGTTCGCGGTTGGCGCCGACGCCACCAGCGACCACCAGTTGCTGGAGGCCGCAGACTTTCACCGCGCGCAGTGACTTGCTGACCAGAACTTCGACAATCGCGTCCTGAAATCCGCGTGCAATGTCTGCCCGCTGCTGATCGCTGATCGTCGCCAACTCGCGCACCTTCACCAGCACCGCGGTTTTCAGACCACTGAAACTGAAGTCGAGGTCAGGGGTTTGCAGCATCGGGCGAGGCAGCTTGACCTGGCCGGGCCGACCCGTATCGGCCAGTGCAGCCAGCGCCGGGCCGCCGGGGTAGCCGAGGCCGAGCAGTTTGGCGGTCTTGTCGAAAGCTTCACCGGCGGCGTCATCGAGAGTTTCGCCCAGCAACTCGTATTCGCCGACACCGGTCACCCGCATCAACTGACTATGGCCACCCGAAACGAGCAGGGCAACAAAGGGAAAACGCGGCGGCTTGCTCGACAACAAGGGCGACAGCAGGTGGCCTTCGAGGTGATGCACCGGCACGGTCGGGACGCCGAGCGCTGTCGCCAGCGCTTCGGCAAAGGCCGCGCCCACCAGCAGGGCGCCCGCCAGGCCCGGCCCCTGCGTGTAAGCGATGGCATCGAGTTCCGCCAGTGAACATGCGCTGTCGGCCAGCACCTGGCGCAGCAGTGGTACGAGTCGTCGGATATGATCGCGCGACGCGAGTTCGGGGACCACCCCGCCGAAGTCGGCGTGCATGCACACCTGCGAGTGCAGGGCGTGCGCGAGCAAGGCGCCGCCAGCGTCGGTGCTGTACAGCGCCATACCCGTTTCATCGCAGGAGGATTCAATGCCAAGAACCCGCATTGGCAGCATTCTACTCCAGTCGGTGTGCTATCTTCTCGCCATCGACACCCGCCCGGAAACACCCCATGGCCCACCCCGCTTCTGCGCCAACTGCCACCCACACGGTGCGCGGCGCCTGCCCACATGACTGCCCCGATACCTGCGCGCTCGATGTCACTGTCAGCAATGGCCGCGTCGTCAAGGTCGCCGGTGCGGCCGATCATCCACCGACGGCCGGCGTGCTGTGTACCAAGGTCGCTTTCTACCCAGAGCGCATCTATCACCCCGAGCGCCTGCTGTACCCGGCACGCCGGATCGCTGCCAAGGGTCCGGGGGCAACATTCGAGCGCATCTCCTGGGACGAGGCGCTGGCCACGATTGCCGATCGTTTCCGCCACATCGCCGCCACGGATGGTGCTGAAGCAATTGTTCCCTACAGCTATGCCGGCAACTCCGGCATGCTCGGTTACGGTTCGATGGACCGTCGCTTCTTTCACCGTCTCGGCGCCTCGCAACTCGACCGGACGATCTGCGCCAGCGCCGGCACGCTGGGTTACCGGGCAACGATCGGCGCCAGCGTCGGGTTCGACGCCGAAAACGTTGTCGATGCGCACCTGATCATTCTCTGGGGAACCAACAGCGTCGTCTCCAACCTGCACTTCTGGCGCCTGGCACAGGAAGCGAAGCGGCGCGGTGCGCGCCTGATTGCCATCGATCCCTGCCGAACCACCACCGCCGACAAATGCGACCAGCACATCGCGCTGCTGCCGGGAACCGACAGCGCGCTGGCACTTGGACTGATGCACGTACTGATTCGCGACGATCTGCTCGACCACGACTACATCGCTCGCTACACGCTCGGCTTCGACGCCCTCAAGCGACGCGTGCTGGAATACCCGCCGGAGCGGGTCGCGGCGATCTGCGGCATCCGCACCCAGGAGATTGAAAACCTCGCGCACACCTACGGCAGCACCCGGCCGGCAGCGATTCGGACCAATTACGGCATCAACCGCACCGCTGGCGGCGGTATGGCACTGCGCAACGTCGCCTGCCTGCCGGCACTCACCGGTGCCTGGCGGGACGCAGCGGGTGGCGTGCTGCTGTCCAGCTCCGGCAATTACCCGGTCAACACCGCGGCCCTCGAGCGACCGGACCTGATGCCGACGCCGGCGCCGCGAACGGTCAACATGAGCACCATCGGCCACGCGCTGCTGCGCGCACAACCGCCGATCAAGGCGCTGTTCGTGTACAACAGCAATCCGCTCGCGGTTGCCCCACAGTCGGCCGAGGTGGAACGCGGCCTGGCTCGCGACGACCTGTTCACCGTCGTTCATGACCTTTTCCAGACCGATACCGCCGACTACGCCGACCTCCTGCTGCCGGCCACCAGCCACATGGAACAGCTCGACATCCACAAGTCTTACGGGCATCTGCACCTGCAGGTCAACCAGCCGGCGATCGCACCGCTCGGTGAAGCGCTGCCGAACACCGAGCTGTTCCGCCGCCTGGCCCGGCAGATGGGTTTCAGCGAAGCCTGCTTCGCCGACCGCGACGAAGATCTGTGTCGCCAGGCTTTCGACTGGAGCGATCCGCGCCTCGCCGGGCTGTCCTGGGAAAGGCTCAAGGCCGAGGGTCACGCCCGCCTCAATCTGCCACCTGGCGAAGCGCCGTTCGCAGAGGGGGGTTTCCCGACACCTTCCGGAAAATGTGAGTTTTTCAGCGAGATGCTTGCCGGTGCAGGGCTCGACCCGCTGCCGACTTTCATCGAACCGCATGAATGGCGGCAAAGTCCGCTGGCAGCGCAATTCCCGCTGGCGCTGATCACGCCGCCGGCGCGCAACTTCCTGAACACCAGCTTTGCCAACTCGCCACGCTTTCTGGCGCAGGAAAAGTCGCCCACGCTCCACATCCATCCGGTCGACGCCGCGGCACGCGGCATTGCCAACGACAACCCGCTGCGCATCCATAACCACCGTGGCGAATTCCGCGCCCGCGCTGTCGTCAGCGACCGCATCCGTCCGGGCGTCGCCATGGCCACCTCGATCTGGTGGCGCAAGCTCTCGCCCGACGGACGCAACTGCAACGAAGTCACCAGCCAGGCGCTGACCGAGATGGGCGGCGGAGCGACGTTCTACGACTGCCTGGTCGAAGTCGAACCAGAGTAGCCGCGTGTCGGCCGGAATGATTGACGGCCACCGCTCTGCTCTGAGAAACTCTCGGAAGTCCCCTCCTCTCCTCGCGCCGAATCGCGTTGTCGAGGTCGTCAAGGTCATGACAATGGGCAGGCAAAACCCTGGCGCTGCGGCGCCGGATACCGGAGGTGCAACGTGCGCGTTTTTCAGATTCAGGATGATTGGGGGATGGCCAACCTCAAACTGGCCGATCGCCCGCAACCCCCGCCAGGGGCGGGACAGGTACTGCTGCGGATGCTCGCCTCGTCGCTGAATTTCCGCGACCTGGTCGTTCCCGAGCGTGGATATGGCAGCTTTACCGGAACACTGCCGCTGATCCCGCTGTCCGATGGCGTCGGCGAGGTCGTCGCGGTGGGCCCCGGAGTCACCCGCGTGGCGGTCGGCGACCGCGTCTGCCCGACCTTTTTCCAGGGCTGGATCGCCGGCGAACCGGATCTTTCCCGCATGACCGGGTCGCTCGGTGGCCCGATCGACGGTACGATGGCGGAGTTCATGTGCCTGTCCGAACAGGGCGTGGTCAAGGTGCCTGCATATCTCAGCGACGTCGAAGCGGCGACGCTACCCTGCGCGGCCTTGACTGCCTGGAGTGCTCTGGCCACGCACGGCGCGGTCAAACCCGGCGAGCAGGTGCTGATCCAGGGCTCCGGCGGCGTGGCGCTGTTCGCGCTGGCGTTTGCCAGGATCGCCGGCGCACGGGTCACCGTGATCTCGTCGAGCGACGAGAAGATCGAGCGGCTTAGGGCACTCGGTGCCGACGCGACGATCAACTACCGGACGACTCCCGAATGGTCGAAACCGGCACGTGCGCTCACCGATGGTCGCGGCTTCGACCATATCGTCGAGCTTGGCGGCGAGAAAACCCTGCCGCAGTCGCTGCGCTGCATTCGCCCCGGCGGCACCCTGTCGATGATCGGTGTGCTCTCGGGCTCCTCATTGGCGACACCGCTTGGCCTGATCATCACCCGGCAGGTGCGGCTGCAGGGCATCACCGTCGGCCATCGCGACGGCTTCGAAGCGATGCTGCGGGCGCTAGAGCAGCACCGCGTGCCGGTGATCGTCGACCGGGTTTTCGAATTTCCGGCGCTCAAGGAAGCGCTGGCGTACCTGAAGAGCGGCGCACAGTTCGGCAAGATCTGCATCCGCCATTGAGCGATCATCCTACAGCGCTATACTCTCGCCAGAGGAACTGGATTTCCCCCGTCTTTTTTGTGCTGCGGCCTCCAACATCGAAGGAGACATCGTGAAGATACTGTTTCTTGGTGCCGGCGGGGTCGGTGGCTATTTCGGAGCCCGGCTCGTCGAAGCGGGTGCAGACGTGACATTTCTGGTGCGACCGGCACGCGCCGAACGTCTTCGATCCGAGGGTCTGCAGGTACACAGCCCTTCCGGCGATTTCGTTGTCCCGGTGACCTGCGTCACCCGGGATAGGCCAGCAGACGACTACGACCTCGTTGTGCTGACAGCAAAAGCCTTCGACCTCGAGGATGCGATCGAATCCGTTGCCGCTTTCATCACACCTGCGACCTTCATCCTGCCGCTGCTCAACGGTTTCTCGCACATGCAAGTGCTGGACCGTCGCTTTGGCGCTGAGCACATCCTCGGCGGCATTGCCCAGGTGGCGGCCATGCTGGAAGCGGACGGCGCAGTACGACAACTCGCCCCGATGCATTCCCTGACCGTTGGCGGCCGAACGGCGGAAACCCAGGCAATTGCCGCCCGCTTCGTCGAAGTGTGCCAGGCCACAAAATTCAACGCCCGCCTGTCCCCGGACATCGTCCTGAGCCTCTGGGAGAAATGGGTCTTCATTGCCACCCTGGCCGGTATCACCACCCTGATGCGGGGCAGCGTCGGTCAGATCATGGCAACTGCCAACGGCGAATCGCTGATTCGGCAACTGTACGCGGAATGTCTGGCGGTGGCCACGACATGCGGCATCGACATTGCACCGGTAGCCCGCAACGCAGCCTTGAAAATACTCACCCAGCACGGTTCGGCTCTGACCGCCTCGATGCTTCGTGATCTGCAGGCGGGCCTGCGCACCGAGCACCGCCACGTGCTCGGCGATCTGCTGGACAGATCGTTGGCAAAGGGACTGAACTCGCCGATACTGGCACTGGCCTTCAGCCAGATGGAAATCCGGGAATCGGAGTCCGCCGTTCGTAGTTGAACGCCTGCCGATCGGACACACCAAACAGGCTCCTGCATGAACACCTGTCAGGTTCCGGTAGTCGGAGCCAGGCCACGGTTTTCCCTGCATGCGAGCCGCATCCGTTCGAGCGCAGTGTCGAGCGTCGTCTGCGGACAACCGAAATTGAGCCGTACCCAACCCGGCAGACCGAAATCGACGCCACTCGACAGCCCGACACCTGCGGCCTCGAAAAAGGCGGCGGGGTCGTCGACCCCGAGACCGCGCGCGTCGATCCACGCCAGGTAGGTCGCTTCGGCATGGCTTACGGCCAGACCGGGCATGCCGGCAAGGGCGGCTTCGACACGATCGCGATTGCTGCGTAGCGCCTGGAGCAAGGCACTGCGCCAGTCCTCGCAGTCGCGGTATGCCGCTTCGGTTGCCGCCAGGCCGAGGACATTGACGTCCGGTACGATGCCGCGCGCGGCAGCGGCAAAGCGCCGGCGCAAGGACGCGTCGGGAATCACCGCAAAAGCAGCGCCCAGACCGGGAATGTTGTAGGTTTTCGACGGCGCCATCAGGGTGATGCTGCGATCGGCAAGGTCGGCATCGAGCATCGCCAGCGGCAGATGCTGCCGGTCCTCGTCGAGGATCAGGCCGCAGTGGATTTCATCGGAGCAGACGAGCAGGTCGTGGCGCTGGCAGAATGCGGCGATGGCCTCGAGTTCCTCGCGTTCCCAGGCCCGGCCAACCGGGTTGTGCGGATGGCAAAGCAGCAACAGGCGGCTGCTGGGCGTCAGCGCGGCTTCCAGCGCCGCGAAATCCCAGCCCCAGCAGCCATCGCGCTGACACAGCGCGGCGCTAGCCAGCCGTCGGCCGGACAATCGCGGCGCAGAGAGAAATGGCGGATAGACGGGCGTCGCCGTCAGGACATCGCCGTCGATGCTCCGGCAGGCAATATTGAGGCCGCAGACCAGACCGGGCAACCACACCAGCCAGTCGGCCTCGACCCGCCAGCCGTACGCGCGCCACAAGTGCCCGAGCACGGCGTCGTAGAGCGCCGGCGATGGCACGGCGTAGCCGAAACAGCCTTGCGCGACACGCTTCTCGATGGCCGCGACGATCGCCGGCGGGGCGGCAAAATCCATGTCCGCAACCCATAACGGCAGCACGTCGCGACCGGCGTATTTGTTCCACTTGAGCGAATCGCCGCCGCGGCGGTCGATGACACGAGCAAAGTCGAAACCGTTCACCGGCAAGCCCAGGGTCAAGATTTCAGACTTCGAGGTGGGCGTAGAGTGCGGTCGACAGGTAGCGTTCGCCGAACGAGGGAATGATCACCACACTCAGCTTGCCGGCATTTTCCGGCCGCCGCGCGACTTCGAGGGCGGCCCAGACGGCCGCACCCGAGGAAATTCCCACCAACAGCCCTTCTTCGCGCGCCATCCGGCGAGCGATGTCGAAAGCGTCGTCGGCCTTGACGCGCAGCACTTCGTCGTAGATCGCGGTATTCAGGACCTTGGGAACGAAACCGGCGCCGATCCCCTGAATCGGATGCGGTCCCTTGACCCCGCCCGAGAGCACCGGCGACGCGTCGGGCTCGACGGCGATGACCTGCACGCCGGGTCTTCTGGCCTTGAGCACTTCGCCGACGCCGGTAATGGTGCCACCGGTACCGACACCGGAGACGAAGATGTCGACCTGTCCGTCGGTATCGCGCCAGATCTCTTCCGCCGTCGTCGCGCGGTGGATCGCGGGATTGGCCGGGTTCTCGAATTGCTGCGGGATGAAATAACGGGCATCGGCGGCAGCGAGTTCTTCGGCGCGGCGGATCGCGCCACCCATGCCATCAGGTCCGGAGGTCAGCACCAGTTCGGCACCATAGGCCTTGAGCAACAGGCGGCGTTCTCGGCTCATGGTTTCCGGCATCACGAAGCAGCATCGGATGCCGCGCGCCGCACAGACCATCGCCAGACCAATACCGGTATTCCCCGAAGTCGGTTCGAGTACGATGGTTTCCGCACTGATCTTGCCGGCGGCCTGCGCTGCATCGATCATCGCTGCAGCAATACGATCCTTGACGCTGTGCGCGGGACTGTAGAACTCGAGTTTGACGACGACGGTGCCGTCAATTCCGGCACCGAGACGGTTGAGTCTGACCAGTGGCGTGTTGCCGATCAGGTCGGTGACATTGTCGGCGATGTGCATGGGCATGGCGAAATCTCCTCTGAAATGGGACTAGGCGAGAAACAGTTTGTACGCCGGGTTATTGCTTTCGTTCCAGTACGCGTAGCCGAGTTTCGCCAGAAAATCCTCGAAGTCACCCATTTCGCTCGGCGGCACCTGCATGCCGACCAGCACGCGACCGTAGTCGGCACCGTGGTTGCGATAATGGAAAAGGCTGATGTTCCAGCCAGCGCTCATGCGGTTGAGAAAGTTCATCAGCGCGCCAGGGCGCTCGGGAAACTCGAAACGGTAGAGGATCTCGTGCTGGATTTGTGGCGAGTGCCCGCCCACCAGATGACGGATGTGACCCTTGGCCATTTCGTCATCGGTCAGGTCGAGCGTCGGATAGTCGTGCTTGCGCAGATGTTCGAGCAGCCGCACGGATTCGGCGCGCGATGCGACCTGTATGCCAACAAAGACATGCGCATCACGCTGGTTGTTGTAACGGTAGTTGAACTCGGTGATGTTGCGGGCACCGATCAGTGCAACGAAGCGCTTGTAGGCGCCAGGCTTCTCCGGCAAGGTCACGGCAAAGACGGCTTCGCGCTGCTCGCCGATCTCGGCACGCTCGGCGACAAAACGCAGACGGTCGAAGTTCATGTTGGCGCCGGATGCCGTTGCGATCAGCGTCCTGTCCTTCAGTTTGTGCGCTTTGGCATAGGCCTTGACACCGGCAACTGCCAGTGCGCCAGCCGGCTCGAGCACGGCCCGGGTGTCTTCGAAAACGTCCTTGATTGCCGCGCAAATCGCGTCGGTATCCACCAGCACCATTTCGTCGACGTACATCTGACAGAGGCGGAAGGTTTCTTCGCCGACATACTTGACCGCTGCACCATCGGCAAACAGGCCGACGTGATCGAGCCGGACGCGTTTGCCGGCTTTCAGCGAGCGTGTCATGGCATCGGCGTCGACGGCTTCGACCCCGATGATCCGGGTCTCCGGTCTGACCCGCTTGATGTAGGCCGCGACACCGGAAATCAGACCACCACCGCCGACGCAGCAGAATACGGCATGGATCGGCTTCGCATGCTGGCGAAGGATCTCCATGCCGATCGTGCCCTGCCCGGCAATCACTTCGGGGTCATCAAAAGGGTGTACGAAGCTCAGCTTCTCGCTTTTCTCGAGTTCCAGAGCATGCGTGTAGGCGTCATCATAGCCCTCGCCGGCGAGCACGACTTCCGCACCTCTGGCCTGCACCGCCTGTACCTTGATCTGCGGCGTCGTCGTCGGCATCACGATCACCGCCCGGCAGCCGAGCCTGGCTGCCGCCAGCGCCACCCCCTGGGCATGGTTGCCGGCAGAGGCACAGATCACGCCGCGCTTGAGCCGCTCGACCGAAAGATGGGCGATCTTGTTGTAAGCGCCGCGCAACTTGAAGGAAAAAACCGGCTGCAGGTCTTCGCGCTTCAACAGGATTCGGTTGCCCAGACGCGCCGACAGGCTGGGTGCGAGGTCCAGTGGGGTTTCAATCGCGACATCGTAGACCTGCGCGTTGAGAATTCTTTCGAGGTAATCCGTAGGCATGGCAGCAGAGAAGAGATCCTTGGGCTGAGCGCAGGATTCTAGCAGCAGAAACGGCGTTTGATGGGCAAACAGTTAGAATGCGCTCTTTGGTGGCGAAGTACCCATGAACGCACGTCTGCGCGAGATCCCTTACAACTACACTTCGTTCTCCGACCGAGAGATCGTCATTCGCCTGCTCGGGCCGGAAAACTGGGCGCTGCTTGACGAATTGCGTGCCGAACGGGTCACTGGCCGCTCGGCGCGGATGCTCTATGAAGTGCTCGGCGACATCTGGGTGGTGCAGCGCAACCCCTACCTGGAAGACGATCTGCTCGCCAGCCGCGAGCGCCGCACCGCCCTGGTCGAGGCGCTGCACCATCGCCTGCGCGAAATCGGCAAGCGGCGGCAGGGCAATGCCAAGGTGCTGCAGTTGATCCTTGCGGCCGAGGCGGCGGTCAATCGTTTTGCGCAGCATTTCGACGATACCGCCCGACTGCGTACACGGGTCCGGAGAGTGCTGAGCCGGCATACGCGCCGCGACAACATCGCCTTCGACGGTCTGGCCCGCGTCTCGCACGTGACCGACGCAACCGACTGGCGGATCGAGTACCCTTTCGTCGTCCTCTACCCGGACAGCGAAGAGGAGATGGCTCCGCTGGTACGTGACTGCATCGAACTCGGGCTGACGATCATCCCGCGCGGCGGCGGCACCGGTTATACCGGTGGCGCCATCCCGTTGACAGCGCTCTCGGTGGTGATCAACACCGAGAAACTGATCGACATCGGCGCCGTCGAAGAGTTGCTGCTGCCAGGCTGTGATCGCCCTGTGGCGACCATCCGTACCGGCGCCGGCGTTGTCACCGCCCGCGTTGCGGAAGCTGCAGCAGCAGCCGGGCGCGTTTTTGCCGTTGACCCGACATCGGCGGAAGCCTCGTGCATCGGTGGCAATATCGCGATGAACGCCGGTGGCAAGAAAGCCGTGCTCTGGGGAACTGCCCTCGACAACCTGGCCTGGTGGAAGATGATCGACCCGAGCGGTCACGTACTGGAAGTGACACGCATGCACCACAACTTCGGCAAGATTCACGAACAGGAACTGGCGCGCTTCGAGATCAGACGCTTTCGCAAGGACGGCAGGACACTCTACGGAACGCCGGAAATTCTCGAAATCCCGGGTGCCCGTTTTCGCAAGGCCGGCCTCGGCAAGGACGTGACCGACAAGTTCCTGGCCGGTCTGCCGGGCGTCCAGAAAGAAGGGACCGATGGCCTGATTGTCGCCGCCCGCTGGATCCTGCACCGGATGCCGGCGCACACGCGCACCGTCTGCCTGGAATTCTTCGGGCAGGTGCGCGAGGCAGTACCGGCGATTGTCGATATCACCGATTACTTCAAGCCAGGCGGTGCCGGCAGGGCGGCCGGGGTGCTGCTCGCCGGCCTCGAACACCTCGACGAGCGCTACCTGCGGGCCGTCGGTTACGCCACCAAGGCCAAGCGCAAGGCAGAAACCGCAGGCCGTCCGAAAATGGTTCTGATCGGCGACATCGTCGGTGACGACGAGACGGCGGTGATGACGGTCGCGTCAGAAGTGGTGCGTCTGTGCAATCTGCGTGGTGCCGAGGGTTTCATCGCCGTCGATGCCGAGACGCGCAAGAAATCCTGGCTCGATCGCTCACGCACGGCAGCCATTTCACGCCATACCAACGCCTTCAAGTTGAACGAAGACGTGGTGATTCCACTGCCGCGCATGGGCGAGTACTGCGATGGAGTCGAGCGCATCAATATCGAGTTGTCGATAAAGAACAAGCTGTCACTGTGCGCAGCGCTGACGGAATTCCTGCGTGGCGACCTGCCCCTGCATTGTGGCGACGCCGACCTCGATAGGGAACTGCTGATCGGTGATCGGCGAACCGCAGCGCTGGACGCTGTCGCCGGCGTCCAGACACGCTGGCAATGGCTGCTCGAAAATCTCGATCAGCCCCTGCCGCAGGCCGAGGCGCAGTTTGTCGCCCTGGGCATCCACGTCGATGCGCTGAAAAACCGCGCCGCCATGCCGAAGCTCTTCCATCGCCTGCAGGATTACTCGCTGCGCGTCTCGTGGAAAAGAGAACTCAAGCCGCAACTCGAAGCGATTTTCGATGGCCTTGTCTATCGACCGGTACGCGAACGCATCGTCGCCATCCACCAGGAGGTTCTGCGCAGCCGCCTGTTTGTCGCGTTGCACATGCACGCCGGTGACGGCAACGTGCATACCAACATCCCGGTCAACTCCGACCATTACGAAATGCTGCAGGCGGCTTATGCGGTGGTCGCGCGCATCATGGCGCTAGCACGGGCGCTCGACGGCGTCGTCTCGGGCGAACATGGAATCGGCATCACCAAACTCGAGTTCCTGAGTGAGGACGAGATCCGGCCGTTCCGCGCTTACAAGGCGAGGATCGACCCGGACGGCCATTTCAACCAGGGCAAGTTGCTCGCCGGTGCCGATCTGGCGAAGGCCTACACGCCCTCGTTCTCGCTGCTCGGCACCGAGTCGCTGATCATGGAGCAATCGGAGATCGGCAACATCTCGACGATGGTCAAGGACTGCCTGCGCTGTGGCAAGTGCAAGCCGGTCTGTTCAACGCATGTGCCGCGCGCCAACCTGCTCTATTCGCCACGTAACAAGATCCTGGCCACTTCCCTGCTGATCGAGGCCTTCCTCTACGAGGAACAGACTCGCCGCGGTGTCTCGCTCAGGCATTTCGACGAGTTCAACGACGTCGCCGATCACTGCACGATCTGCCACAAGTGCCTCACCCCCTGCCCGGTCGACATCGATTTCGGCAATGTTTCGATCAGGATGCGCAATCTGCTGCGTGAACAGGGCAAGAAGAAGTTCGTTCCGGCAAAAGCCGCAGCGATGGCTTTCCTGACGATCAAGGACCCGGCGACGATCAAGCTGATCCGCAAGCTGATGATCGACTGGGGCTACCGAGCGCAGCGCCTGGCCTACCGACTGGCGAGGTCCTTGCACCTGCTCCAGGGCCAGACCCAGCAACCGCCAGCGACGCTGGGTTCGCCAACGCTCAGGGCACAGGTCATCCACTTCATCAACAAACCCATGCCGGGCGGACTGCCCAGACGGACTGCCCGTGCCCTGCTCGATATCGAAGACGACAAGGTCGTGCCGATCATTCGCGACCCCATCAAGGTCAGCGCACCGGATTACGATGGCGACGCGGTATTCTACTTTCCGGGTTGCGGCTCGGAGCGTCTGTTCTCGCAGGTCGCCCTGGCCACCCAGGCGATCCTCTACGACATCGGCGCGCAAACGGTTCTGCCACCTGGCTACTTGTGCTGCGGCTATCCCCAGACGGCTGCCGGCGAGGCCGACCAAGGGCTGCGGATCACTACCGACAACCGGGTGCTTTTCCACCGTGTCGCCAATACGCTCAACTATCTCGACATCCGGACGGTCATCGTCTCCTGTGGCACCTGCATGGACCAGCTCGAAAAATACCACTTCGAGCAGATTTTTCCCGGCTGCCGCCTGCTGGACATCCACGAATATTTACTGGAGAAGGGAGTCCGGGTCGATGGGGTCAGCGGTACCCGCTATATGTACCACGACCCCTGCCACACACCGATGCGGACGATACCGGGCATCAAGGTGGTCAACAGTCTGATGGGACAGCCGGTCGATCTCTCCGAGCGCTGCTGCGGCGAATCGGGAACGCTGGCGGTGACGCGCCCGGACGTGTCTACACAGGTGCGCTTCCGCAAACAGGAGGAGATCGAAAAAGGCGTCCGCCGACTACGTTCGGATTACTTCACGGGCGAGGTCAAGGTACTGACTTCCTGCCCATCGTGCCTGCAGGGCCTGTCCCGCTACCACGACGACACCGGCACCCAGGCTGACTACATCGTTGTCGAGATGGTCAAGCGGCTGCTCGGCGAGGACTGGATGGCGCAATACGTCCGACACGCCAACAACGGCGGTATCGAGCGTGTTCTTCTGTAGATTCAAGACTCAAGGGACCCGCGCCGAACTGGACATCCTTGTACCTTGATCACATACCCCCTTCCGTGACCTAGTTCCTCTCGCTTACTGCCCTGGTGGCTTATTGTTGAATCCTGGATGGCGCATCGGCGCCCTGAAATCTCCAAGGAGTCAGCAAGTGTGCAAGTACGATTTTGAGGATTGCGAACTATGCGAATCGCCGGGAGGCGAAGTGGTATGGGAAAGCGACCTGTGTCGCGTCGTCATGGTGGGTGACCCGGATTACCCCGGCTTCTGCCGCATCATCCTGCACCGGCACATGCGCGAGATGACCGACCTGCCTCAGAAGGAACGGATGCAGCTCATGAGCGTGCTATTTGCTGTAGAAAGCGCTGTCCGAACCTTGTACCAGCCGGACAAGATCAATCTCGCAAGCCTGGGCAATATGACGCCGCACGTTCATTGGCACCTGATCCCTCGCTGGCGGGACGACAGGCATTTTCCCAACGCTGTCTGGACGAAACCGCAGCGTCAGAATAGCCCGCGTCGCCCCCTTGTCAACAGGCAGCAACTGGGTGACCAGATCATCGCCGCCATGCGTACCAGATAGTCTGATAGAACCGACAGTAAAAACCATGAATGCAGTCCTCCCCAATATCCCGGCGACCATGAAGATCCCCGACCTGCATACCGGTTTCCAGATGCTCTCCCGGCTTCCTCTGGCCAATTCACGGCAGGCTGCACTCGAAATCAACCTCTTTCTCGACAGTCTGTTGAAGACGCCACCGCAAGGCGAAGTCTATCTGCAGCTGCTCGAACAGACGCGGATTTCACTCTGTTTCATCGAGGAGGAACTCGCCCGAAGCTACATCAACAAGGCATTACCGCTGGGAGAGGTCGAGGCAGGCGCCTTCTGCCAGGTCATTGCCACCTGGCAGAAGGCAGCCCGCGCCTACGCGCATTGTGCACAGCTTCTGGACACCGACGACCATAGCAACGTCTATGCCGAACGACTGGCCCTGATCCTGCACCGCTGCATTTACTATACGGGAATGGTGATCATCGAGCACCATCGCGCCCGTCAAGCACTGCCGGCAGGGGTGTGGCTGAACCTGCATGGATATTACGCCAGTGCCGAAGAATGGGGCATTGCAACCCTCCCTGTGCCGGATTCGCTCGATCCCCTTGGACGCAGCAGCCACTGTACCGCCGCTTTCGTCAGCCTCCTCCTCGCTGAATTGGCAAGTCCCTACAGCCTGTCTGTGGGTGACATCAGCCTAGTACGTCGCTGGGCAAACAATTGGTCCCCTCTGGTGGCGATGCACCCGGCCGTAGAAAATGAGCCCTTACCTCCGTTCGTCGTCGACCTGATGCAGGATTGTGGTCTGCGGGCATCGAATGAGTGCCCGCATCGTGAACATCTGCGTCGACTCGACACCACTCGCCTGGTGAGCCAGCTCAACCAACTGAAAAGGCAGTTGCAGCAACGAATCTCGCCCGCACAGATCGGTCTCGGGGAAGATTGCACTGCTGCACAGTGTTATCGACTGGTCAATCGTCTCTATAAACCATGGAGCATGTTGCGTGCCGCACGTAAGTTCCGCCGCCACAATGCGTCAGGAATTTCCAAAGTATCTACGGGGTTTTCGGCAATGCACTACCACATCTCCGGAAAGGAGTTCCAGCAGCCGGAAATTACCAGCATCTATTCGCGCCAGGAATTCGAAAGCATGTTTGCCTTCCGCCACATGCTTGACCCGACGCAGATGCTGGCAGTCCGCCAGGGGCAGCTTGGCTTTGACTTCGACACCTGGGAAGTGCTCGACCAGAGCGCGAATGGTTTTCGCCTGTTGCGCTCGGTTGTCGGCAAGAAAATCGCGCCGGGGCAGCTACTGTCCATCTGCCCGCATGATGGCAACTCGCATCTTCTGGCACAAGTGGCGTGGTTGATGCAGGAAGAAGGTGGCAATCTGGTTGCAGGGATCGCAGCACTGCCCGGCAAACCTCAAGCGGTCGCTGCGCGCCCGCTGGCACTCGATCCGGGGCACCAGGTTCCCTATCAACGGGCGTTCTTGCTGCCGGCAGTTCCGGCCATCGGCGCCGAACAAACACTAATCCTCCCGCCAGGGTGGTTTCGAGCCGAGCGCCAGCTCGAAGTCTACACGGAAAACCCGATGCAGGTCAGGTTAATACGCCTGCTGGCCGATGGCGCGGACTTTGAGAGGGTGACTTTCAGCATGGTTTGAGGGTGTGATCCGTCACCGAATGCCGCATGCCATGGCAGACAGCAACGGTAATCAAGGTGATTTTGCGCTATGATGTGCCGTCACGATTACGCAGAGACCACCATGGCTGGCCTGGATGAAACCACCAAGATCCCGACCGAGATCAAGCTGCATCAGAAATCCCGCATTATCGAATTGAGCTTCGAGGGCGGTGAGCGTTTCGAGCTGAGCTACGAATTCCTGCGTGTGTTCACGCCCTCTGCCGAAGCGCGTGGTCATGGGCCAGGCCAAGAGGTTCTGCAAGTCGGCAAGCGGGACGTCGATATCGAACGGGTTGAGGCAGTCGGCAACTACGCCATCAGACCGGTATTCTCGGACGGCCATGACAGCGGGCTGTATTCCTGGGATTTGCTCTACCATCTGGGCATCAATCGCGACCAGCTCTGGCAAGCGTATCTGAAACGCCTGCAACAGGAGAATGGCCGCCGTGACCCCGCCGAGACCCCGGCAGTCGCTACCAAGGTCTCCAAAACTTGCGGCAAGCATTGATCCGTTTCGATTGCTCCCCAGCCAGGTCATGAGCATGAGCAACCAGCGAAGTACGACCCACTTTGGCTATCAGGAAGTTGCTGAGGAGGAGAAAACCAGACACGTTGCCGAGGTTTTCGATTCCGTTGCACAGCGTTACGACCTGATGAATGACCTGATGTCGGGTGGTCTACACCGGCTCTGGAAGGCCTTCACCATTGCCAAGAGCGACGTTCGCGAAGGCTGGCGGGTGCTCGACGTGGCTGGTGGAACCGGCGACCTGGCACTCGCTTTCGCCAGAAAGCTCGGCAACCGGGGACAAGTCTGGCTCACGGATATCAACCACGCCATGCTGACCCGCGGTCGTGATCGACTCTGCGACCAGGGCTTCATTCTCCCGGTCGCGCAGTGCGATGCCGAAAAGCTGCCGTTCCCCGATGATTATTTCGATTGTGTGACGGTTGCCTTTGGCCTGCGCAACATGACACACAAAGATCTGGCACTGGCCGAAATGCGGCGCGTCCTCAGACCCGGAGGACGCCTGCTGGTGCTTGAGTTCTCTCAGGTATGGAAACCTCTGGCAGCCACTTACGATTTCTATTCGTTCCAGGTAATCCCCCGTCTTGGACAGATGATTACCCACGACGAAGCGAGCTACCGGTATCTTGCAGAGTCGATTCGCATGCATCCGGATCAGGAAGCGCTCAAGTTATTGATGGAACAAGCCGGACTCGAGCAGGTCGAATATTACAATCTGGCGCTGGGCGTGGTCGCCCTGCACCGTGCTTTCAAGTTTTAGGAGGGGAGATGCACGGATGAAAAAGATCCTGATGACTCTCGGTATCTGCGTATTCAGCCTTGGCCTGGCGGTCGGAGAGGCTGATGCGAAGCGACTGGGTGGCGGCAGTTCGTCCGGCATGCAGCGCGACTCGGTAACTCAGCGGCAGGCAACACCGCCTCTGAATGCAGTGACGCCTGCACCTGCCGCGACGGCACCTGCAGCAGCACCCAAACGTAACTGGATGGGTCCTTTGGCGGGTCTAGCCGCCGGCCTCGGGATCGCCGCACTGTTATCCCACTTCGGCCTGGGTGAGAGCATGGCCAATTTCCTGATGATTGCGTTACTGTTGATGTGCGCCGTGGTCGCCTTCAAATTGCTGTTTCGCCGCAAAGGTTCACCGGTGCCAGATGCTCAACCCCTGCAATACGCCGGGGCAGGCGCGGCAGGAATGGTGCCGACGCCGCAAGCCTTCAATCCTGCGCCGGCTACGGGTCTGCCTGTCAGCCCTGCCGTTCCGCTGTCGGCCAACATAGCGGCAGGCTTTGACGTGGATGGTTTCCTGCGGGTCGCCAAGCTGAATTTCATTCGACTGCAGGCGGCCAACGATGCTGGCAATCTCGACGACATCCGCGAGTTTGTGACTCCCGAGATGTATGCAGAAATCAAACTGCAGTTCGACGAGAGAGGGAAGGCAACACAGCAAACCGATGTCGTGACGCTGAACGCTGTGTTACTCGAAGTCGTCACCGAGGCCGATCGGCACATCGCCAGCGTTCGCTTCAGCGGAATGATCCGCGAAGAAGCCGGCGCGGTGGCCGCACCTTTTGACGAAGTCTGGAACCTTACCAAGGCCGTTGACGGTGCCAGCGGCTGGGTAATTGCCGGTATCCAGCAACTTTCCTGAACGAGAGATGCTGGCCTGGCCTACGCTCGCACTGCTCAATCACCTGTTGCAGGGAGAGTCCTGGGCGCGTGATCGACTGATTCCCTTTGCCGGAAAAACGGCACTCCTGCAATTTGGTAGCACGGCCTTGCTGGTCAGGATTAGCGAGGGGGGCACGTTCGAGACCGCAGCAGCGGGTACTCCAGCGACGGTCAGCATTACACTTCCTAGTGACGCACCTGCGCTCGCGTTGACCGACCAAGCCTCTTTGCTCACTTCAGCGACCATTTCAGGCGCTGTGGATCTGGCAGAGACCCTGGGCTTCGTGTTTCGCAACTTGCGCTGGGACATCGAGCATGACTTGTCGAAAGTCCTTGGCGATGTGGTGGCTCACCGTGGCCTCCAGTTTGCCAAGCAACTCGGACAATGGCAACTGGTCGGCTTGAGAAAGTTGGCGATCGGTGTGGCCGAATATCTGACTGAAGAGAATGCAGCGATTGCTCGCCGCTGTGATATCGAGAGGTTTTGTCTAGACGTGGACACCTTGCGTGACGATTTTTCGCGCATCGAAAGAAGGCTGGCACAGCTGGAACAGTGTTAGAACGCTCTGTGGTGTACGTGGTGTGCGCTCAAAAGCATGGGAATGAAAAGGCAGCCCTCACACCGGGCTGCCTTTTCACGACTATCACTTAGTGACGCTGGCGTAGCCGCTTGATTGCCTGCAACTGGGCGACCGCTTGCGCCAGTTCGGCCTCGGCAGTAGCAAGTCCAATATCCGAAGTCCGATCCTTGAGGGCTTCCTCTGCACGACGCTTGGCCTCTATCGCCTTGGCTTCGTCAAGGTCGTGTGCACGAATCGCGGTGTCGGCCAGGACCGTAATCAGCGCAGGCTGCACTTCCAACATCCCGCCGGAGACGTAAACCATTTCATACTCGTCGCTATCCGGCACTTTCAGACGAATCGTTCCCGGCCTGATACGGGTCAATAACGGCGTATGCCGCGGATAGATACCAAGTTCGCCGGCCTCACCCGGAAAGACCGCGAAGTCGGTCTGGCCGGAAAAGATCAATTCCTCGGCACTGACGACGTCAACATGTACTCTGATTGCCATGGTTATTCCCCTTGCTCAGTCGTATCCCTTGGCACAGTGCAAGGGACGCGACGTCTGTGCTGCCCGCTTTAGAGTGTCTTGGCCTTTTCAAACACTTCCTCGATACCGCCAACCATGTAGAACGCCTGCTCGGGAATGTTGTCGCATTCGCCTTCGACGATCATCTTGAAGCCCTTGATCGTGTCCTTGAGTGGAACATACTTGCCAGGAGAACCGGTAAAGACTTCAGCCACGCTGAAGGGTTGTGAAAGGAAACGTTGAATCTTGCGGGCGCGGTAAACCGCCAGCTTGTCTTCCGGCGACAGCTCGTCCATCCCGAGAATCGCGATGATGTCGCGCAACTCCTTGTATTTCTGAAGAGTCATCTGGACTGCACGGGCAACATTGTAATGCTCTTCGCCGACGACCTGGGGATCAAGCTGCCGTGAAGTGGAATCGAGCGGGTCGACAGCCGGGTAGATGCCGAGTGAGGCGATATCCCGCGACAACACCACGGTCGAGTCCAGATGCAGGAAGGTTGTCGCCGGCGACGGATCAGTCAGGTCATCGGCAGGCACATAGACCGCCTGAATCGAGGTGATCGATCCGACCTTGGTCGAGGTGATACGCTCCTGCAGACGGCCCATTTCTTCGGCCAGCGTCGGCTGATATCCGACGGCAGACGGCATCCGGCCAAGCAGTGCCGAAACCTCGGTACCCGCCAGCGTGTACCGATAGATGTTGTCAACGAAGAAGAGGATGTCACGGCCATCATCACGGAATCGCTCGGCCATGGTCAGACCGGTTAATGCGACGCGCAGACGGTTGCCTGGAGGCTCGTTCATTTGGCCAAAGACCATCGCCACTTTGTCGAGAACATTGGACTCCTTCATTTCATGATAGAAGTCATTGCCCTCGCGGGTACGCTCACCAACACCGGCAAACACCGAAAGACCTGAGTGCTGTTTGGCGATGTTGTTGATCAACTCCATCATGTTCACCGTCTTGCCCACGCCAGCGCCACCGAACAGTCCCACCTTTCCGCCCTTGGCGAAAGGACAAACCAGGTCGATCACCTTGATCCCGGTTTCCAGCAGGTCGACCGACGGTGACAGCTCGTCGAACTTCGGTGCCATCTGGTGAATTTCACGACGCTCTTCGGTGGCAATGGGCCCGGCTTCATCAATCGGCCGACCGAGAACGTTCATGATGCGGCCAATCGTCGCGTTGCCGACCGGCACCGAAATGCCGGCACCGGTGTTGTTGACTTTCATGCCACGCCGCAGTCCGTCGGATGACCCCATGGCGATGGTGCGCACAATGCCATCCCCCAACTGCTGCTGAACCTCGAACATCAGGTCGGACTCACACATATCCGATTCTTCTGCCTTGTCGAGCTGGAGTGCGTTGTAAATGTGGGGCATGGCATCACGCGGGAACTGGATGTCCACCACGGCGCCGATACACTGAACAATGTTTCCTTGACTCATCGTCGTATCCCTAAATCAATAAATCAACTATCGCGTGGTCAGACAGCCGCTGCGCCGCCGACGATTTCCGAAAGCTCTTTGGTGATCGCTGCCTGGCGAGCCTTGTTGTAAACCAGCTTGAGTTCGCCGATCACGTTCTTCGCGTTATCCGAAGCCGACTTCATGGCGACCATGCGCGCGCTCTGCTCGGAAGCCATGTTCTCGGCTACCGACTGATAGATCATCGCCTCCACATAACGCAACAGCAAGTCATCAATGACCGTCTTGGCGTCAGGCTCGTAAAGGTAGTCCCAGCGATTGCCCTCACTCCCGACGAGATCCCCTGAGAGCGGTAGCAACTGGTAGAGCGTCGGCTCCTGCTTCATCGTATTGATGAAGCGGGTAAAGGCGATGTAGAGAAGATCGATTTCGCCCTTCATATAAGCGTCCAGTTGCACCTTGACCGGACCGATCAGCTTCTCGAGGTGCGGCGTATCCCCCAATCCGGTGAGCTGCGAGACGATGTTCGCACCCGCGCGCTGCATGAAACCCAGGCCCTTGTTGCCAATCGCGGTCACCCGAAGCTTCTTGCCTTCGGCGTCCCACTCCTTCATCTTCGCCAAGGCAAGTCGAAGTACGTTGGTATTGAGGCCACCGCAGAGACCCTTGTCGGAGGTGACGGTGATCAATCCGACCGCTTTCACGGGCTCGCGTACGGTCAGAAAAGGATGGCGATAATCCGTCAAGGCATGCGAAAGGTTACCCGCCACCCGGCGAATCTTTTCGCCGTAGGGGCGGGCAGCCCGCATCCTGTCCTGCGCCTTGCGCATCTTCGATGCGGCCACCATTTCCATAGCCTTGGTGATCTTGCGCGTACTTTCTACGCTCTTGATCTTGTTCCGGATTTCCTTGCCGCTAGGCATGGCTATCTCCTTGGTCGATCAGGCCAGTGTGGCCTTGAATTCCTCAATCGCCTTGGTGAGCTTCTGCTCAGTGTCAGCGTCAAGATCCTTGGTAGTTTCGATCCTGGCCACGAGGTCGGCGTATTTCTGTTTGACGAAGCTGTGCATCTGCTTCTCGGTGGCAAGTGCCTTCTTCACTTCAACATCGTCGAAAAGACCCTTGTTCACTGCGTGCAGGGTGATCGCCATCTCGGAAATGGGCAATGGCGAATACTGCGGCTGCTTCATCAGTTCGGTCACCAAACGGCCACGATCAAGCTGTTTGCGGGTCGCCTCGTCAAGATCCGATGCAAACTGTGCAAATGCCGCCAGTTCACGGTACTGGGCGAGCGCCAGACGGACCCCTCCGCCCAGCTTCTTGATGACTTTGGTCTGGGCAGCACCGCCGACCCGAGAAACCGAGATACCGGCATCGATGGCTGGGCGCACACCCGCATTGAACAGGTCGGTGTCAAGAAAGATCTGGCCATCGGTGATCGAGATGACGTTGGTCGGAACGAAGGCGGAGACGTCGCCTGCCTGCGTCTCGATGACCGGCAGGGCCGTCAGTGAGCCCGTCTTGCCCTTGACCTCGCCGTTGGTAAACTTCTCGACCCATTCTTCGGAAACGCGCGCTGCGCGTTCAAGCAAGCGAGAGTGCAGGTAGAACACGTCGCCAGGATAGGCTTCACGACCTGGCGGGCGGCGCAGGAGCAGCGAAACCTGGCGGTAAGCCCACGCCTGCTTGGTCAGATCGTCGTAGATGATCAGTGCATCCTGTCCACGGTCACGGAAATACTCGCCCATCGTGCAACCCGAGTAGGGAGCGATGTACTGCAAGGCGGCGGATTCGGAAGCGGTCGCAGCAACGATGATGGTATATTCCATCGCGCCGTTTTCTTCGAGCTTGCGTACCACGTTGGCGACGGTTGAGGCCTTTTGACCGACCGCAACATAGATGCAGATCAGGTTCTGGCCTTTCTGGTTGATGATTGTATCGACTGCCACCGCCGTCTTGCCGGTCTGCCGGTCACCAATGATCAATTCGCGCTGGCCACGACCGATCGGCACCATTGCGTCGATCGATTTAAGTCCGGTCTGTACCGGTTGCGAAACCGATTTGCGCCAGATGACACCGGGGGCAACCTTTTCAATCTTGTCGGTCAGCTTGTTGTTGACCGGACCTTTGCCGTCGATCGGCTGCCCGAGCGAGTTCACCACGCGACCGAGCAATTCCGGTCCGACCGGAACCTCGAGAATGCGACCGGTGGTCTTGACGGTGTCGCCTTCGCTGATTTGCTCGTATTCACCGAGAACCACCGCGCCAACCGAGTCCCGGTCGAGGTTCAAGGCCATGCCGAAAGTATTGCCCGGAAACTCGAGCATCTCTCCCTGCATGACATCGGTCAGGCCGTAGATACGGCAGATACCATCGGTCACCGAAACGATGGTGCCCTGGGTGCGCAGATCGGCGCTGATCGCAAGATTCTCGATCTTGCTCTTGATCAGTTCGCTGATTTCGGAAGGATTCAACTGCATGAAAATTCTCCTAGTTCTTGAGCGCCAACCGCAGGCTCTCCAATTTTCCGCGTACGGAGGTATCGAGAACCTGGTCGCCAACCACAATCTTGACGCCGCCGATCAGCGATTGATCGACGACCACTTCGGCAGTCAGCCGGGTTTTGAAGCGCGCTTCCAGATCCTCGATCAGCGCCTTGAGCTGCGCGTCGTCAACGGGAAAGGCACTGTAGATCGTGGCTTCCTTGACGCCTTCCTGCGCAGCCCTCAGCTCCTCGAAGAGACCCGCGATTTCCGGCAAGGCGGAAAGCCGTTCGTTGTTGGCGAGGACATCGATCAGATTGGCTTCGCCGCCATCCTGTGCCTTGCCGATCAGCGACTTGAAGAGTGTACTCTTCTGCGTGGCAGACAACTCCGGATTGCCGATGCAGGAACGCATCTGCTCATCCGTGGCAATTGCAGAAAGCAGCGACAACCGCTCGGACCAAAACGTCAGCGCCTTGTTTTCCAGCGCAATGCGGAAAACCGCTTCAGCGTAGGGGCGCGCGATGGTAACGAGTTCGGCCATGGTATTAGAGTTCCTGCTTGAGCGCGGACAGCATTTCGGCATGCGCCCTGGCATCGACTTCGCGCTTCAGGATGCGCTCGGCACCCGCCACGGCAAGGTCGGCGACACGGCCACGCAGTTCCGCTCTTGCCTGCTCGACCTGTTGAGCAATCTCGGCCTTTGCCGATGCGACCACCTTGTCGGCTTCAATTTTGGCTGTCACCTTCGCCTCTTCAACCATCTGAGCGCCGCGCTTCTCGGCGGCAGCAATGATTTCGGCAGCCTTTGCCTTGGCGTCGCGCAGGGCATCTGCGGAACGTTTGCCCGCCAGCTCCAGCTCATGCTTCCCACGCTCGCCGGCGGCAAGCCCGTCAGCGATCAGTTTTTGGCGATCGGCCATGGCCTTGGCCAACGGAGGCCAGACGTATTTCATGGTGATCCAGATGAAGACGCCAAACCAGATCGCTTCGCCAATCAACGTTGCGTTGATGTTCACGCTAACCTCCTGTTAAGAGTTAGTCCGAAAAGCGATCAGCCCTTGACAACGGCAATGAAGGGATTGGCAAAAAGCATGAACAGCGCGATACCGACACCGATCATGGTGACCGCGTCGAGAAGACCCGCAACAATGAACATCTTTACCTGGAGAGTCGGAATCATTTCCGGCTGGCGAGCAGCGCCCTCAAGGAACCGGCCACCCAGCAGACCAAAACCGATAGCGGTACCGAGAGCACCCGCACCGATCAGGATGGCGACGGCGATGGCGGTGTTACCAAGCAACATAGACAGAGCGGCTTCCATTACTTTCTCCTAGTAAAACATGCTAAATGGGTTAAACAAAGACAACGTGAATCAAACTCGCAACCGGGCAGTCTTCCCACGACTAACCGTGGGACTCGCTGGCCATCGACATGTAAACGATGGTGAGCATCATGAACACGAAGGCCTGCAAGGTGATGATCAGGATATGAAACAGCGCCCAGGGCAGCGCCAGGGGTAACTGCCACAGACCCAGAAGGGCAATCAGGATAAACACCATCTCGCCAGCGTACATGTTGCCGAACAGACGCAGCGCAAGTGAAATCGGCTTGGCGACATCCTCGATGACCCGGAAGAGAAGATTGAGTGGCGCCAGCTTGGCACCAAACGGCACGGTGAATACCTCATGCAGGAAGCCCCCGACACCTTTCACCTTGACGCCCATGACCAACATGATCGCGAACACCGTCAGGGACATGCCGAAAGTCAGGTTCGGGTCGGTGGTCGGCACCACCTTGAAATAATGTACGCCAGCAAAGCCGAGGACGAAGGGAATGAAATCGACCGGGATCAGATCCATCGCGTTCATCAGAAAAACCCAGACGAAGATGGTGACCGCCATCGGCGTGATCAGCGCACTCTTGCCATGGTAGGTATCCTTGACCTGCTGATCGATAAAGGACACCAGCATTTCAACGAAGGTTTGCAGCTTGCCCGGACCGACGACGGCAGCCCTGCTGGCAAGTTTGGCCATGCCGAGGAAGGCGAACAGGCCAAGGAGACCGGATACGATCAGGGAGTCCAGGTGAAAAGTCCAGAAACCGTGACCGACGGTCAGGTTGGTCAGGTGGTGGACAATGTATCCACTCGTCGTCAATGCCTCGCCCGAAGCCATATATTCTCCCTGTTCAACTATTGCTGCCTGAGCAGCGCCATCCAATAAACGACCACTGTTGCTACATAGGCCAGGAAGAGCGGCAAGGCTGCGAGTTGTGCGTAGCTCTTGAAGACCACGGTAAACAACAAAAGGGTTACGACAAACTTGTAACCCTCCCCAGCCACCTGATCCCGAAACACTCTTCTTGCATCGGCCTGTTTCGATAGCCGCAAGGCTCGCCATGCATAAGCAGAAGCACTGGCCATGGCAATCCCGCCACCGAGTACTGCAGAAACAGCCGCATCAAATCCCAGAGCAACCCCCGCGACCAACCCTACTGCCAGAGTGACCACCAACTGGCAGACCAGGACCCAGCGAACCTGCGGATGCACGGCTAGCCCCTCCAAAACATGAGCAGGATACCAGACTCACAATAAGGAATCAAACCGCAACTGCAAAAAAGTTTAAATTCCTCGATAGAATCTGCCCTGCAGCCAGGATTGGCGAGCCCTGGATGGGCTTCCATGATGCGGCGCATCAATGGCGTAAGCGCTGCAGAATTCCTTCAAGTTGATCGAGGTCGCCGAACTCGATCAGCACCTTGCCCGCCCCTCGTTTATTGGCTCGAATCGCCACCTGCGCACCGAGCAGATCGGCCAGTTCGTCCTGCAGACGCAGCACATCGCGGTCCGGCCTGCTCGGCGTGGTGACTTCTTTCGGTGGGTTGAGGGCACACTGAACCAGGCGCTCGGTTTCGCGTACCGACAAGCCTTTCTGTGCCACTCGTTGCGCCAACTGGACCTGCAACGCACCCGCCAGCGGGAGGAGGGCGCGCGCATGCCCCATGTCGATTTCCCCGCGCATCAGGAGCTCCTGCGCCGGTGCAGCCAACTGCAGCAGACGCAGCAGATTCGACGCCGCCGGTCGTGATCGTCCAACGGCATCGGCTGCTTGCTGGTGGGTCATCGAGAACTCATCGATCAATCGTTGCAGACCCAGCGCTTCCTCGATCGGGTTGAGATCCTCGCGCTGGATGTTCTCGATCAGCGCCATGGCCAGCGCGGCCTCATCCGGAATGATCCGGACCAAAGTAGACACCTCGGTCAAGCCGGCCATCTGCGCCGCTCGCCAGCGCCTCTCACCGGCAATGATCTCGTAGCGGTCGTCGCTGACCGGCCGTACAAGAATCGGCTGCATCAACCCCTGCACCCTGATCGAGGCGGCCAGTTCTTCGAGCGAAGCGCTGTCCATGCGGGTACGTGGCTGATACTTGCCCGGCTGGAGCCGACCGACCGGCAGCGTTCTTTGCTGTTCCCGGCTCTGAGCATCGTTATCCGCCAGGAGAGCATCAAGGCCACGCCCCAGTCCTTTCAGTTTCATGGCTCCACTCCAGTCCCGGCAAGCGCCGCGGTCACCCTGCCAGCGCTGCCGGCGTGCCGATCGAGAATCTCCTGCGCCAACAAGAGATACGCTTGTGCGCCCTTCGAGCTGCGGTCGAATGCAAGCACCGGCTTGCCATAGGACGGAGCCTCGGCCAGGCGTACATTGCGCGGAACGATCGTCCGATAAACCTTCGAACCGAAGTGTCGTTCAAGTTCGCGGGAAACCTGTTGGGTCAGCGTCGAACGCGGGTCGTACATGGTCCGCAGCAGACCCTCGATCTCGAGCACCGGATTCAATTTGGCCCGCACCTTTTTCAGTGTCGCCACCAAGTCAGTCAGACCTTCCAGCGCGTAGTACTCACATTGCATCGGGATCATCACGGTATCGGCAGCGACCAGCCCATTGACTGTCAGCAGGTTCAGTGCGGGCGGGCAATCCATCACGATGAAGTCATAGTCGCCACGGATGTCGGCGAGCGCGTCACGCAGCCGATACTCGCGCTTTCCGAGATTGATCAGATCGATCTCGGCACCCGCGAGTTCGCGATTCGCGGGCATCAGGTCGAAGCCGAATTCAGTACGCAGGCTGGTGCCACGCATCGTCGAGCGACCGATCAGAATCTGATAGACCGTCGACAGCGCGTCGCTCTTGACGACACCGCAACCGGTCGTGGCGTTGGCCTGCGGATCAAGATCGATCAGCAACACGCGCTGGCCGATTTCGGCGAGACAGGCCGTGAGGTTGACGGCCGTCGTCGTCTTGCCAACGCCGCCTTTTTGGTTGGTTACCGCGAGTATTCTTGCCAAATCGACTCCCTCCTCAATGCTGCGCCTGACTGCTGCTCATGATTACCAGGTGCCGTTCACCGGTGATGCCCGGCACCTTCAAGCGATGCACTGCGTCCACGACCACATCAACCGACAGATTTGCCATTTCGTCCTGCGGCCGAAGGCCTTTCATGGCCAGCCAATGACCCCCCGTTTGCAACAGGTGACGCGACAGTCTCACGAACTCGCCGAGATCGGAAAATGCGCGTGCGCTGATCGCTGAGAAACTGGCCACGGGCCTGTACGCTTCAACACGGCCACAGTGTACGGCAATATTCACCAACCCAAGCTCAATCGCCACCTGTTGCAGAAAGGCCGTCTTTTTCGCATTGCTGTCCAGCAGGACCACCCCCAGTTCCGGGCGGGCGATGGCCAGCGGGATACCGGGCATGCCGCCACCGCTGCCCACGTCGAGCAGTGTCGCCCCCTCGACAAAGGGCAGGATCGCCAGCGAATCGAGCAAGTGATGACTGACCGCCAACGACGGATCATTCAGACCGGTCAGGCGATAGGTCTTGTTCCACTTGTCGAGCAGGGCCACGTAGGCGAGCAGCTTGTTCTGTGCGGCGTGCGAAAGATCGATCCCCAGGACGTGCAGTCCCTGCGCGAGTTGCGTGGCCGGCGTCATGAACCAGAACCGGCGATTCGCTGGCGCTGCGCGTTCAGTTGTGCACGCTTCAAATGCACCAGCAGGATCGAGATGGCCGCCGGGGTCACGCCCTGAATGCGGGAAGCCTGCCCCAGGGTCTGTGGACGATGCAGAACGAGCTTCTGCTGGACTTCCCTGGACAGACCCGTAATGCTGCAAAAGTCGAAATCGTCGGGAAAGCACGTTTCCTCGTTGGCCAGATTCTTGCTCACCTCATCCCGTTGACGTTCGATGTAACCCTGATACTTGGCCTGGTTCTCGACCTGTTCGATGACCCGTGGATCGCGCAGACCCGCGTCCACCGAAAAATCGCCCAGGCGCAGCGTCATCAACGACGAATAACTCACATCCGGGCGGCGCAGCAGCTCATGCAGGCTGTATTCGTGCTCCAGAGGCTTGCCGAAGATCCTGATCGTGTCCTCATCGGCAAGCTTTGCCGGCTGTACCCAGGTCGACTTCAGGCGCTCCTGCTCGCGTACGATCGCTTCCCTCTTCTCGCAAAAAGCTGCCCAGCGCTGCTCGCCCACCAACCCCAAACGGTGGCCTTGCTCGGTCAGACGCAGGTCGGCATTGTCCTCCCGCAGTGATAAGCGGTACTCCGCGCGACTGGTAAACATCCGGTAAGGCTCCGAGACGCCACGAGTGATCAGATCATCGGCCAGAACGCCGAGGTAGGCCTCGTCCCGGCGCGGTGTCCAGGGTTCCTTTTCCTGCACCTGCAGGGCGGCGTTGATGCCGGCCAACAGGCCCTGCGCTGCGGCTTCCTCGTAACCGGTGGTGCCGTTGATCTGGCCGGCGAAGAAAAGACCACGCAAAGCCTTCGTTTCCAGTGAGCTGCGCAGGCCGCGTGGATCAAAATAATCGTATTCGATGGCGTAGCCGGGGCGCAGGATGTGGCAGTTCCCAAGTCCGCGGATCGAGCGGACGATGGCCAGCTGGACATCAAAAGGCAGGCTGGTAGAAATCCCATTCGGGTAAATTTCATGGGTTGTCAGGCCTTCCGGCTCGAGAAAGACCTGATGGCTTTCCTTGGCCGAAAAACGATGAATCTTGTCTTCGATCGATGGGCAATAACGCGGACCGACGCCTTCGATCACCCCGGTGTACATCGGCGACCGATCGAGGTTGGCCCGGATGATCGCGTGCGTCCGAGCGTTGGTGCTGGTCACCCAGCATGGCAACTGACGCGGATGTTGGGCAGCGTCTCCAAGAAACGAGAACACCGGCAAGGGATCGTCCGAATATTGCTCGGCCAAGGTCGAAAAATCGATGGTCTTGCCATCCAGTCGTGGCGGTGTGCCGGTCTTGAGCCGGCCAACCGGCAACTGTAATTCGCGCAGACGGGCAGCCAGCGAAACCGACGGGGGATCACCCATACGGCCACCGCTATGATTCGACAGACCCACGTGAATCCTGCCGTTGAGGAAGGTGCCAGCCGTGAGGACCACGGTTCGTGCAGCAAAGCGCACGCCCAACCGGGTCACTACACCGGCGACGTGGTCGCCTTCGAGCATCAGGTCAGCACATGCCTGCGCGAAGATCACCAGATTTGGCTGGTTTTCGAGGCGACGGCGGATCGCCTGCCGGTACAGCACGCGATCTGCCTGCGCACGCGTCGCACGTACCGCCGGACCCTTGCTCGCATTGAGAATCCGGAACTGGATGCCGGCCTCATCGGTAGCCTCGGCCATCACCCCGCCCAGAGCGTCGATCTCCTTGACCAGATGCCCTTTGCCGATGCCACCGATCGATGGATTGCAACTCATCGCGCCGAGTGTCTCGAGGTTGTGCGTCAGCAGCAGCGTCCTGACGCCCATCCGCGCTGCGGCGAGCGCCGCTTCAGTGCCGGCATGGCCACCGCCGACCACAATCACCTCGAAACATTCAGGAAATAACATGGACGATCGCCATTGGTAGCACGCGGACGACTCTGGAAAAGACCGGCATTTTACGGCAATTTGTTGAAACGCCGACCAAATAGCCTTGGGCTATGACTTGAATTATCAGAATTAATTGGAACAATTCTGGCGACTCCACTATGATCCTGCCCGTCGCTTGTTTTCATTCACCGAACCCGAAGGAGATCTCAAGATGTCACTGATCAACACCGAAATCAAACCGTTCAAAACCACTGCTTTTCATAACGGCAAGTTTGGTCCTGTATCCGATGCCGACCTGAAGGGCAAATGGTCTGTCGTCGTTTTCTACCCGGCTGACTTCACCTTCGTCTGCCCGACCGAACTGGGTGACCTGGCTGACGAGTATGAGTCGTTCAAGAAGATCGGTGTCGAAATATACGCGGTATCTACCGACACGCATTTTACACACAAGGCTTGGCACGACGCTTCCGAGACCATCAAGAAGATCCGGTATCCGATGCTCGGCGACCCGACCGGCACCATCACCCGCAATTTCGACGTGATGATCGAAGAGGAAGGTCTGGCGTTGCGCGGCACCTTCGTGATCAATCCCGAAGGCATCATCAAGGTCTGTGAGGTCCACGACCTCGGCATTGGTCGCGACGCCAAGGAACTGTTGCGCAAGGTTCAGGCTGCCCAGTACGTCGCCAGCCACCCGGGCGAAGTCTGCCCGGCCAAGTGGACGCCGGGTGACGCCACGCTGACCCCGTCGCTGGACTTGGTCGGCAAGATTTAAGAACCGTGTGAGCCACGCGGCAGGCTGCTTTTCCTGTCGCGTGATTCGGGGTCTCAGTGCAAAGGGGCCGCTGTTTGGCGGCCCCTTTGCAATGCCACTCACCAGGGACAAGACGCATGTTAGACGCAAACATCCAGACTCAACTGCGGGCCTATCTTGAAAGAATCCGGCATCCGATCGAACTGGTCGGCGCGCTCGATGGCAGCAACCAGGCACAAGAGATGCTGGCCTTGCTGCAGGACATCGCCTCCCTGTCGGACAAGGTCAGCGTCCGGCAAGATGGCAATTCAGTGCGCAGGCCCTCCTTCTCGGTCGGTCGGCCCGGCGAACCCGCGCGGATCAGCTTTGCCGGCATCCCAATGGGACACGAATTCACCTCGTTGATTCTGGCCCTGCTGCAAACCGGTGGCCACCCGCCAAAAATCGAGGCCAGCGTCATCGAGGAGATTCGCTCCATTCCCGGGCAATTCCATTTTGAAACCTTCATTTCGCTGTCGTGCCACAACTGCCCGGATGTCGTGCAGGCACTCAACCTGATGGCGGTGCAGAACCCGGGCATCAGTCACCAGATGATCGACGGTGCGCTGTTTCAGGACGAAGTGACTGAACGCCAGATCATGGGCGTGCCAACGGTTTTCCTGAACGGCGAACCCTTCGGGCAGGGTCGCATGACGCTTGAGGAAATCATCGGCAAGATCGATACCGGCGCCCTGCAGCGCGAGGCGGAAAAGGTCTCTGCGCGCGCACCCTTCGACGTGCTGATCGTCGGCGGCGGCCCGGCCGGCGCCGCTGCAGCGATCTACGCAGCCCGCAAGGGCATTCGTACCGGCGTGGTCAGCGAGCGTTTCGGTGGGCAGGTACTCGATACCCTGGCGATCGAGAACTTCATCTCGGTAAAGCAGACCGACGGTCCGCGACTCGCCGTCGGACTCGAGGAACACGTCAAGGAGTACGATGTGGACATCATCAATCTGCAGCGCGCCGAAGCGCTGCTGCCGGACCTTGAGGGCGGCCTGACCGAAGTCCGTCTGGCCAGCGGCGCCAGGCTCAGAAGCAAGACGGTGATCCTCGCCACCGGGGCACGTTGGCGCGAGATGAATGTTCCTGGCGAGAAGCAGTATCGCGGCCATGGCGTTGCCTACTGTCCGCACTGCGACGGGCCGCTGTTCAAGGGCAAGCGGGTGGCCGTGATCGGTGGCGGCAACTCCGGCGTTGAAGCGGCGATCGACCTCGCCGGTGTCGTCGGCCAGGTCACCCTCCTCGAATTCGAAGCCATTTTGCGTGCCGACGCCATATTGCAGAAAAAGCTCTTCAGTCTGCCCAACGTGAAGGTGATCACCCAGGCCTTGAGCACCGAAGTCACCGGCGATGGCCAGAAGGTCAACGGCCTCTTGTACACCGATCGTGCCAGCGGTGAGTCGCAGCGCATCGACCTCGAAGGGGTGTTTGTGCAGATCGGCCTGCTCCCCAACAGCGAGTGGCTCAGGGGCACCATCGCCCTTTCTCGGCACGGCGAGATCGAGATCGATGCGCGCTGCGAAACCTCGCTGCCGGGCGTCTTCGCCGCCGGTGACGTCACCACGGTTCCTTACAAGCAGATCGTCATCGCCATGGGTGAAGGCTCGAAAGCCGCGCTCAGCGCCTTCGACCACCTGATTCGCCGTTCGCTCCCCTGAAGGAGGAGGGTGCTGCCGCCAGCCCCTGCGGGAGCTGGCGGCCAGCAGGAACCCCTCTGACGGCTTGATCGCCAGACCACGGTCAGGTAAGGTTCAAGCCATGAAGATCCCCGATACGACTGCAAACCTGCAGCAAACCCTCGGCAAGGAAATGTCGAGCAAGCGGGCTCTGCTGATTGATCGCTATCCGAACGCCCGCACTTCGCTGCGCATGATGCTTTCGGCGATGGGTGTTGGCCTGATAGACAATGCCGGCACCTCGGCCGACGTCTTCCGGCAACTCAGGGCGCACCGTTTCGACATCATCCTCTCCGATTATCTGCTCGAGGACGAGCGCGACAGTCAGCAACTGCTCGAAGAGTTGCGCGAGCAACATCTCCTGCCACGGTCTACCGTATTCATCGTGATCACCAGTGAACGCGCCTATCACAACGTTGTCTCGGTGGCCGAACTGGCGCCGGATGACTACCTGATCAAGCCCTTTACCGCCCACGAATTGAACGTACGTCTGGCGCGCGCGCTCTACAAGAAACGCTTCTTCGCGAAACTCTACGAGCATCTCGACAACGGTGCTTACGTTGAAGCGCTGGTGACCTGTGAACGTCTGATCAGACAGGATAGCGGCTTTCGGTTTGATGCACTGCGGTTCAAGGGAGAGATCCTCAATACGTTGGGCAGCCATGCTGAAGCGCAGCGCGTCTACCAGCAGGTACTGGCACAACGGGCCGTTCCCTGGGCCCGCATGGGCCTGGCCATGGCACTGCGAGGACAACAACAAATGTCCGAGGCCGAAGCATTCGGGCAATCACTTATCGACGACTTCCCGGAATTTATTGCGGCCTACGATTTTCTCGCCGAAGTGCAGGAGGAGGTGGGCAAGCTTCCGGAAGCCCAGGAAGTGTTGCAGCGCGCGGCGATGATTTCACCCAACAATTCGACACGACAACGCATGGTTGGCGACGTGGCGGCACGTAACCAGGATCTCCAGGCCGCCGAAAGAGCCTACGGCAAGGTGCTCCAGCGTCGCCGCAACTCGTCACTGAGGGACATTGACGACTACACCAATCTTTCGCGGGTGATGCTCGACCGTGGTCATACCACTGCTGCCCGGCTGGTCACCGAAGAACTCCGCCGTGACTGGCGAGGCAACCAGCAAGGCGAATTTGCTGCGCTGGTCATGGAAAGCCTGTGTGCAAACAAGGAGGGCGAACCCGCCAAGGCCAAGCGGGCAGTGGAGAAGGCACTCATCCTGCATGAAGCCTTGAAAGACGAAGGCCGTAGTGCGGCGGTTTCGGAAAAACTGGCGCTCGACCTGGCACACGCCTGTCTGGTCACTGGCGACGAAGAAAATGCACGCGAAATTGCTCGCAGGATCGCCGCCGAAAACCATGAAAACCGCATCATGATCGCCCAGGTCCAGAGCATCTATGCCAAAACCGGCAAGGCCGCAGACGGTCAGGCGCTGCTCGCGCAGGTCGGTCGGGAAATCGTCGAACTCAATAACCGCGGCGTTCTGGCCGCCCGCCGCGGCGATGTCGAAGGCTCGGTGAAGTTGTTGATGGAAGCCGCGGAACGGGTACCCAATCTGCAGTTTCTGGTCAATGCCACGAAAGCGATTTTTACCCTGCTGGAACGGAAAGGCTGGGATCCTGTACTGGCAAGACGAGGCATTCGTTTTCTGCAACTGGCACAGGCCAGGGAGATGCGCAACCCGAAGGTGGTTTCGGCGCGCGAGCTGTACCAGCGTGTCGCACGCAAATACGGCGTCGCAACGGTTCCGTTCAGCGCTTCGGGGACCCTGCGCGGCAAGGGCAGCTTCCTATAGCCATTTGAATGGAAATTTGAATGGAATAGTGTCTATCGCGAATTTGATAATCAGGACGGTCACCACGCACAAGAACCCCTTCCGGATGAAACCGCTGCCATGGCGTATCGCAAGATGTGTGCCGAGGAGCGAACCGAGCACGTTGCAGCCGGCCATCACCAATGCCAGCAACGGTAGAAAGTGGCCATGCGGGATGAAAAAGCCCAGTGCTGCGATGTTGGTGGCAACATTGACCACTTTCGACGCTGCCGAGGCATGCAGAAAATCAAATCCGAAAAGGCGGACAAACAGAAAGATCAGGAAACTGCCGGTCCCGGGTCCAAAAAAGCCATCGTAGAAACCGATCGCGCCACCCAAAATCAGGGCATACGCGAGCTCCTGTCCGCCTTTGTGCCGGGGCTGATGAATCGCCCCAAAATCGCGCCGAACGAAAGTGTAAGCGGCCGCTCCGACGAGCAACACCAGGATCAGCGGACGCAACATCGCCGCAGGCAGCCAGGTGACGGCCATCGCGCCGGCATAGGCGCAGGCAAACGCAGCCAGAGCGGCCGGCAGTGTCGTTCGCCAGGGCATCTCGATACGGCATGCGTAGCGCAAGGCTGCATTGCTGGTGCCGAATACGCTTGAAAACTTGTTGGTCCCGAAGAGAGTCGCCGGCATTTCCTGCGGCATCGCGTTGAACAACGCCGGGATCTGGATCAGCCCACCGCCACCAACCACTGCATCGATCAAGCCAGCAAACAGAGCGGCCACGGCCAAGCCGGCCAGCAGCGAGTAGTCAAGGGCCTCCATCGCGGCTCAGCTCTGCGCGATGAAGAAGAGACGGTTGAACGGGAACAGCGTGGCGGCACGCAGCCGCTCTCGATAGACCGCCAGAAAGCGCTCGACTGCCGGCGGGTCGAGGCATTCTAGCCAAGGCAGTGCTGCGTTCGAGAAGATCAGGCCGGGAGGGAAATCAGACTGCCCGCTGGCAATTTCCGCCAGCCGCCAGTCAATCGTCGGCGCCGTGGCAGCGGCATTGGCAAGCATCGCCGAATCGCTGTCGACGCCAATGATCTGCGCACCCGGCCAACGTTCGGCCAATAGCTGCGTGACGTTGCCGGCCCCACAGCCGAGATCGACGATGCGGCTTGCCGACCTGAAGTCAAGTCGGGCCAGGAGATCCAGCGCGGGTCTTTGCCTGGCATCAGCGAATGTCAGGTATTGCTCGGGGTTCCAATTCATCCTGAGCGAATTCTAACACTACGCTGAAGACACCCTCCATCGCGTCATACCGGTGCGGTGCACCGGGAGTTCGATGCGTTAACATATGCCTACAGAGGTCCGTCACTCTACCGGGTTCGCTCGGTTCGCTCCGAAGGGTTTGGCGGGCGGCAGAAATCTCATTTTTCCAGCATGTGCGCCTGACATTCACGTAAGCTAGGAGAGTTTTTTTGAATCTTGTAAGGGCCACATTGAATGATCCGATGAATGTAATATGGCCCAAGGTAACCGTGATCATTGTCAACTGGAATGGCGAACGATTCCTTGACCGGTGTCTTTCGGCGCTGCTGGCTCAGACGGTAGCACCGCATGAGATCCTTCTTGTGGATAACGCGAGTTCCGACGGATCACTTGACCTTGTACGGAGATTTCCTTCGGTGCGTTTGCTGGCACAGGACCGCAACCTCGGTTTTGCGCGCGGCAACAATCTGGCGATCGAAGAGGCGTCAGCCGAGTCTGAATGGATCGCCTTGCTCAATCCGGATGCTTTCGTCGAGCCGCGCTGGCTGGAAGCATTACTGTTGGCAACGCGCGATTATCCGGCTTTTGAAATATTCGGTAGCAAGCTGGTTGCCGCCGCCGATCCGGCCATATTGGATGGGGCCGGTGATGCTTATCACGTCAGCGGCTTGGTCTGGCGGCGAGGGCATGGGGCACCGGTCACCTCTGTTTCGGAACAGGTGCGGGAAGCGTTCTCTCCCTGCGCGGCGGCGGCGCTTTATCGGCGAAGCGCATTGGTCGAGGCAGGAGGTTTTGATGAGGACTTTTTTTGCTACCTGGAGGATCTCGACCTCGGTTTCCGTTTACGGCTGGCGGGATATCGCTGCCTCTATGTATCGGCATCGGTGGCCCATCATGTCGGCTCGGGTACGACCAGTGGGCAGCACAGCGATTTTGCCGTGTATCACGGGCATCGCAATCTGGTGTGGACCTACGTGAAAAACATGCCATGGATACTGTTCTGGGCGTTCCTGCCCTTGCATCTGGCGATGAATCTGGTCGCCCTGCTGGTGTTCTCATGGCGCGGCCAGGGACTCACGATGCTGCGCGCCAAACGGGATGCGCTCAAGGGTATCCCGGACATGTGGCGGAAACGGCGTTCGCTTCAATCCACCCGCATTGCAACGGTGCGTGAAATCTGGCGCTTGATGGATAAAAGCATCATCCCGACCAAGCGAGGCAGTATGGCGTGCGATTTATCCATGATCTGTTGGCAGCGATCAGGCAAACGCAACACCGCTGACCCTGGTGGCTGACCGCATCCGCCCGATCAAGGCCGAGGCGGACGCCCAAGCGCCAGCCTCTGCTTTGCCTGCCGGGCAATGAAGGCAACGCGAGGTGGCAAGAGATTGATGATGCGATGCCGAAATCCCCTTTTGGCTGGCAACTCGCTGCTGGCGGTTTGCCCGTTGGCTTTCCACCAGGACAGGAAACAGTCATGCTTCTCAGCCAGATAAGGATCAGGGAAGGCGGCTCTCAGATCGCCACGTTTGCGATAAATGCGTCTTGCCTGCAATGGGATCAACTCACCATTACTGAAGCTTCCGTATCTCCAGTGCCTGTAGATCGGATTGCTGTTATCGGCCTGCTTCAGATCAGCAGCATACCCATTCCAAAGCTCATGCGCCACCCGCTGACTTGCAGCATAACGCATGAGCATACCCAGACCAGCGCCACTATCATAGCCGGTAAAGTGATAGAACCGAAGTGGCACACCTCCGGCACAGTATGTCCACTGGACATCCTTGGTGATTGGCCGATGCGCCAGGTTCCAAGTGGCCACATTGAACCCAGGATCACGTAGCGTATGTAAGCGATCAAAGAAGCACGGTGCCAGGTCGCACCAGCGCTGATCAGTAAACAGGCCGCCGGGGATGTCATCAATGCAGAACAGCAACAGTCGCTTTGCCCACCAATCCATGAATTCACGGCCTTGCCCACCTGCACGCGCGGCGAAAAATCCGAGATTGTAGACCCCGTGTTTCAAGGCTGATATTTCGTTATCCATGATTGCCTGGGTTTGCTCTTCTGCAACCAACAGGTGCGGGGTTAATAACACTTCGTACTGATCAAGCAGTTCGTCAAGCGGCGACAGGGAATTGAATACCTTGATGTCAGGATCGAGGTACATCACCTTGTTTACTCCGGGACGGGCAGCAAACAACAGCCCGGCGATGCCCTTTACCGCCGTGCACAATTCCACAATGGAATGGCCAAAAGCCCAGGACTTCCATCCGGGGATGCCGAGCTGGTCGATGGTAAGGACGCCATCGAAGGGCTCGTTTGCCAGATCAAATCTAGTTGGGAGATTATCCGACAAAACCAGCTGAAAACTCCAATCGGGATGAAATCGCTTGACAGAACGGGCGAGAACACGAGCCTTTGGAATATAGCTTTTAGTTACGGAAGTATAAACAAGCATCAAGCAGCATCCTCGGCGGCAATCGCACGGGTAGTCGGTAGTGAATATATTTTCCGATGGAACTCGATCAGTGCGTCGAGCACCACGCTTGCGCCCTGTTCCCGTAATATCAGTCCTTTTGAGTAGTTGCGCAAGCGCTCGGCCGGCGCACCCAGATCAAAGCAGGCGACTGGACAATGGAGTTCCATCAATTCCTGGACAACATAGGAAAAAGTCTCGGGGCAAATGGAAGGAAACAGGAACGTATTGACTCCGTGGTCACGGATCAATTCCGGGAGTTGGGCCTGTTTGTAGGAACCGGTTACCGTCACGATCCGCTCAGGGCAGTTGGCATCCAGCGTACCAAAGACTACGATCTGAATGCTGGTATCGCGGCGTGCAATTTCTCGCGCCAGATCCTGTACAATCTTCGCCCCCTTATGATAGGCAATATGGCCAACGACACCAATGCGCAGGGCTGTGACATCGCTCGGCAGCAGCGGTTCGCTCAGGAAATGTGCGACCTTATGCGGTAATGTCTCTGCATGCGAAAGATCCAGTTGCGGGTAGGCGCGGGACAACAACTGCAGTGAACTATTCGAGAACGTAACGATTCGGTCCGCCGCACTCAGAGCCTTGCCCCAGGATGCGCGCCAATGCTCGATATTTTTCAACTGAAAAAGCGTCGCAAATCCCTGCTGATTTTTCTGGAGGCACTCCCGACATTCTTTTCCCTCTGGCAGATTGCAGAATACCCCCTGATGATTGAGCAGAAAATGCGATGGGCACACCGTGAAAAAGTCATGCAGAAGCATGGTTACAAAAGGATTATGATGGGCCTTGAGCGCAATGATCAGGTCTGGAATTTCCTCTGGTCTAACGAAAGACACTGCAGTATTGTAGATCACTTCGTCGAATCGAATCCTGTGCGCCAGGTCGTGCACGAAGCTCAGGCCCGGAATAGAATATCGACGGCCGGGCTGCCGGCCGTATATCAAAAGCATATGATTAAGGGTCGCCACTTGATAACTCAAGACCAGAACCGTGGCTCCCCGACTCAATCTGTCCGCAACCAACCCGTCCCGGTATTGATTTGCGCCTCCGCCAAGATCATGATCGATGACGAGCACGCTTTTCCCAGGGCCGCCGAGTGTCAGTCCATGAACGATGGCATCCACGCTGACTTCAGAGCCTCTGTGGTTTGCTCTCAAATGGCGCCTGGCCTTGTCGCTGAGCGCCGCAAACTGTCCTTGCTTGATCAAACTCCATCCACGCCGGAGAAAACTCTTGGTGCGATGCAAAAGCAGGGCATGGCTCCAGCATGCGTTCGGGGCGTCCAGGTTTGTCAGACAAGCAGAAGAGACGGTCACTTCAAAGCGATCGCCGCTCGCCAAATTGCCCACCAGTGAAAGTCGAGTGATCTGATCGATTCTCTTGGCACACCCACCGTACACCACAAACCCTGAGTTGAGCGAGTGGGGCGAGGCAAAATAGGAGTCCTGCACATCGGATCTCGGCTTTCCATGCTCGACGGAGATGTCGTACACCTCTTGGCAATCTGCGGAGACCAGGCGCAAACTCAGCGTTGCGACCTCTTCGAGCGCGTGGAACAACCAACCAAAGCCAAAGATGGTCTGGTCTCGAAAGACCAGGGAATCAATGCCAAAGTGCACCTTATCCATCCGCTTTGGCCTTGTTCTCAGGTACCAAACGAAGCTTTTCGCCAACGCGCCAGAAAATGCTACCCCGAATTGCGGCCAACTCGGCCTGCCGTTCATAGGCCATTCGCTCAGCGATCTCTTTGGCGCGCTCTGTCGCTTTCAGACGTTCCAATATATTTGCGTACTCGGTGTTCTGGGCAAGCAGAGCACCAAGCGGCGATGGGTAGGTAAGCGAGAGCCGCACGCCAGCCGAACAATGCGCAAGTACATCAAGTAGATACTGTGGTTTATGGAGCAACAGCAGAGCCAGATCATCGACCGTTTCTAGCGGCGGGAGATTATTTTTTGCCAGAACGTTCTCAAAACTTGTATACGAAGTCATGGGAATCAGCAGCAATCCTGCTTCCATAGACGACCCAAAAATGTTTACCTGATTACCAGCAAAATTTCCTTGATTATATGCTGAACTTAGCACACCAAAAACTCTATATTTTTCTTGAGCACACCACTCGAAGATTGGTGCGCTCGCTGCAAGCGAGTTGGACTCCGCAAAGATGACTGGCTGACATCGCCTGATGGTTTGTCGAGCGCCCTCCAGGACCGCCAGTTCCATTCCTTCGACATCGATCTTGAGAAAATCGAGACGCTCAAGCAGGTAATCATCCAAGGGCCGGACGGAGACGATTTCTTTGCTATCGTCTCCGTCGTCATCCAAGGCAGCCAGTGTGGAAGCACCGAAGTTATGACTGCTTTCAAGATCAAGAATGGGTACTGTTAGCCGACTTTCTGCTGCTCCGAGTGCGCCTCTGATTACCGTGATATTGTTCACCGGGGCCAGTCTGGCATTCTGGTTGAGAACCTCTGCAATATCCTGGCGAGGCTCGAATGCAATGACCCTTCCGGACTTTCCAACAATCGCCGAAAAGGCACGCGCATGCGTCCCGATAAACGCACCGGCATCCACCACTACAAAACCGGTCTGAATGAAATTGACGAGTATATCGATCTCGTTTTGGGCCCACTCGCCATACAGACTCAGTGATCGCGAGATCACGCTATCGGCATCAATGATCCGGAAGTCACCATAACCAGTGCTGATGATGCTCACGGCACGACCGCCTGCAGTTGCGGCAAAAAATTCATTGCAATATCTGTATTCAGGAATCCGCCAATGCCATGGACGACCGGGCCGGAAATCGATTCAATTATCATCGCATCATGAGCCCAGTGATGCTGGATATGATCGTCACCCCGACCTTCGGCGACAGCTATGTTCATCGTATATTGACCGCGGATCAATATTGGCATGGTGAAACGAAACCTGACATCGACCGTATCCCTTGCCGAGAGACTGGGCTGCAGGTGGCGGAAAGTGGGATCTGTCCCTTCTGTGTAAAGATATTGCCCGAGTCGGTCTTTCAGCATCAACCCCACTGCCAGGTATGAAATATCTTGATTCGCCCGCACCCTCACGACAAAACAAACCGGCTGCCCGCCTGTGAGTATCACGAGTCGCTTTTCATCCTCATCAAAAAAACCCGCATTGACAATCGTTGCGCCGCCAACACCAAAAGCCTCCGTATCCTCGCGATAGGCTGACACGGAATAGATATTGGCTTCCGGAGCTGTTCCCTTGAGAACCTGTGGTGCCCGGTCATTCTCTCGCGACGGCGCTGGGATCTGCACCATGCGCTGTTCAACGACAGCCTGATGGCGGGTCGGATCATCGTAAATTTGACTCAGGTACTGTTTGCACAAGGTTTCCGCGGGTCCCGTAATGGCCTTGTTCTGCCCTCCCCCGAACAAGATCACCGCAGATTGGCATATATTCGTCACGGCGCCCATGTCATGACTGACAAAGAGAATCGTGCCGCCGCTTTCCTGGTATTGACGGATGAAGCGCATGCATTTTTGCGTAAAGAAGGCATCCCCCACAGCCAACGCCTCGTCAATAATCAACACATCCGCATCCACATGCGCGATCACCGCGAACGCCAACCGCACGTACATCCCGCTTGAATAGGTCTTGACCGGTTGGTTGATAAATTCGCCAATATCCGCAAAGGCAACGATCTGTTCAAACCTGGCTTCGATTTGCCTTGTCGAGAGACCAAGAATCGAGGCATTCATGTAAACGTTTTCGCGGCCGGTGAACTCCGGATTAAAGCCGGCGCCCAGTTCAAGCAAGGCGGCAACCCGCCCCTTTACCTTGATCGTTCCGGTCGTCGGAGCCAGGGTGCCACAAACCAGCTGAAGCAGAGTCGACTTGCCTGCGCCATTGCGTCCGATAATGCCGACGGTTTCACCCCGCTTCACCTCAAATGCAACATCCTTCAAGGCCCAATATTCACGATAATATTGTTTGATGGGCTTGCCCAGGAGTCTTTGCAGCCATGGACAAATCGACTGCTTTAGACGGTCATGCGGCTTCTCGTAAACCTGGTAACACTTGGAGAGGTTGTCGACGCGGATAGCATAATCAGCGCAAGCTGGCACACCTTTACCCTCGTCACAGTGCTCTTGGTTCGAAGGTCGTCGCGGGGGCTGCCTGTCCTGGAGATCAGAGGACATCGGCAAACCCCTTGCGCGTCTTCTGAAACCAGGCGAAACCCAGCCAGGCGACGATTCCAGCACTCAGTAGATACACGCACATGGCCTTCAGATCAGGCACTCTGCCCCAGAATAGCACCTCGCGAACCTGCTCGATTGCAGGCGTGAGCGGGTTCAAGCTGAGGAGGTAGCCGTACTCTTGCGGCAGCGCGCTGGCGGGGTAAAAGACAGGCGAAAGGAACATCAGCACGGTCGTGACGATACCGACGAATTGCGAGATGTCGCGCAGGTAGACTCCCAGCGATGCCAATCCCCAGGTCAAGCCCATAATAAATAGCAGCAGCGGAATAATGACCAATGGAAACAACAGCACCGTTACCTGAGGCATCCCAAAAAATATCGCATAAGCGACCAGCCAGACAAATAGGCTGACCATGCCGTGAAAGAGAGTTGCCCCCAAGGCCGCCCAGGGAAGTATCTCCAAAGGGAATACGACTTTCTTGACGTAGTTCGCATTGCCGAGAATCAGGCCGGGAGCTCGGTTGACGCATTCTGCAAACATGTTGAAAACGATCAGGCCCGCAAACAACACCAGAGCAAATTCGGTTTTTGAATCACTCCCCACGTTCCAGCGAGCCTTGAACACGACGCTGAAAACAAATGTGTATACTATCAGCATGAAAATCGGGTTGAAGAGTGACCATAAGATGCCCATCAGCGAACCACGGTAACGGCCGACAACCTCACGTTGTACCAGAGCCTTTACCAAGGTGCGGTTGCGCCATAAACTGGCCGCCATTTCCCTTGGGGAGATCGAGAAATTCCGCATCAGGCATAGACCTCTGCAACCTGGAATGCGGTACCTTCCGCATCCTTCGCAGAGACCACGGGATCGCCATCGATGGGCCAGTTGATTGCCAGGTTGTGGTCATTCCAAAGGATGCAACGCTCGTGCTCCGGCGCCCAGTAATCGGTCGCCTTATAGAGAAAATCAGCGGTATCACTCAGGACGACGAAGCCGTGGGCGAAACCTGCGGGAATCCACAGTTGCCTCTTGTTTTCTGCACTCAGGATGATTCCCTCCCATTTCCCGAAAGTGGGAGAACTCCTTCGAAGATCCACTGCAACGTCAAACACCTCGCCAGCGACAACCCGCACGAGCTTGCCCTGCGGCCGTTGAATCTGGTAGTGCAGACCGCGCAGGACATTCTTGGCCGAACGAGAGTGGTTGTCTTGTACAAATCTCACACTGGCGACTGCGCTCTGAAATTTCGCCTCGTTGAAACTTTCAAGGAAAAACCCTCGATCGTCGCCAAATACCTTGGGCTCGACAAGAACAAGATCGGGGATGGCAAGTGCTATGGCTTTCATTTTCTTCCGGCAAGATCAAGGGGTATCGTGTTCTTTTTCAGTTGGACCGAGAGCATGCTTCGACCCCAGGTCGACTCGCACTTCGTTCTTCCAGCAGACCAAGCAGGTATTGACCGTAGCCGTTCTTGGCCATCGGCTGCGCCAGGTTGACAAGTTGCTTGGCATCTATCCATCGTTGTCGATAAGCGATTTCTTCTGGGCAGGCCACCTTCAGTCCTTGGCGATTTTCCAGTGTTGCGATAAACTGACTGGCATCGAGCAGCGATTCGTGGGTGCCGGTGTCCAGCCAGGCATAGCCCCGTCCCATGATTTCGACCTTGAGTTTCCCCTGCGTCAGATAGAGGCGGTTAAGATCAGTGATTTCCAGCTCGCCGCGCGGCGAGGGTTGCAGGTTCCTGGCCAGTTCGACCACTTGTTGGTCGTAGAAATAAAGGCCGGTGACGGCGTAATTGGATTTCGCTTGTTTGGGCTTTTCTTCAAGCGACAGCACTTTCCCGTATGCATCAAACTCGGCCACACCGTATCGCTCGGGGTCTTTCACATGGTAGGCGAAAACACTTGCCCCCTCATCACGGGTCATGGCATTCGCCAGAAGGTGGTGGAAGTCATGGCCGTAGAAAATGTTGTCGCCCAACACCAGGGCCGACAGATCATCACCAATGAACGACTCCCCGATGATGAACGCTTGCGCCAGGCCGTCGGGACTGAACTGAACGGCATATTGAAGGTGGATGCCCCAGCGCGAGCCGTCGCCAAGCAGTTGTTCGAAGCGTGGCGTATCCTGTGGTGTCGAGATGATCAGAATATCGCGTATTCCCGCCAGCATGAGGGTACTGAGCGGATAATAGATCATTGGCTTGTCGAATACCGGCAGCAACTGCTTGCTAATGGCCAAGGTGGCGGGGTGAAGCCGGGTGCCGGAGCCACCAGCAAGAATGATCCCTTTGCGTTTCATACAAAAAATTCCAATTGAGACAAGCCATTAGTAGCAAGATCCGTGAGTCTACCACTCTGGAGGTCCCAACACAGTATGCGGAGCGGCGAAGTTGCCAATTAATTGGTTTTTTCATCCACCACGGGGGACCGCCTCCTCGTCATGATCGCAGTGATGCTGAAAGCCAGGATCTCGCTCTTGCTGGACTGCACCAGATGATAACAATGCCGAGAAAGCAATCCATGGAGGCCCTCTTGACGCCAACGGCATCCCCTCTTGATTGCGATGTCATCATCGTCAATTACAACGCAGGCAAACTGTTGACCGACTGCGTGTCCTCCGTGCTCCTCGCGAATGCCGCGCGGGCAATTGTGGTGGATAACGGCTCAACAGATGGCAGCCTCGAATACCTCGCAAGTGTCTTCCCAAGCGACAAACTCACTGTTCTACTCAACAACAGCAATCTGGGATTTGCCTTTGCTTGCAATGTTGGTACCAGAGCCTCCTCGGCCAACCGCTTGCTGTTCCTCAATCCAGACAGTGTTCTGAGCGACAGTGGACTGCTGCGCATGCTTGAGGTGCTGGATTCTTCACCAACGATTGGAATGGTCGGGGGATTCCTGTGCAATCCCGATGGGTCTGAACAGGCTGGAGGCCGACGCTCCTTCCCCACCCCCCAGCGAGCTTTCCTGCGAGCTTTTGGCCTGTCTCGCCTGGCCCGCTTCTTCCCTGAGACATTTTCGGATTTTCTGCAGCACGCCGAGCCATTGCCTGGTCAGCCGGCGGCTGTCGAGGCGATTTCCGGTGCCTGCATGTTGGTCAAACGTGCGGCGATCAATGACGTGGGGCTGTGGGACGAAGGGTACTTTCTCCATTGCGAGGATCTCGACTGGTGCATGCGCTTTGCACAACGGGGTTGGAAAGTGATGTTCGTTCCCGATGCAAAGGTCGTTCATGTCCGGGGGGCGTGTGGCCGCAACCGTCCGCTGTTTGTCGAATGGCACAAGCATCATGGCATGTTGCGGTTTTATCGCAAGTTCTATCATCATCAGTACCCCGGCCTTCTCTGGGGGCTGGTCGTGGCGGGGGTATGGATGCGGTTCATCATGGTTGCCAGCTACCATGGCATCCGCTACGCTCTGGTCAGAATGGGAATAGGCCGTGGCTGATGCGTACCAGATGGGTGTCCTCGGCGCCACCAGCCTGGTGGGTGAATGCTTGTTGCCTCTGCTGACGCAGGCCGGTTGGCGCGTCGCCGCCTTCTCGCGACGGCAGACCGGACAAGTGGCTGAGGGGGTGGAGTGGAGATGCCTGTCGAGCGCGGATTTACCCTCACCTCCAAACTCCAAGCCTCTGCCTGAGACAAGAAGTTTACCCTTATGGATTTGTGTGGCACCCATCTGGGTATTGCCCGAACATTTCGCCTTGCTGTCGGCGCACGGAGCACGGCGCGTGGTCGCACTGTCTTCGACCAGTCGCTTCACAAAAGATGATTCCTCCGATCTGCAGGAACGCGCCGTGGCCCATCGCCTGGCCGAGGCCGAGGCACGCCTGCAGACCTGGGCTGAAGATCACGGGGTGGAATGGGTAATCCTGCGGCCAACCCTGATCTACGGTCGCGGGCAGGACAAGAACATTGCGGAGCTGGCCCGCTTCATCCAACGCTTCGGTTTCTTTCCACTGCTGGGCGAGGCAATCGGGGCTCGCCAGCCGGTTCATGCCGAAGATGTCGCATTGGCGTGCCTGGCGGGATTGCACTGTGCTGCCGCAACAAACCGGGCATACAACATTTCCGGCGGCGAGACTCTGCCTTACCGGGAGATGGTGAAGCGCGTCTTTGCCGCACTTCATCTTCAACCGCGACTATTTGCAATCCCACTGGCGGCATTCCAGTCGGTGGTGGCACTCTTGCGATTGTTGCCCAGATACCGGCACTGGTCAGGCGGCATGGCTGAACGAATGAATCGGGACCTGGTTTTCGATCATACCGATGCAGCGCGTGATCTCGGATTCTCCCCGCGCCCTTTTCTACTCGGGCAGAATGACCTGCCGAGATGAAGCCGCAGGCTGCGTGTCCCCCTCCCGGCCTTGGCAGCCAGTCAGAATGAATGATGCATAGACTCGTTCCCGAGCATATTTCGAGCACACTGATACTCTTGCCACGCCGGGGCAAGCAGGGTCTGATGCTGCTTGCCGATGCGGTGCTGCTGATATTCGCTGTCTGGGCGTCGTATGCCTTGCGTTTGGGCGAGTGGTTCGTCCCCAACCGCTCGCAACTGGTATTGATGGCCGTCGCACCACTGCTGGCGATGCCCGTCTTCCTCAAGATGGGGTTGTATCGCTCGGTCATTCGCTATCTGGGCGAACAAGCGCTGTGGTCGGTGTTCAAGGGGATGTCGCTGGCAGCGTCGTCGTGGGCGGTGCTGGCCTTCATGACCCAGATGACCGGACTCGAAGGCGTACCCCGGGCCGTGCCGCTGCTATACTGGCTGATTGGCATGGTGCTGGTTGGTGGTTCCCGTTTTTCGGCACGCTGGTTGCTCTGGTTCCCACTGCGCACTCGTTTTGCCGGCCGACAGGTGCTGATCTACGGTGCCGGCGAAGCCGGTCGGCAACTGGCCGCTTCACTGCGACGTGGGCGGGATCTCTTCCCCGCCGGTTTCCTGGATGACGATGCCGCCCTGCAAGGCAAGGACATAGGCGGTCTGCGGGTGTATCCCCCCGAGCACCTGCCGGCGTTGGTCGAGCGTTTCGATATTCACGATGTGATCGTCACCCTGCCTTCTGCCTCCAGTGCCCGGCGGCGTGAGGTCGTGTCGTTTCTCGAAGAACACCCGGTACGGGTACGCATTCTTCCTGCACTGACCGACATTGCCACCGGCCGGCACCTGGTGAACATGGTTCGCGAAGTGGATATTGGCGACCTGCTGGGGCGCGACCCAGTCGGCGCCGACCCAAGCCTGCTCGGACGTTGCATCACCGGCAAGAGCGTGCTGGTGAGCGGCGCAGGAGGCTCGATCGGCTCCGAGCTGTGTCTGCAGATCGCCGCTCTCGCCCCGGCCCGGATGGTTCTGCTGGAAACGAGCGAGCATGCCCTGTACCAGATCGATCGCCTGCTACGTTCCATCGCGGATTGCAGGATCATCGCCAGCCTGGGATCGGTCGGCGATGCCGCACTGGTGTCGGGGCTGCTGGCCGAACATCGGGTGCAAACCATTTACCATGCCGCCGCTTACAAGCATGTACCGCTGGTCGAGGCAAATCCCCTCGAAGGTGCCCGCAACAACGTGCTCGGCACCTTGACTCTGGCGCAGGCGGCATTTGCTGCCGGCGTACAAACCTTTGTGCTGATTTCGACCGACAAGGCCGTGCGCCCAACCAACATCATGGGGGCCAGCAAACGCTGGGCAGAACTGGTCGTCCAGGGCATCGCCCGGCAGGCCAGCGTGCAAGGCAGTGGTCAGCAATTCTGTGCGGTGCGCTTCGGCAACGTCCTGGGTTCCAGTGGCTCGGTGATTCCGCTGTTCAAGGACCAGATTGCCCAGGGCGGTCCGGTGACCGTCACGCACGCCGAAGTGACGCGCTATTTCATGTCGATTCATGAAGCCGTGGAACTGGTCATCCAGGCCGGCAGCCTGGCGCTTGGCGGTGAGGTCTTCCTGCTTGACATGGGCGAGCCGGTCAAAATCTTCGACCTGGCCCACAACATGATCCGGCTGGCTGGCCATTCGGTGCGTGATGAGGACAACCCCGAAGGCGACATCGAGATTGCCATCACCGGCCTGCGTCCCGGCGAAAAACTCTACGAGGAGCTGCTCATTGCCAGCAGTAACGCCGAGGGCACCTTGCACCCCAAAATCATGAAAGGCGACGAGCCTTGTCTCGACGCGGAGGAGTTGAGCGGGCTGATTGGGCAGCTAGGCGTGGCGCTGGCGGCACGCGATGAGACAGCCGTGCGCCAGGTATTGATGTGGGTAGCCGGCGATCGCTTTGACCGTCGTCGCCCGGGCACGGATTTTTAGGCGTTGCAGGGCTCCGGGGGAGGTCTCAGAGGTTGTGAATTTTTTCGTTCCGCACTGCGTTTAGCCGACCGCCATCGGCATGAATGGGCCTGTCTGTCCGCACTCAGGCCAGGCTCAAACTTGCGGCCACCCAACAGATGACCGATCCCGAACAATTTCCCGAGTGCGATCAGTTAGTCATTGACCGACTCGACTCGGGACGCCTCGCCATTTTCGAAATGCAGCGTGACGAGGCGCGGCCTTGGTGTCACGTTCACTCGCCTGCCGGCTTCGGCATACTTCTTCCGCTCACAATCAATCTCCGGCACTGGTCGCGCTCGCTCTTGCCTGCGTCAAGGCCAGGCTTGCGGCGACCGAAACAAGAATGACGCCGGCGACGATGCCCAGGGACCACTGGATCGGCAGGTGGAACCAGGGCGCCACGAGCATCTTGCCGCCGACGAAAACGAGCACGATGGCGAGGCCGTACTTGAGCAGATGAAAGCGGTCGGCCATGTCGGCGAGCAGAAAATAGAGCGCGCGCAGGCCCATGATGGCAAAAATGTTCGAGGTGAAGACGATGAACGGGTCGGTAGTGACGGCAAAGATGGCCGGGATGCTGTCCACCGCGAAGACCACGTCGCTGGCCTCGATCAGCACCAGCACGAGGAACATCGGTGTCGCCCAGAGAATGCCATCCTGGCGCAGAAAGAAACGCTCGCCGTGAAAACTGCTGGTGATGCGCAGGTGTCCGCGCAACCAGCGCAGCAGCGGGTTCTTTTCGAGATCGGGTTGATGGTCGGCGAAGATCAGCATCTTGATGCCGGTGACGACCAGGAAGGCACCGAAGACGTAGAGCAGCCAGGAAAACTGCGAAACCAGCCAGACACCGGCGAGGATCATCGTCGCGCGCATGACGATCGCGCCGAGTACGCCATACAGCAGCACCCGACGCTGCAACTCGGGAGGCACCGCGAAGTAGCCGAAGATCATCACGAAAACGAACATGTTGTCGACCGACAGCGATTGTTCGATCAGATAGCCGGCAAGGAACTCCAGGGTCTTGCGGTTGGCAATCTCGCGGCCAAGCGCGCCATCCAGATACCACCACATGAGGCCAGCGAAGGCCATGGCCAGGGTCGCCCAGGTCAGCACCCAGGCCAGCGCCTCCCTGACCGGCACGCGATGCGCCTGGCGTCCGCCGAGGACGAACAGGTCGAGCGCCAGCATGGCCAGGACGAAGACAATGAAGCCGACCCACATCGGGCCGGTGGCGAAGGTTTCGACCGGGCTCACGCGCTCACTCCAAAGGTGGGTTGCTGACTCGAACGTGCTTCCTCGACGGTGTTGCGAGCAGGATTGTAGTGCAGCAGGGCGCCAACTTCGAGGTCGAAATACCAGCCAATCAGGACGTGGATGCCACCGCACCGGGCATGGCCAAGAATGATGATGTGCTCAACCTTCAAAGACAGGACGGCGAGTTCCAGCACCGCCCGGGCGCTGGCGAAACTGCTGCCGAGCGCATACGGCGGCACGAGATTGGCAACGTTGCGCACGATAACCATGTCGCCGGGTTCGGCGCCCGTGAGCAGTGCCAGATCAACGCGCGAGTCGGCACAGGCGACGATCAGCGCCTTGAGGCTGCTCCGGCCGCAGACAGACTGCTCGAAAAGTTCACGTTCCTCAGTGAAACACTGCTCCTGGAAACGTTGGCAACTGGCGATATCCTTCACGGCATTTCCCTCTGATTGCTTGCTGATGGTTGGCATGGTCTGCCTGGTGGGTCAGGATCGGCTTTCCAGCGCTGCGATGCGCTCCTCGATCGGCGGGTGGCTGGAAAACAGGGCCATCCAGCCAGGGCGAGCGTTGATGCCGGCGGTGGCGACGTTCTGCGGCAGTTCGCCGGCTTCGATGCCGCCGAGTCGGCGCAACGCCGCCGCCATCGGCCGGGGCGACCCCATCAGTTGCGCGGCACCGGCATCGGCGCGGAATTCGCGCTGCCGCGAGAAATACATGACGATGATGCTGGCCAGAATGCCGAAGACGATGTCGCAGACGACGACGGTGATCGTGTAGCCGATGCCCGGCCCCGACTGCTCGTCGCCGCCCTTGCGCAGGGCCGAGTCGACCAGCCAGCCGACGACGCGGGCAATGAAGATGACGAAGGTGTTCACCACCCCCTGTATCAGCGTCAGCGTGACCATGTCGCCATTGGCAATATGCGCGACTTCGTGGGCGATCACTGCCTCTGCCTCGCTACGCGTCATGCTCTGCAGGAGACCGGTGGATACCGCGACCAGCGAGCTGTTGCGGCTGGCACCGGTGGCAAAAGCATTTGGCTCACCCTCGTAGATGGCCACCTCGGGCATCGGCAGGCCGGCTTTTTCGGCAAAACGGCGAACGGTGTCGACCAGCCACAGTTCGGTGGAATTGGCCGGGGTGTCGATAACGTGTGCGCCGGTGCTCCACTTGGCGATGGTCTTCGACAGCCACAATGAAATGAACGAGCCACCGAAACCCATCAGCAGTGCGAAAAACAGCAGCTTGCCAAGATCGAGGCCGCTGCCCGAAAAGAACTTGTGCGCACCAGTGAGTGTGCTGACGATGCCCAGGACGAGCATGATCGCCAAGTTGGTGCCGATAAGCAGCATGATCCGTTTCATGATCCGATTCCCTTGAGAACTGTTGGCCGTGTCACTTGCTACGGGTGATCAACGAAGAGGAAGCAGCCTTCGTGCTGTCGGCTTCTTCGACAATGGCCGCATTCTTCGCTCGTCCATCACGCGGACTGTCATGGCGATATTCGCGCTGGCGCGCCACCTGGCGCGCCAGCGTCCTTCCAGCGCGGTCGGTGGCGCGGTCGATGGCGACATAGAGGTCGGGCTCGATATCCTCGATCAGCACGTCGGCGGCGCCGAGAACCGCTACCTGAATGCTGCAGCACTTGTCTTCTCCACCGCGAGGACCATTGAGATCGGAGAGACGGATCGATACCTTGCGCACGTGCTGGTTGGCCCAATCGAGCGCGAAGTGAATGCGACGCTCGACATGCTCGCGCAAACCTGCGCTGAGATCAAAGCCTCGGGCCTGGATAAATATCTGCATGAGAGGACTCCTGGAAAGTTGAGTGTTAGACAGCGAGGGGAAATGTAGCGCAGGAAAAAGAATCCAACAAATCGAATATAATTTAACAACACATCGATTTTATTGGATGGTTTTGGAAGCATGGCCATGCTCAATTACAAGCATCTGCGCTACTTCTGGGCAGTCGCCAAATCAGGCTCCATCGCCCGCGCCGGCGAACAGTTGCATCTCACGCCGCAATCGATCAGCGGCCAGCTGCGCGAGCTGGAGGAAAGTCTCGGCGTCGCGCTCTTCCGCCGCGCCGGACGCGGTCTGGAACTGACCGACGCCGGCCGGCGCATTATCGGCTACGCCGAAGAAATCTTCGCTCTCGGCGATGAACTGCTCGACGCGGCGCGCGACCAGAGTACAAGGAAGAGCCTGCCTTTTGCCGTTGGCATCGCTGATTCGGTGGTTAAAGCGGTTGCGCACCGGCTGGTCGAACCGGCGCTGCAACTGCCGGAACCGGTGCGGCTGATCTGCCGCGAAGGCCGCCTGAGCTCGCTGCTCGCGGAGCTGGCCATCCATCATCTTGACATGGTGATCGCTGATCGGCCGATGCCGGCCAATCTCAATGTCCGCGGCTACAGCCATCTGCTCGGCGAGAGCACACTGACGGTTTTCGGCGCGGCAGCACGAATCAAGACCTTGAACGGCGACTTCCCGGCGCTGCTCGACGGTGCGCCCTTCCTGATGCCAGGTGAGGATGTCGCGATTCGTCCGCGGCTCGAACAATGGCTGGAAGCGCAGCGGCTGCACCCGCGCATCGTCGGGGAATTCGACGACAGCGCGTTGCTCAAGGCTTTCGGCCAGGCCGGCGCCGGGCTCTTCGTCGCCCCGACCGCCATCACCGCCTACGTTTGCGAACAGTATCACGTCGACATCGTCGGGCGAATCGATGCCATCAGCGAACAGATCTTCGCCATCACCAACGATCGCCGGCTGACCCACCCGGCGATCATCGCCATCAGCGAAGGAGCGCACAATGAAGTTTTTAATGTGGAAGTCGCGTCGGCGACTCCCTGATCATCAGCTTTATACGAAGTGTCGTTACGGATAATTCTTCTTTTTTATTGATCTTCGAGCGTCTATGCTCACCCTCTGTTTCACTACTCACAGGAGACAACCATGAAAACCTTCTCTATGCTCACCGCCGTTCTGGCATTGGGCTGCACACTTGTGCTCGGCGATGCGGAAGCCGCCAGCAAACGCTTCGGCGGCGGTCAGTCCACTGGCATGCAACGTCAGTCGACCATGCCCGACAAAGCCACCGCCGCTCCGACGCAGGCAACAGGCGCGGCGCAATCGGCCGCCGCGCAAGCGGCCCAACCCAAGCGTTCGTGGATGGGGCCACTGGCCGGACTCGCCGCCGGCCTGGGCTTGGCCGCGCTGGCTTCACACTTCGGCTTTGGCGAGGAACTCGCGTCAATGTTGATGATCGGCCTATTGGTCATGGCCGTGCTGGTGGTGATCGGTCTGGTCATGCGTCGCCGCGCTGCGGCCCGCGAACCCGCTGGCGGCGGCCTGCAGTACGCGGCGGCCGGAGCCAACGGCGTGCCGGCCGGC
>NZ_JDSS02000006.1:92741-94546 GCF_000584955.1 Candidatus Accumulibacter vicinus
GCCAACCGCCAGTGGCAGTAGTGCACCCGCCGCCGTCGCCGGTCACATCCCGGCCGACTTCGACCTTGCCGGTTTCGTGCGCAACGCCAAGGTCAGCTTCATTCGTCTGCAAGCCGCCAACGATGCCGGCAATCTCGACGACATCCGTGCATTCACTACGCCGGAAATGTTTGCCGAGATCAGCCTGAACATTCGCGAGCGTGGCCATGCCAAGCAGGAAACCGATGTCGTCAGTGTCGAGGCAGTTGTGCTCGATGTCGCAGAAGAGCCAGACCGCTATATCGTCAGCACGCGCTTCAACGGTTTGATCCGCGAAGACCAGGACGCTGCCGCAGAGCCTTTCGACGAGATCTGGCACTTGGTCAAGCCTCGCGACGGCCATTCCGGTTGGGTGGTCGCCGGCATTCAGCAGACGCAGTAAGCTGCTGCAGCAACGACGGGCCGGAGCCCCATCCTGATGCAGGACGGGCTCCGGCCTTGCGCGCTCATCGGTGATCAGCCGCGACCCTGGCGATCGCCGGTCCCGGAGAGCTTCATTGATTCTTCCCATTCATGGCCGCGCCTCGAACCACAGATCGCTGAAGCGTGCCTCGACTCGCTCGCCGGTGTTATCGGTGTCGGCGGCGAGAGCGACCCCCGAGATCGCCGGCAGCGGATCGCCGAAGGCGGCACGAAAATCGGCGGCAACATCGCGAACGACCGCCCGCCACTGTCCGGCATGGGCGTTGCCGGAATCGACGACGATCATCCGCAGGCGGTCGCTATAGGCATTCCATCCCGACTCGCCGGCAGCCTGTGCCGTACCCCATACGTAGCATAGGGCTGCTGCCGGTAGATCGGCGCCGTACAGGACACGCGCTGCAGCGATCTTCATGCGGTCACCGACGCTGAGCCGCTCGGCGGGCAGGTCGAACAGAACATAGACACGCGCGGCGTAATCATCACCGGCCTTGCGCCGCAGATCCGAGCCCGCAACCGCGTTGGAAACCCGCCAGCGCCATCTGAGCAAGGGCGTCGCTGCCGGGTCGATGCGCTGTGCGATTGCCAGGCTCGACGCCGAGCGATCGGAGATCACCCGCAACACCGTGACGCCATCATCGGTCAGCAGATCGAAACGGTTCGGCCGTTCGACCGAGGGCAAGGTCTGGTGCAGCCATTCCTTCGGCAAATGATTTCCCGGTAGCCCGCCAGAAAACCTCGGCAGCGCGACGCGCCAGGCATCGGCACGTGCCGGCAGCACCGAAAAACCGCCGACAACACCGATGAGCGGGGTGCTCAGCAGCGCCAGTGCGGCCCGCCGGCGTCCGGGCTTCATCGGTTCCATTCGATGAATCCTTCCAGCGTGGCCAGGCGCAGCAGGTCGGCTGGCCGATCGACGTCCCACAGCCGGGGCAGCTCGGCCCAGCTCAGCCCCAACCCGGACAGGCGGTGCCGCGTTTGTGCCATGACCCGCTCGCTCCCCCACTCGATGGCCTCGAAAAGTGGTGGCTGCGGACAACGCAGGCCAACGAGCACGTAACCGCCATCTTCGGCGGGGATGAACACCGCATCCTTGCCGTGCGGGTGCTCGTCGAGCAGGACCTGGGCGGCCGCCACAAGATGTGCCGGCTGCAGCGCCGGACAATCGCTGCCGATCAGCAGCAATGGTCCGGCCTGCGCCACAAAGGCCGCTGCCATGCGTGCGCCAAGGTCAGAGCCCGACTGGCTGCGCAGATCGACGCCGCAAGCGCGTTGCACGGCGCGAAAGAAGCGCTGCTGGTCGTCCGGCGCTCCCCAAAGCGTCACCCTGCCGAGCGCTGCACGCT
>NZ_JDSS02000006.1:94953-125600 GCF_000584955.1 Candidatus Accumulibacter vicinus
GAATCAGGCGGGTCTTGGCGGCACCAGCCTGTGGCGCGCGGGCAAAGACGGCGATACCGGGCAACTCAGCGCTGGCGAGGCAGATAGCCATAGCGAATCGCCAATTGCTGCGGGTCGGCGCCCAAAAAATAACTCGCGCGCAGGCGCCACATCAGCAGAATCGTTCGCAGAACGCCGTGCTTCTGCCAACGTCGTCCGGAGGTCAGTACCCGTTCGCGCAGGCAGACCGGTCGAGCGATTCGCTTGAGCTGCCTGGACAAGGCGATGTCCTCCATCAATGGCAGTTCTGGATAGCCACCGAGGCGCTCGAAAACCTCACGGCGAACGAAAATCCCCTGATCACCGGTGGCAATGCCGCTCAGGCGCGAACGCCAGTTCATCATCGATTCGACGACTCGCAACAGTGGCTGGCGACCGTCAATACGCACGTCGAAGCGTCCCCAGGCGACATCGTCAGTCATTGCGGCCCGGATCAGCTCGTCGGCCGCGGGTGGCAGCGTGGTATCCGCATGCAGAAAGAGCAACACCTCACCCTGGCTGGCGTGCGCCCCTGCGTTCATCTGCGTCGCCCGGCCACGCGGCGATTCGAGCAGCCGGTCGACCCCTGGTCGCGCCAGGTCTGGCGTCCCGTCACAACTGCCGCCATCGACCAGCAGCAGTTCGACGCCGCGACTGCGCAACTCTTGAAGCAACGCCAGTTGCGCACAGATCGTCGCCGCTTCATTGAGCACCGGGAGGATCAGCGAAAGGAATGGGCGATGGGTCGCGGTTTGCATGGCCTGCTGCGATTCATGGACTTTGGCAGAAAGCGGTCTGCCAAGCAGAGATTCTGGGGCCTGGCCGACGTATGATCAAGACTGGCGGCACTCGGGGTTGGCGGGAGCAACGCCAAAACGCAAACCCTTTGACGATACACCAATGAATACTTACAATATGCGGTTCTTTGCTTTGTTATTTGGAGTCCAACATGTACGCGGTCATAAAAACCGGTGGCAAGCAGTATCGAGTTGTCAGCGGCGAAAAATTGAAAATAGAACAGATACCGGCAGAAGTTGGCGCAGAGCTCACCCTTGATCAGGTTCTCATGGTTGGCGAAGGCGAAACCGTGCAGGTCGGCACGCCAATCGTCAGCGGCGCCACGGTCAGGGTCACTGTGCTTTCGCATGGTCGCCACGACAAGATCCGGATTTTCAAGATGCGCCGTCGCAAGCATTCGATGAAGCATCAGGGACATCGCCAGAATTACACCGAAATTCGCGTTGACGCCATCGCCGATGGCTCGACGCTCGAACCTTCGGCCTGACTTGGAAGGAATTTGACTCATGGCACACAAGAAAGCAGGCGGCAGCGTACGTAACGGCCGCGACTCGGAAGCCAAACGTCTGGGCGTCAAACGCTACGGGGGACAGCTGGTGCGCGCCGGCAACATCATCGTTCGCCAGCGTGGCACCGCCTATCATCCCGGCGACAATATGGGCATTGGCAAGGACCATACCCTGTTCGCGCTGGTCGACGGGCACGTGCAGTTCGCGATCAAGGGAGCGCTGAACCGGCGCACGGTCAGCATCATCCCGGTTAGTGTCTGAACAACGCTGGCAGCCAAAGCCAGCCAAAGCCCTATCCTTGCCGGTAGGGCTTTTTGCTTTCCAATCTCGCGAGACAGGAAGCGCACATGAGATTCATCGACGAGGCGAAAATTCTTGTTGGCGCCGGCGATGGAGGCAACGGCATTGCCTCGTTTCGGCGTGAGAAATATGAACCCGAGGGGGGTCCGGATGGCGGCGATGGCGGACACGGTGGCAATGTGCACGTGCTTGCCGACCGCAACGTCAACACCCTGATCGAGTACCGTTACGCCCGCAGGTTTCGCGCCAAGCGCGGCGAGAACGGCGGCTCCAGCGACTGCTACGGCAAGCGCGGCCAGGACCTGACGCTACGCGTGCCGGTCGGCACCCTGATCGCCGATGTCAATACCAACGAAATACTTGCCGACCTCGATGAGGATGGCAAGAAAGTGCTGCTGGCCAAAGGCGGCCGTGGCGGCCTCGGCAACATCCACTTCAAGTCGAGCGTCAATCGCACACCACGCCAGTGCACACGCGGAGAACCCGGCGAGCAGCGTGACCTGCGGCTGGAACTGCGCCTGTTGGCCGATGTTGGCCTGCTGGGCCTGCCCAACGCCGGCAAGAGCACCTTCCTGCGCGCCGTCTCGGCAGCGCGTCCGAAAGTGGCCGATTACCCGTTTACAACCATCGAACCGCATCTCGGCGTCGTGCGTGTAGACCAGGACAGGAGCTTCGTGATCGCCGACGTTCCCGGCCTGATCGACGGCGCCGCTGAAGGTGCCGGCTTGGGCATCCGCTTTCTCAAGCATCTGATGCGCACACGCTTGTTGCTGCACATCGTCGACCTGGCACCGTTCGATCCTCAGGCCAACCCCGTTCGCGACGCAATGACCATTGTCCGTGAGCTGGAAAAATATGACCCGGAACTCGCCAGCAAACCACGCTGGCTGGTCCTCAACAAGCTTGATCTGATTCCCGAGGACGAGCGCGAGCAGCGTATTGCCGACTTTCTCGAAGCCTACAAGGCCGCCGATACGAGGGCGACTCCGAGTTTTCGGGTCAGCGCCATCAGCGGCGATGGCTGTCGCCTGCTGGCACAGAAACTCCAGGAGGCGCTGGACCAACTGCCCCGCGCCGCCGCGGCTACCGTAAAGACAGCCACCGCCGCGCATTTCCCGAACGACCTGTGCGAAGACGGGCAAACCTCCTGAACATGGCCACCACCCGTACCGCTTCTGCCCGCCGGCTGGTCATTAAAGTGGGTTCGGCACTGGTTACCAACAACGGCGAAGGTCTTGATCTGGCGGCCATCGATGAGTGGGCAAGACAGATCGCCGAGTTATGCCCAACCGGGAGACAGATCGTTCTCGTCTCTTCGGGAGCGATTGCCTGCGGCCTGCAACGTCTGGGCTGGCACAAGCGCCCGCGCGCCGTGCATGAGCTGCAGGCGGCTGCGGCCGTCGGCCAGATGGGACTGGCGCAGGTTTATGAGCGCGCGTTTGCCCGCTACGGCCTGCATACCGCGCAGATCCTGCTCACCCATGACGACCTCGCCGATCGCAAGCGCTACCTCAATGCCCGCTCGACGCTGAGCACCCTCCTGCAACTCGGCGTGGTGCCCATCATCAACGAGAACGACACCGTCGTTACCGACGAAATCAAGTTCGGTGACAACGACACGCTTGGCGCGCTGGTGGCCAACCTCATCGAAGCCGATTGCCTGCTCATTCTCACCGATCAGCAAGGCCTGTTCACCGCCGACCCTCGCAAGGACGCGACCGCCACGCTGATCAGTGAAGCACGGGCCGGCAATCCCGCCCTGGAAGCGATGGCCGGCGGCGTCGGCAGCGCATTCGGCAAAGGTGGCATGATCACCAAGGTAATCGCCGCCAAGCGCGCGGCACGCAGTGGCGCACACACCGTGATCGCCAGCGGGCGCGAGACCGACGTCATTGTTCGACTGGCACGTGGGGAGCCGCTCGGAACGTTGCTGGTCTCGGAAACTCCGCCGCTCACGGCACGCAAGCAATGGCTCGCGGACCACCTGCAGCTCAATGGCAAACTGATCCTCGATGGCGGTGCCATCCGTGCGCTCAGAGATGGGAAAAGCCTCCTGCCGATTGGTGTCCTGACGGTTCAGGGCGAATTCGAACGCGGCGCAGCGGTTGCCTGTGTCTCCAGCGAAGGCATCGAAGTTGCCCGCGGCCTGGTCAACTACGGCAGCAGCGATGGTCGGCGTATCGCGCGCCGCGCCAGCCAGGATATCGAAGACATTCTCGGCTATATCGACGAGCCCGAGATTATCCATCGCGACAACCTGATTCTCACCTGACCCCCGGCCGGAGTTTTCGGCACCAGTAGGCCAATATTTCCTCCCAGGCGCCCATCGCTGACGCAGGCATCTGCTGACGGTGCCGACAACCGGCTCTATGGTATGCTTGGCTTCCCACTGAACACCCGCCACACCCCGCCCCCCTACGCCAAGCGATGACATGAGCGACCAGCAGAAACCGGCCATTCACCTGTCCTTTTCGGACAAGTACACCGACTCCCATTCGCAGGAGTACTTCCGGAAGCACAACCAGAAAAAACTCTCAGACCGCATGGAGCACCGCATGGCCGCCCGCGCCCTGGCCCTGGCCGGCAACCCGGTATCGGTGCTTGACCTGCCCTGTGGCACCGGGCGCTTCTGGTCGATGCTGGCCGAGAACCCACAACGCGAACTGCTGGCCGCCGATTACAGCGAAGCCATGCTCGAAGTCGCCAGAAAAGTCCGCGACCCGGCTGTAGTGCGGCGTTTCCGCCTGTTGCAGTGTTCCGCCTTCGAGATCACATTGCCCGACAACGGTGTCGACTGCATCTTCTCGATTCGCCTCATGCACCACATTGGCGAGTCGGCCAATCGCCTCGCAATGCTGAAGGAATTTCGTCGCGTGACCCGCGATACGGTGGTGCTGTCGCTGTGGGTCGATGGCAACTACAAGGCCTGGCGCCGCCGCCGACTTGAACAGAAGCGCCTGCAACAAGGCGAAAAGAGCGACAACCGCTTCGTCGTACAGCGCGCCCAGTTCGAACGTGAGTGCCGTGATGCCGGCTTCGAGATCGTCGGCCACATCGATTTCCTGCCGCGCCTGTTCATGTGGCGCACCTATGTCCTGCGCAAGAAAGCCGTCTAGCGTGCGCATCGCACGGCATTCCCGGTGAAGGCTCGTGATCTGTTTCCGGACCAGTTGGCGCGCGAGCAACTGAGCGCCAGCCAGCTCGCCGACTTCGAAGGGCTGTGGTCACTCAGCACCGACTGGCATGAAGCCCCCAATGAACGCCGTGGCGGCTGGAGTGGTGTCAGCCGGCATGTGCTCGATGATGGCAGCGCCATCTTCCTGAAACGACAGGAAAACCACCTGTGCCGAACGCTGCGTCACCCGTGGCGCGGCATCCCGACCTTCTACCGCGAGTACCTGAACATCCTGCGCCTCGGCGCACACCAGGTCGGCGCCGTCGAGGCGCTCTATTACGGCGATCGGCCGGAACCCGGCCGCTGGCGTGCGATTCTGGTGACGCGCGCGCTCGACAGCTTCATCAGCCTCGATGAGTGGAATGTCACGGCCGGGAACGGCGAGCCGTCGCAGCGCCAATCCCTGATCACGGCCACTGCCCGTGCCTGCGCCCGCCTCCATCATCATTGCCTGCAGCACAGTTGTCTGTACGGCAAGCATGTGTTTGTCCGTCGCATACCGGCGATGGGCAACACCTATCAGGAAAGTGACGTGCGTTTCATCGATCTGGAAAAGCTGCGCCAGGGCATCAGCCGTGAGCGGGTGCGCAGGCATGATCTCGATCAGTTGCTGCGCCACACCGACGGCTGGAATGATGGCGACTGGAACATTTTCCATGCCGCTTACCGGCAACAGCAAGCGGCCTTGCAGGAGCCACCGGTCACGGCTGGCTGAAAATGCGTATCCTCATCCACTCCGCAGTACCCACAGGTGCAGCAGAAGCGCTGCCAGCAAAGCACAGGCGGCAGAGAAGGCGAAAGCCACGAGCGGACTAACGGATTGCCACAAGCCGCCGAAGATCGCCGAGGCAGGCAGCAGCAGAAGACCCGCGGTCAGGTTGAACCAGCCGTAAGCGGTGCCCAGCATTTCCTTGCCCACCAGGTCGGCGACCAGCGCCTTCTCTGCCCCTTCGGTCGCCGCCAGGAACAGGCCGTAGAACGCGAACAGCGGCCACAGCAGCAGCGGCTGCGGATTCATTCCGAGCAGCAAGTAGAAAATACTATAGACACCCCAGCCGCCAACAATCAGACGGGTGCGGCCGAGCCTGTCGGACAGTGCCGAGAGCGGCGTGGAAAAGAGCGCTGCACTGCAGGACACCAGCGCCCAGAGCAGCGGTATCTGGTATTCGGCGAGACCGAGTTCCTTTGCCCGCAGCAGCAGGAACATGTTCGATGAGTTGCCCAGGGTAAACAGCGCCAGTACCCCCAGGTAACGTTTGAACGGTGACGGCAGGCCGTGCAGTGTCCAGCTGAAGGGCTTCCCTGGCGTCGCTGCATTCCGCTGTGGTTCCCTGACCGCCAGCGTCAGGGCAACCGTGATCGCGCCCCCCAGCGCAGCCCAGAGAAAAATGTCTGCCAATGGTACTCGCTCGGCGAGCAGCCAGGCCGCCAGCAGTGGCCCGACGACGGCCCCGGCGTTGTCCAGGGCACGATGAAATCCGAAGGCCAGTCCGCGTCTGGCCGGATCCACCGTCAACGCCAGCAGCGCATCCCGCGGCGAACTGCGCAGGCCCTTGCCAACCCGGTCGGCAAGGCGCAGCAACAACAGCATCGGCCAGGAAGTGGCGAAGGCCAGCAGCGGGCGCGCGATCGCAGCCAGCGCATAACCGCCAACCACCCAGGGCTTGGCCGAGCAGCGACGATCCGCGAGCACGCCGGAAAGAAGTTTAAGCAGACTCCCTGTGGCTTCAGCAATCCCCTCGATGATGCCCAAGGCCTTCGGGCCGGCCATCAATACGGAGGCAAGGTAAATCGGCAGCAGCGGGTAGATCAGCTCGCTGGTGGAATCGTTGAAAAAACTCACCAGGCCGAGCAGCCAGACGGTCCGCGGCAATTCGCGCAGGCTTCCGAGCATATTCATGGCTTTTGCGTCAATCGTCAGTGCTCATGCCCGGCGGGTCTTGGGCATCCGGATGGATGATCGCGATCCTCGCGTTCACTGACGTAGAATCTCAAAAATGAGCCTTCCATGCTTGTCTCCCTGTCCTTGAACCCTCTTTGTTGCGTCACTCCTACCTGCCCTGGGTGGTAGCATCAGATTCAAACCCTTGCCCAGACGATGGTGGCCATGCCGGCAATAGTCATGAGAACCGAGCCCACGACATGCGCCGCGACAATACCGAGAGCCGACAAGACACGCCCCTGCAGCAGCAGTGTTACCAGTTCGGCGGAAAAAGTCGAGAAGGTGGTCAACCCGCCGCAGAACCCGGTAATCACCAGCAGACGCCATTCCGGGGAGAGGGCCGAGAACGAGGCGAAGAAAGCAATCGCCAGACCGATCACGTAGGCACCGATCAGGTTCGCGACCAGCGTGCCGGGCGGGATGGTTGGAAAAAGTGCGTTGAGCCTGATCCCGAGTTGCCAGCGCAACAGTGCGCCGAGCGCTGCACCGACGGCGATGGCAAGAATTGATTTCCACATTGACAACTGCACCTTAGGAACATGTGGCTGGTGCGGACAGGCTGGAAAGAGGCCCACACGGATCAGCCGCAAAGCATGAGGCACCGGCCACCGACGGTTCCAGGAGGATACAATCTTCCGGAGACCCAATATAGCATTGGATCTTGTTTGCTGAATAGTCGCCATCGGGAGGCCATCCCTAACCGTCATGACTTCCGAACGGGAGGTGTCGGTATCGCCATGACCGTTAACGGGACTGACTCGCTACCTGTTCAACTGTAAGGAGAGAGATGAAACTTGTTCCTGCATTGGCCGGCTTGTTTGGCTACGATGCGATTTCCCGCCGCAAGAATCACCTGCAACTCGACAGGCACCTGCTGCACGTCCTCGACAAGCACGCGATTGATACGGTCATCGATGTGGGCGCCAATGCCGGGCAATTTTCATTGCGGCTGCGCGCCGCTGGATTCTCCGGACGAATCGAGGCATTCGAGCCCATTCCGGCGATGGCCCATGCGCTTGCCGAGCGATTCGCTGCGGATCGTTTGTTCACTGCCCATTCTTGCGGGCTGGCCGAACAGGACGACGTAATGGAACTTAACATCCTTGCCGGCAGCGATTTTTCATCGTTCCTGAAAACCAACGAGAAATCCGAGCAGTATTTCCCTCACCGCACCGGCCTGAAAGAAATCATCAAGGTGCCGGTCAGACGTCTGGACGGCATCGAGGGCATTGCCGGGCCGGACAATCGCCTGCTCCTCAAACTGGACACACAGGGATTCGACCTCAAGGTTTTTTCGGGGGCGACGGCCTTGCTGCCACAGATCAGGGCCGTACTGATCGAGTGTTCGGTGATCCCACTCTACGAAGGAACCCCCGGTTTCATCGAAGCACTGGCCGTTTTCAAGGAGGCCGGATTCCTGCCGTCCGGCTTCTTCCCCGTCTCGCGCGACAAAACGACCATGGCAATTATCGAATTCGACTGCATGCTGGTGCGTGGCCTGGCGGCAACCCAGAGGTTGCCGGCTTGAAGGGGAGGGGAATAATCCAGCATGCCAGTGGGATACCCGAAGGCAACCCGGTCGGCAGGCGCGGCTGGGCAATTCGGGGGTGGCGCTACGCGCAGTCCCTGGCGGCCGGCAGGCGCCAGACAACTTCAATCCCCGGACACGCACGCCTGCCAGGCGTCGATCCGAGGAGAGCGACACAGGGCTTGCAGCAGTTCGAAAGCGCGCCCGGCATGGCGGCTCGCGGCAGTGCTCAGCCCTTCACCGAGTTCGAAGCACTCCCCGGCGACGCAGAGCACGAAAGCGGGCGGAGCGGGCTGAGCGATGCGCGGCAGGACGGCGAGCACTGCCGCGGGTGACAAGGCATGCGTGCCGGGTATTGCGGCGTCAATCGCCGGCACCGGACCGAAGCGTAGCGGCGCCGGCGTCTGCATGCCGGCGTCGATGAACAGCGCCAGCCGTCTTCCCACGAGGTCGAGCGCATGCTCGATCTGCCACTGGAAGTCGCTGATCAGCTCGAAACCTTCGGCCAGACCAGCAGCATCGAGCCACTCCTGCAGACGATCGAGCAGCAGCGGCCCAAGCGCATCGTCACCCCGACTGGGATTGCCACAGGCCAGAATGACCACCGGCGCGAGTGACAAGGGCAGCGCCTCCGGGATCTCAGGAAACGGGGCGAATACGCTCGATCAGCTGCCCCCTGGCATCGTGCAATTCGAGCTGCAGCGGCATCTTGCCGAGCGCATGCGTGGCGCAGGAGAGGCAGGGGTCGAAAGCGCGAATCGCGACCTCGATGTGGTTCAACAAAGCTTCGCTGAGCTGACGGCCGTCGAGGTAACGGCGAGCGACGCGGCGGATCGCCTCGTTCATCGGCTGATTGTTGTGCGTCGTCGAGACGATCAGGTTGCACATCGTCACGAGATCGTCGTCGTCGACGCGATAGTGGTGGATCAACGTACCGCGCGGCGCCTCGATGACACCGACGCCCTCGCGCTTGCGGGCGCCGCTGCTGCAGAGTTCAGTCCCGGAAAGATCGTCGTCGTGCAGCAGATCCCCGATCTTCTCGGCTGCGTGCAGCATCTCGATCATGCGTGCCCAGTGATAGGCCAGCGGAGCATGGATCAGTTGGCCATGGCCGTGGTCGATGAACTCGCGGCGCTCGACCTCGGCGAGTGGCGTCGGAATCGAATCGCAGTTCTGCACGCGCGCCAGCGGCCCGACCTTGTACCAGCCTTCCTGCGAGCCGAGCGCCGCGAGGAAGGGAAATTTCATGTAACTCCATGGTTTGACTTCCTCGCGAATCAGCTCATGGTAATTGCTGACCGCAAAAGCGTCGACGAGGATTTTGCCGTCAGCGTTACGCGCGCGTAGCGCGCCATCGTACAAATCGAGCGCACCGTCGGCGCCGACCAGCGACAGGAGGTTCGAGCGAAAAGTGCCAAAGCTGTCGTAGAACGCCGGGTCAGCCGCATGCAGGCGCTTGACGAGCTGCACCGCCTGCTGGCTCCAGCAGATGACCGACTCGATTTCAGCCAGCAAGCCATCACGTTCGGTGCGGCTCAAGGCGCGGTTGACGCCACCGGGAATCGCACCGGTGCCATGCACGCGCTTGCCGGCGGTCAGGCGAATCACCTCCTGACCGAACTTGCGCAGCAGCACGCCCTGCTTCGCAACCTCGGGATACGCTGCCGCAACGCCGACGATGTTGCGCCGGCCAGCCTCGCTATCGAAACCGAAAAGCAGGTCCGGCGAAGAGAGATGAAAGAAATGCAGCGCATGCGACTGCAAAATCTGCCCGTAGTGCATCAGGCGGCGCAGTTTCTCGGCACTCGGCGTCAAGGGCGCAGCGCCGACCACCTGGTCGAGCGCCTTGGCGGCCGCCAGGTGGTGCGAGACCGGGCAGATCCCGCACAGTCGCTGCACCATTACGGGCACTTCCCAGTAAGGTCGTCCCTGAATGAACTTCTCGAAACCACGGAATTCGACGATGTGCAGGCGAACCTGCTGCACCTGATCGTTCTCGTCGAGCAGCAAGGTCACCTTGCCGTGCCCTTCGACGCGCGACACCGGGTCGATCGCCACCCGGCGCAGCGTGCTAGCGTCGACTGGCGCGCTTTCGAGTGCAAACAAGGCGCCTTCCATGCTGGCCTCCATCAATCAAAATGCAACAGGGGATGTCCGAGCCGTGGCGTCCGCCCATCGAGCAGGTCGGTCAGGAATTTCCAGATCGCGTCGCCCGATGGTGGGCAGCCGGGAATGAAGTAATCGACGCGGACGATTTCATGAATCGGGTGCACCTTGTCGAGCGGCAGCGGCAATTCCGGATCGTTGGGCACCTGCCCGTTGACGATTCCCGGCCCGGTCAGATAGACCTCCTGCAGGCACTGGCCGAGGCTGAGATGATTGCGCTGCGCCGGCAGCCCGCCATTGACCGCACAGGCGCCAATGGCGATCAGCACCTTGCAGTTGCGGCGAAACTCCTGCAGCACGTGGATGTTCTCGGCATTGCAGATGCCGCCTTCGATCAGACCGATGTCGCAAGGACCGCAGATCTTGATGTCGGTCAGCGGCGAGCGGTCGAATTCGACCCGTTCGAGCAGTTCCAGCAATCGCTCGTCGATGTCGAGAAAAGCCATGTGGCAACCAAAACAGCCGGCCAGCGAAGTCGTCGCGAGACGCAGTTTCCGGCTCTGGAGCACAGCGTTCATCTCAGGCCTCCTCCTCGGTCGCAGTCCGGTTGCCCAGGCGCTCGACCTGCATGCCGATCGGTTCGACATCGTAGCGGCGCTTGCCGATCGGGATCGCAAAACCCTTTCGCTTCTCGATAATCACTCCGACCGGGCAGACATGCGCCGCCTGGTCGGCCAGGGAAAAATCGGTATCGGCCAGCCGTCCGGACTCGGCATTGACGATCAGATGCTTGGTCAAGCCCCGCCCGGAGAGGGCAAAGACATTCTTGCCATCGACGTCACGGCTGGCGCGCACGCACAGCTCACAGAGAATGCAGCGATTGAAGTCGAGCAGCAGATCGGGGTGCGAAGCATCGAGCGGCCGGTTTGGATAGAACTGGTTGAAATGCGGCGACAGCATTTCAAGTTCGTAGGCCAGTGCCTGCAGCATGCAGTTGCCGCTCTGTTCGCACGAGGGACAGAAATGATTGCCTTCAACGAACAGCATCTGCAGCATCGTTCGCCGTTTGTCGTTGAGATCCGGAGAATTGTTCTCGACCTCCATGCCATCCTTCGCCGGCATCGTGCACGACGACACGTAACGGCCGTTGGCCTTCACCGTACATAGCTTGCAACTGCCTTGCGGCTTGAACCCGGGATGATGACAGAGGTGTGGAATGAAAACCTCGGCAGCCATCGCCGCGTCCATGATCGTCTGTCCGTCCTCGAAAGGCACCGGCAGACCGTCGAGCAGAATACTGGGCATTTTCATGGCGCATATCCCGTCATTCGGGCGGCAAGACCGAAGTGCGCCGCCACATCGTCGCGCCCGGTCATCTGGCGAGCCGCGTCGAGCGCCTGGTCGAGGTCGAAAGCCGGCACGAAATCGAGCGAGCGCAGACGTCGCTCATACGCCGGGCGAAACTTGTTGAGCGTATCGAACAAGGGATTGCACGCCGACTGACCGAGCCCGCAATGGCTGGCGGCATGCAGCAGGCGATGGATTTTGAAGATCTCGTTGATGTCGTACTGCGAGCCACGCCCGTCGGCGATCTTGTCCATGCAGTTGGCGACCAGCGCGGTGCCTACGCGACAGGGCGTACAAAAGCCGCAGCTCTCGTGCGCGAAGAAATGGGCGAAATTGCGCGCCACTTCAAACATGTCGCGATGGGCGCCGAAAACCATGAAAGCGCCTGCCGTAGGCACATCCTCGAAAGCAATATGGCGGGAAAACTCGTGCATCCCGAGGCAGATTCCCGAAGGCCCGCTGACCTGCACCGCCTGTGCGTTGCCGGCGCCGCAGTCCTTGAGCACCTGCGCCACCGAAACGCCGAAGGGGTACTCGTAGATTCCCGGCGTTTCGACATCGCCCGAGATTGACAGGAGCTTGGTGCCAGTCGACTGCTTGGTGCCCAGACCGGCGAACCAGGCGCCCCCATGGACCGCGATCAGCGCCGCCTTGCACAGCGTCTCGACGTTGTTCACCACTGTCGGCTGCCCTCGATAACCGACGCTGACCGGAAAAGGCGGGCGAATCCGCGGCACGCCGCGCTTGCCTTCGAGCGATTCGAGCAGCGCCGATTCCTCGCCGCAGACATAGGCGCCAGCGCCGAGGTGAATGTCGATCTCGAAGTCACGACCCGCCTGGCCACACAGCGACTTTCCCAGGAGGCCGCTCTGTCGGCGCCGCGCGAGATTTGCACGCAACGCCGGCAGCAGGTACGCATATTCGCCGCGCAGGTAGAGCAGGCCCTTGCCGGCACCGATCGTCAAACCCGCGACACTCATGCCGTCGAAAACCAGGTCGGCATAGCTGGAGAGCAGCACGCGATCCTTGAAGGTGCCGGGTTCGCCTTCGTCGGCATTGCAGACCACGTAGCGACCGGGGTGCTCGCCCTGGCCTTCCGCCCGGCGTGCCGACTCCCACTTGATCTGGGTGGTGAAACCGGCTCCCCCGCGTCCGCGCAGATTGGAAGCCTTCATTTCCGCAAGCATCGCCTCGGCGCCGCGCGCAATCGCCGCCCGAATCGCTTCTCCGGCTGGCCAGCAGACGTTCAGCAAGGCATCGCGGCGACGCAGATTGTCGTCGACCCGGAAGTATTCCCCTGGCCAGTCGGCCAATGGCACCTCGGCCCGGATCAGTTCGCTGATACGGTCGATGCGCTCGGCTGACAAGCGTGTCAGCGCCCGCCCATTGACCAGCAGCGCCGGCCCCTGGTCGCACATGCCGGTACAGGAAGTGGTATCGACGCTGACCAGCCCCTCCTCGGAAACCTTGCCGCGCTCGATCCACAGGCGGTTGCACAGGCGATCCATCAGTTCGACGCTGCCGAGCATGCGATCGGTGATGTTGTCCGAGAACAGTACGCGATAGCGACCGACCGGCGCCAGGTGCAGGAAGGAATAGAAACCGGCGACGCCTTCGACGCGCGCGCGCGGCAGCTTGAGCGCCCTGGCGATCGCGGTCAGCGCCGCCGCCGGCAGGTAAGCCAGCGCTTCCTGCACGGCCAGCAGAATCTGCAGCAACTGGCCCGGGTCACCGCCATGACGGTCGATGATCGGCGGCAGCAGTTCGTCCAGCCTTGCGGCATCAAAACATTCTTCCGTCACGACAGTCTCCCACCGAGCGCAGCGATTTCCGATCCACTCCAGGAAGCCTAGCCTCTCCATCGCAGTACGTACTGATGCAGGTCAACAAAATGTCTGATCGGCCACCGGACGGTGCCGCGCAGACCCAGATCGTCATGGCATTTTGTGCTGCGTTGCAGCATAATGATATCCATCAGTGAGTCATTGCCGATTCCAGGGTGCGTCACTGCGGCGACTGGCCAGCCACTCGCTGCGAGAGCCTGCAGCCGGTTCGGTGACGGACTTCTGTGCGGTGGCGGGTACAATATCCCGGCCTCGTTCTGATCACCCCTGCAATCGTCATTCGGAGCCCAGCATGCACTTTGAGACCCCGCTCGAATTTCTCGAAAGTCGAACCTACGACGAGATCAATGTCGGTGACAGCTCGTCACTGATCCGCACACTGCGCCCGGAGGATGTCAGACTCTTTGCCCTGATGTCCGGCGACATGAATCCCGCACTGGCCAATGCCGAATTCCGCCACAGCGGCCTGTTTCAGGATTTCATCGCGCACGGCATGTGGACCGCATCGCTGATGTCGACCACCCTGGGAACGCAGTTCCCAGGGCCGGGAACGGTCCTGATCGAATCGACCGTGCACTTTGCGCGGCCGGTGACCATCGGCGATACCATCACCGTAACGGTCACCGTCAAACAGAAGTTCGACCACAACCGCCACATCATCCTCGACTGCACCTGCTTCAATCAGGATCAGCTGCTGGTGGTGTCGGGCAGCGCCGAAGTGCTGGCGCCGCGGGAAAAGATCCGCACCAAGCGCACGACCACCCCGGAAATCACCATCTCCGACAAATACGCACGGCTGCAGGTGCTGGTCAAACGTGCCGAAGGCCTGGCACCGATCGACATGGCGGTGGTTCACCCCTGCGATCGTGAATCGCTCAGGGGCGCCCTGCTCGCCGCCGAGGCGAACCTGATCGACCCGATCCTGATCGGACCCGAGCAGAAGATTCGCGCCGTCGCCGAGGAAAATGGCTTCGACCTCGGACAGCACCGGATCGTGAACGTCAAGCACAGCCATGAAGCCGCGGCCATGGCCGTAACGCTGATCCGCAGCAACGACGTCGAGGCACTGATGAAGGGCAGCCTGCATACCGATGAACTGATGGCCGAGGTGATTGCCCGCGGCACGGGCCTGCGCACCGAGCGGCGCATCAGCCATGTCTTCCTGATGGACGTGCCGACCTATCCGCGGCCGGTGATGATCACCGATGCGGCGGTCAATATCCTGCCGACGCTGCAGGAGAAGGTCGACATCATCCAGAACGCCATCGACCTCGCGCACATCATCGGTACCGCCGAACCCAAGGTCGCGATTCTCTCGGCGGTCGAGACCGTCAACCCCAAGATCCAGTCCACGCTCGACGCCGCGGCACTGTGCAAGATGGCCGACCGCGGCCAGATCAAAGGCGGGCTGCTCGACGGTCCACTCGCCTTTGACAACGCTGTCTCGCTGGTCGCCGCCAAAACCAAGGGAATCCGCTCGGCGGTCGCCGGACGTGCCGACATCCTCGTCGTCCCCGACCTCGAATCCGGCAATATGCTCGCCAAACAGCTCGAATATCTGGGCAACGCGCTCAGCGCCGGCATCGTCCTCGGCGCACGCGTGCCGATCGTCCTCACCAGCCGCGCCGACACCGCCGAAACGCGCATCGCCTCGTGCGTGATCGCTGCGCTGATCGCGCACGCCGCCCGCGAGAAACAGGCGAGTGAGCGGTAGCTGCCGGCCTCGGCGTCCGACCTGCTAAACCCTCGCTTCTCTTTCACTGGCACGAGCAGAGCGATGCATGGCGAAGGGCGAAGGCGACCAAATCATAGCGGGTCAGGCAAACCACGGTCATCCGCCGGCGCCAGCGCTGGCGGATGACCCCTGCATGAGTCGCTGACGCGATTTGCACACTGGCCGCCCGGATGATCCGGCACAAACGGCTTGACGCTGCTTCGCTCAGCGCGCTGCCGTGGTGCATGCATTCCTCGAGCGGTATCGGCCGGTCGCAGAGGCTGAGAACAGCATCGATTCGCTGCACCAGGACCGTGTCGGCACCCTGGTCCAGACCGCCCGACAGGCAGAATGCCGGCTCCTGAAACTGTTTGGCGATTCTCGCGACACTGACCGGGGCCTTGCCGAAAGCGGTCTGAAAATCAGCACCGAGCGTTTGCGGTCGCCCGTCCCGATCCTGGCCGTGCCAGTTTTCTCCCTTGCCTCTAATGGTCTCATCCTGGTGCCCGTTCCGAAATTGCGCACCATCATGGTGTGCAATTCGAACGCCAGACCGGACGAGAACGCCCAGTCATGCCTCTGAAGACAGCCATTCGTTTCCGTCAAGGTCTGGCACGGTGGTTGCTTTGTTGTCCTGGCAGGACAGATTTCTTCCTTTCTTCCCAGTTCTTAACCTTCGAGGAGCCAAAACAGATGCTACGTCGCAATTTCATGAAGACACTTTCAGCCGCCGCCATCACCACCGCTTTCGGGCTCAGCCCGATCAGCGCACTGGCTGCGGAGACGATCAAGGTCGGGGTTCTGCATTCCCTGTCCGGGACCATGGCCATTTCCGAGACGGCGCTCAAGGAGACCGTCCTGATGGCCATCGACGAGATCAACAGCAAGGGCGGCGTGCTTGGCAAGAAACTCGAACCGGTGGTTGTCGACCCGGCCTCGAACTGGCCGCTATTCGCCGAGAAGGCCCGCCAGTTGCTGAGCAAGGACAAGGTTGCGGTCACTTTCGGCTGCTGGACCTCGGTGTCGCGCAAGTCGGTCCTGCCAGTCTACAAGGAACTCAACGGTCTGCTGTTCTACCCGGTGCAGTATGAAGGCGAGGAACTCGAACGGAACGTCTTCTACACTGGCGCTGCGCCAAACCAGCAGGCGATTCCGGCGGTCGAGTATCTGATGAGCAAGGACGGCGGTGAAGCCAAACGCTTTGTCCTGCTCGGCACCGACTACGTCTATCCGCGCACGACCAACAAGATTCTGCGCGCCTTCCTCAAGTCGAAGGGCGTCGCCGACGCCGACATCATGGAAGAGTACACGCCTTTCGGTCACAGCGACTACCAGACGATCATCGCCAAGATCAAGAAATTCTCCAGCGAAGGCAAGAAGACGGCGGTGGTCTCGACCATCAACGGCGACTCCAACGTGCCGTTCTACAAGGAACTCGGCAACGCCGGCCTGAAGGCCACTGAAGTGCCGGTGGTCGCCTTCTCGGTCGGCGAGGAGGAACTGCGCGGTGTCGATACCAAGCCGCTGGTTGGACACCTGGCGTCGTGGAACTATTTCATGTCGTTGAAGAACGCCGACAACGACAAGTTCACCAAGCTGTACCGCGCCTGGGCGGTCAAGCAGAAGCTGCCAAACGCCGACAAGGCGGTGACCAACGACCCGATGGAAGCCACTTACATCGGCGTCCATATGTGGAAACAGGCGGTCGAGAAGGCCAAGTCGACCGATGTCGACAAGGTGATCGCAGCAATGGGCGGGCAGACCTTCAAGGCACCGTCGGGTTTCACGATCAAGATGGACGAGAAGAACCATCACCTGCATAAACCGGTGTTCATCGGCGAAATCAAGGCCGATGGGCAGTTCAACGTCGTCTGGAAAACGCCTGGGCCAATCAAGGCGCAGCCGTGGAGTCCGTATATTCCGGGTAACGACAAGAAAAAGGACGAGCCGGAAGGCAAGTAAGCAGCGCGTGAGCCGCAGCCGCGGCTCACGCAGCTTCCTCTGCCTCGCCCGGATCCGGAAGAGGCAGAGGGGTGAGGAGAAAGCATGCGCACCACTGGATTACTGTTTTGCGGATGGTTGCTGAGTACGGCTTGCCTGGCGGCGATTGACCCGACGCTGCTCAAGCCACTCGCGTCCGAAGACTCGGAGAGCAAGATCGCCGCGATTGCCGCGCTGGCGCAGGCGGCGCCCGACGAAGCGCTGCCAGTCCTCAAGGCACTGGCCGACGACTCGCTGGCACTGGCCGGCGAGCGGGTGGTAATCGTCGACGGCGCGCGTGTCCTCGACGCGGCCAGCCACACCGAAATCAAGCCGACGCCGGCGGCGACCGAGACGATCGGCATCAATAACCGCGTGCGCCGCGAACTGTCGGGCGCCCTCGCTGCGCTGCGGCTGTTCTCGACCGAACGCGCGGTGCGCTGGCAGGCTGCCCAGGAGCTGACATTGAGCGCTGACGCCAAAATGCTGCCGCTGCTTGACAAGGCACTGGCCGTCGAAACCGACCCCGAGATCAGGAAGCGCCTGCAACTGGCGCATGCGCAGGCCAGTCTCGGTTCGACCGAGGCCGGGGTGCGGCTTGCCGCTGTCCGGGTCCTTGGCGAAAGCAGCGACCCCAACGTCCGGCAAATGCTGCTGCCGCTGACCGAAAAGCGCGGCGACGCCTGGATCGAGCCTGACAGCGCGGTGCGCGCCGCGGCGAGGACATCGATCCGCTCGATAGAGCAGCGGCTGGCGTGGGCTGACAATCTCGGCCGCGCCTTCACCGGCCTGTCGCTCGGCTCGATCCTCCTGCTCGCCGCCCTTGGCCTGGCGATCACTTACGGCGTCATGGGGGTCATCAACATGGCGCACGGCGAACTGCTGATGGTCGGCGCCTATTCGGCATGGGTCATGCAGGGCGTTTTCCGCGCCTATCTGCCAGGTGCCATCGACTGGTATCTACTGGCGGCGCTCCCGGTCGGCTTTTTATCGGCAGCACTGGTCGGCATCCTCATGGAACGGATCGTCATCCGCCACCTCTATGGCCGCCCGCTGGAGACGCTGCTCGCCACCTGGGGAATCTCGCTGTTTCTGATGCAGGTGGCGCGCACGCTGTTCGGCGCGCAGAACGTCGAGGTCGCCAACCCGGTGTGGATGGCCGGCGGCATCGAGGTCCTGCCCAACCTGATGCTGCCCTGGAACCGGATCATCATCGTCGGCTTCTCGATTGCCGTGCTGGCCGTGATGTGGGGGATTCTCAATCTTTCGCGCCTGGGGATGTTCGTCCGCGCGGTGACGCAGAACCGTGCCATGGCCGGCTGTGTCGGCGTGCCGACCGGGCGCGTCGATACCCTGGCCTTCGGCCTCGGGGCAGGGATCGCCGGACTCGGCGGCGTGGCATTGTCGCAGATTGCCAACGTTGGCCCGGACATGGGGCAGGGCTACATCGTCGATTCATTCATGGTCGTTGTTCTTGGCGGGGTCGGGCAGCTTGCCGGCGCAGTCTGGGCAGCCTTGGGTCTGGGCGTGTTCACCAAGTTTCTCGAAGGCTGGACAGGAGCGGTGGTCGCCAAGATCGTCGTGCTGGTGTTCATCATCATCTTCATCCAGAAGCGTCCGCAAGGGCTGTTCGCCCTCAAGGGCCGCTTTGTCGAATCCTGAGTCCGGGAGATTTCATGCGCCCTTCGCCTGCACGAACCCCTTTGATCGTCCGCCTCGGGCAGAGCTTCGACATGCGTAGCTGGCAGATGGCGGGATTGTTCGCTGCTTTCGCGCTGTTTGCCGTGCCGATCATGCACCTCGCGCTGCCGCCCGACCATCCACTGCACCTGTCGACCTACTTCATCACCCTGATCGGCAAGATTCTCTGCTACGCGATCGTCGCCGTGGCCATGGATCTGATCTGGGGGTACGGCGGCATCCTCTCGCTCGGGCATGGCCTGTTCTTCGCGCTCGGCGGCTACGCCTTCGGGATGTACCTGATGCGCCAGATCGGCCGTGACGGCAGTTACCAGAGCGACCTGCCGGATTTCATGGTCTTTCTCGACTGGAAGGAATTGCCGTGGTTCTGGGTCGGTAGCGACAGCTTCGTGTGGGTGGCGCTGCTGGTACTCGTCGTGCCGGCGCTGATTGCCTTCGTGTTCGGCTACTTCGCCTTCCGCTCGCGCATCAAGGGCGTCTATTTCTCGATCATCACGCAAGCGCTGACCTATGCTGCGATGCTGCTCTTCTTTCGCAACGAAACCGGTTTCGGCGGCAACAACGGTTTCACCGACTTCAAGCGCATCCTGGGCTACTCGATCACCGCCCCCGAGACGCGCGTCGTCCTTTTCGGCCTTTCGGCGCTGACGTTGCTCGGCACCTTGCTGCTCGCGCGCACCCTGGTGACTTCGAAATACGGTCGCATCCTGACGGCAATCCGCGACGCCGAATCGCGAGTGATGTTCATCGGCTACAACCCGCTGTGGTACAAGCTTTTCGTGTGGACCTTGTCGGCGCTGTTGTGCGCCGTCGCCGGTGCGCTGTATGTGCCGCAGGTGGGAATCATCAACCCGTCCGAAATGTCGGTCGCCAATTCGATCGAAATCGCCATATGGGTCGCCGTCGGCGGGCGCGGGACACTGATCGGTCCGGTGATCGGCGCGTTCATCGTCAATCTCGCGAAGAGCTGGTTTACGGTGAGTTTCCCCGAATACTGGCTGTTCTTTCTCGGCACCCTGTTCATCGTCGCGACGCTGTATCTGCCCCAGGGCATCGTCGGCCTGTGCCGGAAACTGCGCGCCGGGATGAAGCGTGATCGCCATCCGCTGGCACCGGCAGCGAAAGGAGTCCAGGCATGAACGCCATTGATCTCCCGTTGAACAATCATGACAACCCTGACTGGGACAGCGGCACCGCCGAACTCGGACACCTGCTCAAACCGGGTGAACTCGACCTGTCGCACAAGGTCATCCTTTATCTCGAAGACATCACGGTCAGCTTCGACGGTTTTCGAGCGCTGAACAAGCTGTCGCTGGCAATCGACGCCGGCGAGCTGCGCTGCATCATCGGGCCCAACGGCGCCGGCAAGACGACGATGATGGACGTGATCACCGGCAAGACGCGACCCGACGAAGGCAGCGTCTTCTTCGGTCAGACGATCGACCTGACGCGTCTCTCCGAACCCGAGATTGCGCACGTCGGGATCGGCCGCAAGTTCCAGAAGCCGACGATTTTCGAGAATCACACGGTCTTCGAGAATCTCGAACTGGCGATGAAGACCGACAAGCGCGTCTGGCGGAGCCTTTTTGCGCAGCTCGATTCGGCGGCCGGCGACCGGATCGCCGAGACGCTGCAATTGATTCGTCTCGACGCCCAGGCCGACCGGCTGGCCGGTCTGCTGTCGCACGGCCAGAAACAGTGGCTGGAGATCGGCATGCTGCTGATGCAGGAACCGAAGCTGCTGTTGCTCGACGAACCGGTCGCCGGCATGACCGATGAGGAAACCGAACGAACCGGCGAACTCTTCCTGTCGCTCGCCGGCAAGCATTCACTGGTCGTCGTCGAGCACGACATGGCTTTCGTCAAGCAGCTCGGCAGCAAGGTCACCGTCCTGCACGAAGGCAGCGTCCTTGCCGAGGGAACCCTCGAGGAAGTCCAGTCCGATGCGCGCGTGATCGAAGTCTACCTGGGGCGTTAAAACCACCATGCTAAATGTAGACAATCTCAACCAGTACTACGGCGGCAGCCACATCCTGCGCAACCTCAGTTTCACTGCCGAAGCCGGCAAGGTGACGGCGATTCTCGGGCGCAACGGCGTGGGCAAATCGACGCTGCTGAAGTCGTTGATGGGCTTGCTGCCGGCGAAGGGCGGGCGTATCGAGTTCGCCGGGCACGACCTCACCCGCGCAGCCTCGCACCAGCGCGTCAAGGCCGGCATCGGCTACGTGCCGCAGGGACGCGAGATCTTTCCGCGTCTGACGGTACAGGAGAATCTGCTGATGGGACTCGCCACCTGTCCCGGCCGCACGCCGGTTCCCGAGCGCATCTTCGAGATGTTCCCGGTGCTGCGGCAGATGCTGCGCCGGCGCGGCGGCGACCTCTCGGGTGGGCAGCAGCAGCAACTCGCGATTGGACGCGCGCTGGCGATGGGGCCGAAGCTGCTGATTCTCGACGAGCCCACCGAAGGCATCCAGCCATCGATCATCAAGGACATCGAGCGCGCCGTGCGCTCGCTCGCCGCCAGCGGCGACATGGCGATCCTGCTCGTCGAGCAGTACTATGATTTTGCCCGCTCACTGGCGGATCAATATCTGCTGATGGAACGGGGCGAGATCATCATGCGCGGACGTGGCGAAGACATGGATAAGGACGGGGTTCTGGCGGCGCTGGCGGTATAGCGGCAGCCGCAGCGACCGAGAAAGTAGAACAGCGCACTCACTCGACTTCGGTTCAGGTCATAGCGCCGAATCACGGCCGATAACCACACCGCTTGTCTTCGGCCACCGCCGCCCCTTATGCAATAATCGTGTTCGCCAAGACGATTCCATTGAGAAAGGGCCAACCGCGTGTCTGAAAGCAACGGTATCACGGCGCCAGAGGGTGAATTCGACGAGACCGCGAAGGGGATCGATTTCTCGCTCCCTTTTGTCCCCGAGTCCCTGACGCAACTCTACTACACGCCCTCGCTCGCGCGACTGACTGCCGCGCAACGGCTGCGCTACAACCAGCTCTACGCTGCCCATATCAACGAGCAGTTCATCTTCTTCGAGCACGACATCGGAAATGCGATTTCGCGCGCCCTACTGGCTGCCGGCGCGGTGAAACAGCCAGCGCTGCAAGACCGATTGCGGGCGATGGTCGACGATGAAGATCGGCACCAGTTGATGTTCGCGTCGATCAACAGTCGCGCCTTTCCAGAACTTTATGCCAACCGCCGGCATGTCTTCATTCGTCCGTCGGCCATCGTGCGCCACGTGCTGAATGCCATCGTCCAACACCCGCAAACCATGACGTTTGTAATCTGGCTCGCCTTCTTCCTCGAGGAGGCGTCGGCGGAGTTCTCGAAGACGGTCATCAAATCCGCCAAGGAAGGCGCAAGCATCGAGCCGAGCTTCCTGGCAGTACACCTTCGGCATCTGCGCGACGAGGTCCATCACGTCAAGCTGTATCCGGACATCGTCCGTGCCGTGCTCTGCGGCAGTTCTCCGCTTGCCCGGAGAATCAACGGCGCTTTGCTCGCACGCCTGATGCGCGAGTTCCTCACCCCAAAAAGATCCGGTATCGCGGTCATCGACCGGCTGGTCCGGGAATTTCCTGACTTGAGTTCAAGACAGGGCGATCTGCGTCGCGATGTGCGCTCGCTTGCCGGTTCACCGGATTTCTATGACGCCTTCTTCTCGACGTCCAAGCTCCCGTCCTTGCACGGCATGTTCGACGAGTTTCCCGAGTTCTCATGGTCGGCCGCAAAGGCTGCCGCACGATACAGGTAATTGCCAATGCGCGACACCGCGGCTGTCGAAACCTGTCGGGGCCGGGATCGGCCCGAACCTGCAATGCCTGAATACAGGTCGAGGGTTGTCCGCACCACCGAACTCGACGAGGAGCAAATTGCCAGGATGTCGGCGCTCTACCTGGATCACTATGCGGGCAGCAATGATGCCCTGTTCCGCGCCGATTTGTCGGAAAAGGACCACGCCCTGCTGGTATTCAGCGACGATGCGCTGGTCGGCTTCACGACGATCAAGCACTATGAAGTCGAGTGGCAGGAGCAGGACACGGGAATCATCTTTTCCGGCGACACGATCGTCGATCCGCGCCATTGGGGCCAACGCGAGCTGGCCTTTGCCTGGCTCGAGTACGTCGGTGGCATCAAGGCGGCTTCGCCCGAAAGACCCCTGTACTGGTTCCTGCTGGTGAAGGGACACCGCACCTATCGCTACCTGCCGGTCTTCGCGCGCGAGTTCCATCCTGGTTGGCAGGACAGCGAAACCCTGCGCCTGAAACCGCTGGCGGATTTCCTTGCCGGCGCCCGCTACGGCGCCGACTACAACCCACAAACGGGCGTTGTCGAGTTCGCCGAATCTCGTGGCCACTTGCGCCCGGCGATCGCGCATCCGGATATCGATGAACTCGAACGCCAGGATGTCCGCTTCTTTCTTGCCCGCAACCCCGGCTACCTGCAGGGAAACGAGCTGGTCTGCGTCTGCGAGCTTGCCGTCGACAACCTGAAACCATTGGCCGCGCGTTTCTTCCAGCGCGCTGCCGGAGCACGGCGATGATCGTGGCCTCGGGCCTGCCCGCGGCACTACGGAGGCCGGCCTCTGACCCAGGCGTCGGCAGCGACTGGCTTGCCGAACTGCTGGCAAGCAACTCGTCGACCGCGTACCTGCGGAGCCATGGCCGTCCTCTCACACTCGATGCCTTTCGCACGCAGGTCCCTCTCTGCGACTACGAGAGCCTGACGCCCTGGTTGCGACGCATCAGCGATGGCGAAAGCGACATCCTTTTCCGCGGTCGGCCTTGCGCCTACGAAAGAACCGGCGGCAGCGCCGGCGGAAGCAAGCTCATCCCGTACTCCGCTGCCGGGATCGTCGAGTTCCGCCGCGCCGTGTCGCCCTGGCTTGCAGCAACCTTGGCACGTCACGCCGTCACCGGCACGGTCTATTTCTCGATCAGTCCGGTCGCCCGGACTGCCGAAAGGATCGGCGACGTTCCGGTCGGGCTGCCCGATGCCGCCTATCTCGACGAGGCGACGTGCCCAGTGCTGATGACACGGAGCGCCGTGCCATTTTCAGTCTCCGCAATCGCTGACGTCGCCACTTGGCGCCAGGAAACACGGCGTCACCTTTCCAGCGCTTCGGCGCTCGAACTGATCTCGGTCTGGAGCCCGACTTTCCTTCTTTCGTTACTGGAAGATCACGAAAGAATCGCGGCTGCCTGGCCCCGCTTGAAGGTGATCAGCTGTTGGGCCGACGGATCGTCCCGCCCATACGCCGCCGAGCTTGCCGCCCGTTTTCCCGGCGTCGCCATCGAGCCGAAGGGACTGATCTCGACCGAAGCCGTCGTGACCGTTCCCAACGATCATGGCGTACCGGAACTCGTTGCCAACGGTTTCTTCGAGTTCCTGAGCGAAGAGCACGCCTTCCTCGCGCACGAACTCGAGCCCGGCAGGGAGTACGAAGTCGTCGTGACGACAGCGAGCGGACTGTACCGCTATCGAAGCGGCGACGCCGTTTGCTGCCGTGGATACGCAGCATCGGGTCGGCCGATTCTCGGCTTCGTTGGTCGCTCCGGCCTGTTCTGCGACCTTGTCGGCGAGAAACTGAGCGAATCCTTCGTCACGACCGCACTTGCCTTTCTCCCCGGGTTTTCTCTGCTGCTCCCCCACGCGCGCAAGCGTGCTTACGTACTGGTCCGCGAACACGACACCTCGCCGGAGGATCTTGCCCGGCTGGACGCTGCCTTGTGCCACAACCCCCAATACGCCTATGCAAGGAAACTCGCACAGTTGTCGCCCCCAAACTTTCTGCGGGTGCCCCGTGCCTGGGCGATCTACGAGAGAACCCTGCTGACGCGCGGCGCCCGGCCTGGCGATATCAAGCCGACCGCGCTGCGTCCCGAGCCATTCTGGCTGGATGTTTTCGAACGGGAGTGCCCATGAAGATTGCCCTGATATCGCCGAAAGGCCCCCTGTACCGCCACCGCGGCGGCATCTTCAAGAAGTCGCTGCGTTACCAGCCGCTGACCTTGACCACACTGGCCGCCCTGGTCCCGCCGGAGCTCGGCGCCGAGCTGTCGCTCTACGACGAAGGCATTGTCGAGCTGCCGAACGAGATTGCCGCTGACCTGATCGGCATGACCGTGATTACCGGTACGGCGCCACGCGCCTACGAACTCGCGGCACATTTCCGCGCCCGCGGCAAAACCGTCGTGCTCGGTGGTCCCCACGTCACGTTGCTGCCGAACGAAGCGGCAGAGCACGCCGATTCGATCTGCGTCGGCTACGCCGAGGACAGCTGGCCGCAGCTTCTGCGTGATTTCGCAGCCGGCTCCCTGAAACCGGCCTACTACCAGAGCCCTGACTTCACGCTCGACCGACCGCAAATGCCGTTCGCCCGACGGGATCTCTTCGATTCGCGCAACTTCCTGACCCAGGCGGTTTTCGAGGCGACCCGTTCCTGCGCCCACGATTGCGAGTTCTGCGTTGCACCCGCTGCCTGGGGGCGCAAGCAGTATCAGAAGCCCATCGATTGGGTCATCCGCGACATCCAGCAGTTCGGACAGAAGAAAATACTGTTCGTCGACCTCAACCTGATTTCCGACAAGGAATATGCCCGCGAACTGTTCACCCGTCTGATCCCGCTCAACATCGAGTGGTTTGGTCTGTCCACGGTGCTCCTCGGACACGATCGCAAGTTCATGGAACTGGTCGCCCGCAGCGGCTGCAAAGGTCTGCTGCTCGGCCTCGAAACCGTCACCCCCGAGAGTCTGCGCGATGCCCGCAAGCGCTTCAATGCCTCGGTCGACTTCCGCTCGGTCATCGACGACCTGCATCAACTGGGGATCGCAATTCAAGGGTGCTTCGTCTTCGGCCTCGATCACGATACGCCGGATGTTTTCCAAACCACGGTGGAATTCGCCATCGAAACCGGCATCGACCTTCCGCGCTACGCCGTGCTGACGCCCTTTCCGGGAACGCCCTTGCATGCGCGATTCGAGCGCGAAGGACGGATACTGACCCGCGACTGGACCCTCTACGACGCTCAGCACGTGGTCTTCCAGCCGCGCAACATGTCGGTGCGCGAACTCGCCGAAGGCCACGAACGTGCCTGGAAGCAGACCTACCGCTGGTCTGCGATCGGCCGGCGGCTGTGGCGGGCAGGCAATCTGCGGCCGCTCGCGCTGACCGCCAATACCGGTTATCGCTTCTATGCGCACAACCTGCACCGCTTCTATAACTGCGACTGGCCGATCGATGTCATCGATCGGCCGCGAGTCGCGCCTGATGCTGCGGCCGCGGCCAGAGTCGTATGCGGTTGACCCTGATCCAGCCGGCCATCGGCCATCGTGCCGGGGAGTCCTACATCCGCTCCTGGCAGATGGAACCCCTGCCGATTGCCACGCTCGCCGGCCTGACGCCGAAGAGCGTCGAACTGGCCTTCTTCGATGACCGCATGGAGGCGATCGACTATGACCGCCCATGCGACGCGGTCGCAATGCCGGTCGAGACCTACACGGCACGGCGCGCGTACCAGATCGCCAGCGAGTATCGCCGGCGCGGCGTGCCGGTAGTGGTCGGTGGCTTCCACCCGAGCGCCCTGCCTGATGAGGCGCAACGTTTTGCCGATGCGGTCGTCGTCGGCGAGGCCGAAGGCATCTGGGTCGAAGTGCTCGACGACCTGGCCCACCGCACCCTGCGCCCACGCTATGCCGCCGAGCGCGGCAACCTCGCGGCGATCCGCGTCGATCGTTCCCTGTTTGCCGATCGTCGTTACCTGCCCATCGGTCTGATCGAAACCGGTCGCGGCTGCCGATTCCCTTGCGAGTTCTGCTCGATCCAGTCGTTCTTCGGTCGCAGCCATCGCAATCGGCCGATCGCTGGCGTCATCGATGAACTGCGCGCGCTCAAGGGCAGGAAGCGTCTGTTTTTCTTCGTCGACGACAATTTCGCCGGCGATCTCAAGGCCGGCAAGGAACTCCTGCCCGAACTCGCCCGCCTGGACATCCGCTGGATCACCCAGCTCAGCATCAATGCCGCGCACGACGAGGAGTTCCTGTCGCTGCTGGCGAGAAGCGGCTGCAAGGGCGTGCTGATCGGCTTCGAATCGCTGGATGCCGACAATCTGCGGCAGATGAACAAGCGCTTCAACCTGATGAAAGGCGGCTATCGCGTCGCCCTTGCCAACCTGCGCAGGCACGGCATCGCGGTCTACGGCACCTTCGTCTTCGGTTACGACAACGATGTCGAGTCGTCCTTCGATACCGCCGTGGATATGGCGATTTCCGAAGGCATGTACATCGCGGCGTTCAACCACATGACGCCGTTCCCGGGCACGCCACTTTACCGCCGGTTGCAGGAGGAGGGCCGCCTGCGTTACGACGCCTGGTGGCTGGACCCCGCGTACTGTTACAACGAGGTGCCGTTCCGGCCACAACGACTGACCCCCGCGGCGGTCACCGGGGGTTGCCTGGCCGCCCGCCGCCGCTTCTACGGCTGGCCGAGCATCCTGAAACGGGGACTGGACAACCGCAGTGACTTCTTCATGCTGCGCAACTACCTGCCGATCAATCTGATGCATCGCCAGGACGTGTCGCGACGCAACGGCTATCCCCTCGGCGACGAGACCTGGTCTGGCCGCATGGCTGGGTCGGCATGATCCGTTTCGCTCCCGCCACCCCGGCTGACGACGCCGAACTGCGGGCGCTGCTGCGTGCACACAGCATGGCCTCGTGGGTGACGATGGCCGTCGAACGCGAACCCTCGTTCTTCGGGGGAATGAACCGCTTCGGCTGCGACCTTGCGGTGATCGCACGCGACGGCGATCGCGCCGTCGGCATGTTCGTGCGCTCCGAACATCCGGTTCATCTCAACGGCCATCCGGTGCAGACCGGCTACCTCGGTGCGCTCCGGATCGATGCCGGCTACCGACGGCGGGTGCGGGCACTGCGCGACGGCTATGCCGCGGCGTTCGCAGCGGGGGAACAAGGTTCCTCCGGGTTCTGCTACACCTGTATCGCCTCCGAGAACCGGCCCGCCCGACGCCTGCTCGAAGGGAACCTGAAAGGCCTGCCCCGGTACGTCGAGGTGGGCGAAGTGATCGCGCTGGCCATGCCGCGCGTGCGGGGAAAGGTGTTGGGCCACTGGCACCCGATGCGTCCGGATGAGGATGCCGCGGTATGCGCCTTGCACAACGCCGCGGCTGCATCGCGCCAGTTCTCGCCGGTACTGAACCCGATGACCCTGGTCGCGACCGGCGCCGATTTCTTCGTCTGCCGTGACGCCTTGGGCAAGCCCGCGGCATGCATGGCACTGTGGAACCAGAACGACTACAAGCAGGTTGTCGCCCGCTCCTACCGCCAACCGCTCGCCGCTTTGCGGCCGCTGTACAACGCTGTTGCGGCAGCGCGCCGACAAGTCACGCTGCCGCGCCCCGGCCAGGCGGTCGACCAGACGTATCTTGCCTTTCTGGCCGCTGACGCGAAGCATGCCCCCATGCTGACGGAACTCGTTGCCGACGCCCTCGCGATGTGCAGAACGGCGGTACTGACGATGGGCGTCTCCACCCACGATCCAGGTCTGCAAGAGATCATCGCCCGCTTCTGCCCGTCGCACTACCGGATGACGGTCTATACTGTCGCCTACGGCGACCCGCCCGGCCTCGACGGGCGGCCGGTGCTGCCCGAGATCGCCGTACTCTGATGCGGCAAACCCCTTCCCGGCGAATTCTTGATCGGGTACCCATCGCTGCCCGCATTCCTTTGGCGATTCGGTTGGTCGAGAACACCATTGGCCAGGAGTGACTGAATGGTCCAGTACTACCTGTCACCGCCCGTCGATGAAGTGCACCTCGCGCAGGAAGTCGCACCCCTTGTTCGCAGTTTCGACGGAGCCGTTCCAGGGGTCGAGCGCTTGATCGAATTGACACGGGAGCACGGACTCGACGTATCGACGATGGCACTCTACGAAGCCTTGCGGACGGCGCCGGCAAACGCCGATTTCCTGTCCAGGATCGATGCCGAGCCGATCGTCACGGCATCCGGCCCGGCGGGCGCCAAGATCCTGGTGATCCCGGCGCTCTTTTACCGGCACTACCCGGAAGTCGGCGGAGATGCGGCGCTGTCCATCGGCATTGCGGGCGCGTGCGGCTTCGCTGTCGAAACCATCCCGATCCTGAGCCTGGGAACCGTCACCGAGAACGCCTGCATCATTCGCGATCACCTTGAGCGCGAACAAGCCGAACGGGTCTGGCTTCTCACTGCGAGCAAGGGCGCCGCCGACTTCCGCGCCTACTTGCAGCATCACGCGGGCGCCGCGGTGATCGACCGAATCGCCGGCTGGATCAATATCTGCGGCCTGGTCGAAGGCTGCGACCTCGCCGACTTCGATATCGCCACGCCGGCGCGGCGGCTCAAGTTCCAGGCGATTTGCCGAGCATTCGGAAGCCGCTTCGATCTGCTGCGCGAACTTTCGACGACCCACGATTACTGGCGTGAACCCTTGCGGCTGCCACCCCACCTCAAAGTGTTCAACCTGTCGGCGATTCCCTTGCCCAGCCATATCCACAAGTCGCTGATCAACCGCTATCGGGCGATCCGCGACCGCGGCCCGAACGACGGCATGGTCGCTTGTCGTCGCACCGTGATCGACGCCGGTCTGACGATCCCCTTCCTCGGTTACGACCATTTCTTTCGCGGCCCGCACATCGCACCAGTGCTCTATCGCTTCTTCAACTACCTCAGGCGGCAATAACGGTCATGACTTTTTCAGACCCCCTCGATCATGCAAGTCATGACCGTTTCCCTCCCTTGCAGGGTGCATTCCGGCTTGCACGCCAAAGTCGTTCGATGGGCGCAGAGCATGCTCTGCGAATTCCCCATCTCACCCCCCGGCCCCTCCCCAGCGAGTGGGGAGGGGAGATTCATGAGTCGCTGACGCGACTTCCACCTTAACCCATGGACCTGCGAATCGCCACCCTTGCGGGCGTGCTTGTCCTGGCGGCTCCGGCACTGGCCGGCGACGAGCGCGCGATCCGCGAAGTCTTCGCCAGCGTCGAGCGTGCTGTCCGCGATCGCGACAAGGTCACCCTGATCGATAGCGCCACCGAAAACCACCTGATGATCTCCAAGAACGGGGAAACGGTCGTCGGTAAGGCCGCGCTCGCTACGTACCTCGACAAGATGATCGGCTATGCCCCGTCGATCAAATCCCTGCAATCGACTGTCGAGATGTCTCCGGATATTCGGTATTACGGCGAGATTGCCGTAACGCATGGCCGCTCCCAGGACCATTACGCGTTCGCCGATGGCCTCGAACTGGAACTGACCACCTTCTGGACTGCCACCGTGGCGCGCGATACGGAGCGCTGGCGAATCGCCGCCGTCCATTACTCGTTCAATCTCTTTGACAATGGAATGCTGGACGCGGCGTACCGTGGGGCGTTCGTCGCCGCGACGGGCGGCGCATTGGCCGGTCTCATCGCCGGATTGTTATTTTTCCGCCGTCGGCCTATATACTTATCTCGGATATCAGCCGGCTGTCCAAACAACAGTTTCAACCGCAGCACCCGCTGCCCAGGAGACGAAAGATGAGAAATTTACTGCGTTGCTGCCTCTCTTCCCTGTGGTTCCTGACCACCGCAGCCGTCTGGGCGGCAAGCGCCCCCCCACTGGACCCGGCCGGCGGCC